>JBCDFO010000042.1:0-19349 GCA_039177895.1 Bacteroidota bacterium
CCTCGCCGACCTCGCGGTGAACATGGTCAAGGCCGAGCAAGCCGAGCGCGTGCAGGAACCCGCCCGAGCGCGCGCCGAGGACCGCATCCTTGACCTGCTCATCCCCCCGTCCCCGAACGCCAAGCCCAAACGCCCCGCGATTCAGGGCCCTGGCTTCGTCTTCACGCCGCAGCCGGACGAGAGCGCAAGCGGCGACGGCGAGCCCAAGACGGAAGACGAACTCCGCGAACGCACGCGGGCCCGCTTCCGCGAGATGCTCCGCGCAGGGGAACTCGACGAGCGCGAGGTAGAAGTGGAGGTCACGGCCACGAAGACGCCCACGCTCCAGATGTTCGGGCCGATGGGGCTGGAGGAGATGGGCATCAACCTCCAGGAGATGTTCGGTAACCTCGGCGGCGGGAAGCGCAAAAAGCGCCGCATGAAGATCGCCGAGGCCCGTGAGGTCTTGCTCCAGGAGGAGGCACAGAAGCTGATCGATCACGAGGCGGCGACGGCCGAGGCTATCGAGCGTGTGCAGCAGTCAGGGATCGTCTTCATCGACGAGATCGACAAGGTGGCGGGGCGCGGAGCCGGGACGACAGGCTCGGGCGGCGGCGGGCCGGACGTGAGCCGCGAGGGCGTCCAGCGCGACCTCCTTCCCATCGTCGAAGGCTCCACGGTCACGACGAAGCACGGGCTCGTCAAGACCGACCACATCCTCTTCATCGCCTCGGGCGCGTTCCACGTCTCGAAGCCGAGCGACCTGATCCCCGAACTCCAGGGCCGCTTCCCGATCCGCGTGGAGCTCGCGACGCTCGGCGAGGACGAGTTCGTGCAGATCCTCACCGCGCCCAAAAACGCGCTCACGAAGCAGTACCAGGCGCTCTTCGCCTCGGACGGGGTGACGCTCTCGTTCACCGACGACGCCATCCGCGAGATCGCGCGCACGGCGGCGCGGGTGAACGAGGAAGTCGAGAACATCGGCGCGCGGCGGCTACACACGGTGCTCACGACGCTCCTGGAGTCGCTGCTCTTCGAGATGCCCGAAGGCGTTGAGGAGGCAACGTTCTCGGTGGACGGGGCCTACGTCCGCGAGCGCCTGCAGGGCATCGTGGAGGACCGCGACCTGAGCCAATACATCCTCTGAGTCGGGCAGGATGAGCGAGGTCCGCGCCACGTGGCTCGACCCGGCGGAGGCCGCGACCCGCGCTGCGTGGGCTGCGCTGATCGACACGTCGCCGTACCGCACGCCCTTCGCTGCGCTCGCGTTTGGGGAGGCCCTCACCGATGCCCTTGCTTCGAGCCATGGGCTACGCCTCCGCGTGGCAGGCTTGCACGACGGCGATGGGCACCTTGTCGGCGGCGTTCTGGTGTACGAGCGACGCCGGGGACCCTACCGGCTTGCCGTCGTCCCGCCGCTTGCGTCCCACACGCCGGTTGTGCTCGCGGAGCCGCTGCGTGACACCGATGTGCACCACCGCCGCTCTGCACTCGACACCCTGCTCCCGTTTCTGGAGGCGGAGTTTCACGCACTCGCCTTTCACCTTCATCCTGCTATGCACGACGTGCGCGCGTTCGTCTGGGCTGGCTACCAGGCGTATCCGCGCTACACGTACCATGCGCCGCTGGACGCTCCAGAGGAGATGGTGCGGGCGAGTTCGCGCGGCGTTAAGAAGCATGTCCGGCGTGATACGCCTCTGTTCGACGTTGCCTGCGGCGGTCACGACTGGACGGCGATCTCAGGCCTTATGGACGAGGTGTTCGAGCGTCAGGGTTCGGCTCCACCGTTGGCCCACGAGCAACGCGACCGACTGATCGGCACACTCATCGAAGCGGAGCTCGCGTACCCATTCGTCCTGAAGCCCAGCGGCGGCGGCGCTCCGGAGGGCGTTTCAGTCGCGCTCGCGGATGGACAGGTCGCGCACCAGTGGACTGGAGCCAGCCGCCCCGGCCCCGCTATGACGCTGCTCACCCACGCCATGCGCTGCCATTTCTACGAGGTGGGGCTCTCGGCGCTCGACCTCACCGGGGCCAATATGCCCACCACCGCCGAGTTCAAGCGCAGCTTTGGCGCGACGCTCACGTCGTACTACCGCGTGGAGCGCTATGTCCGTCCCGAACTACGCGCGCTGGCGCAGGTCCGCCCCTTCCTCTGATGCCACGCTTCTGGGCTCGGCTGCGCGCAGGGAGTGAAGCGGGGACAGCGTCCTCGCTGCTCGGCCCGATTCTGACGCTCGTCAGCGGGACGGCGCTCGCACAGGCGCTCGTGTTCGCCGCGCGGCCCGTGCTGACCCGCCTCTACACGCCCGACGACTTCGGCGTCCTGACGGTGTTCACCACACTCGTGGCGCTGGGCACGACGTTCGTGTCGGGCGGCTACCGCTCGGCGATCCTGCTGCCGCGCTCGGACGACCGTGCCGCCGGGCTGCTCGTGCTGGCTCTCGCGTGCGCCGCCGCGTTTGCCGCCCTGAGCGCGCTCGTCCTGGTGGTTCCTCCAAGCTTCGCCCCGACCGTGCTCGCCGACCCGGTAGCGCGGTGGACGCTCGCGCTCTTCCCCGTTGCACTGTTGGCGGCGGATGCGCTGCTGTCGCTCCTGAGTTGGCACAGCCGCTACGAGCGCTTCGGCCTCGTCTCCGGGCTACGCGTCACGCAGAACGTGGTCACGATTGCCGTCCAGCTCGGCGTGGGAGGGCTTCTCGCTACCGGGCTCTGGGCGGGCGGGGCCGGCTCGAAGATCAGCGCGCTCGGCCTCGTCGCGGGCACCGCACTCGGATTCGTAGCAGCTGCCCTGGTTGGAGGCGGATGGGTGCTCCTGCGGGACCGGGCGAAGCTGGCTCCCGTCACGCGTGCTGCCGTTACGAGGCTGGCCGGGCGGTACCAGCGCTTCCCGCGCTTTTCAGCTCCGGCGGCCTTGCTCAACGTCGGGGCCACGCGGGCCCCAGTGCTCCTGTTGGCGGTTTTCTTCGGCAGTGCCGTCGTCGGTCATTTCGGCGTCGCCTACGGCGCGCTGGCGCTACCACTCGGGCTCGTCACGGGGGCGTTCGGTGAGGTGTTTTTCGTGCGGGCACCGGAGGCGCTCCGCAGCGGGACGCTCACCGACCTAGTCCGCACCGTCCTGTGCGGGATGTGGGCAGTGACCCTCTTCCCTGCCCTCGCCGTGCTGGTTGCAGGCCCCTCGCTGTTTGCCTTCGTCTTCGGCGACGTTTGGAGCGTGGCGGGGCGCTACGCCCAACTCACGGCGGTGTGGGTGCTGCTAGGCGCTATCGCCTCGCCCATGACGGCGCTCTTCGACGTGCTGGAGCAGCAACGCGCCGACCTCGGCTTTAGCGTGGTGATGTTCTCGGTGCTGACCACGGCCGTCGTCGTGGCAGGCGCCGTGTTCGATGCGGACGGGGCCGTCCTGGTCATCGGGGTGACGGGAGCTGCGTTGCGTGTCGCTCACCTCGGTTGGATGTTTCGCATGGCGCAGGTATCCGTCCCCCCTCTTCTATCGGACATGACCCGCGCGCTCCTGCGAGCGGTCCCGCTGGTCACTGTCGTTGCGGTCGTCGAGTGGAGTCCCGCCGCGCCCGTGTGGACGTTCGTTGCCACCGTGATCGGCGGGCTGCTCACCCTGGCGATGGCCGCGCGGAGCCGGACGACGGTCGGACATGCGTAGGGGCGGACCCTCCTGAGAGGTTCCGCCCCTACAGCGCTTGCGGCGCGTTCTTGCGCTCGATCTGGCTGCCTAGAGAATCGACTTGAAGGTCGAAGGCAGGTCGCCGCGCTGGCTCGGGGCCTCTGCGACATCGGGCTGCGCAGCGACATCGGGCTGCTCAGGGGCACCATCGCCGCCAGCCTCAGCGCTGCAGAACTTCTGGTAGGCTTGAGCGAGGTCTTGCGCAATCGCCGAGGCGCTGCGGCCCTCGATGTGACGGCGCTCAACGGCAAAGACGGGGTCGCCGTCCACGAGCAGGAACATCGAGGGCGAGGACGGCGGGATGCCCGCGAGGTGCTCACGGAGACGCGCGGTCGCGTCGAGGTCCTGCCCCGCGAAGACCGTCACCATGCGGTCGGGCTGCGGGATCGGAGCCTGGCTGACGAGCGCCACGGCCGGGCGGGCGTTGGCTGCCGCGCAACCACAGACCGAGTTAACGACAGCGAGCGTCGTGCCATCGGCGGCGTTGAAGAAGGCGTCCACGTCGGCAGCGGTGCGCAGTTCGGAGACACCGAGGCGGGTGAGCTCACCCCGCATGGGGGCAACGAGGGCTTCGGGATAGGGCATGGGAATGGGGAATAGGTGAACGTCAGTGGGAAGGGTCAACGGCTGCGGATCGCGTCGTCGAGGAGGGCACGCCCATCGACCACATCCCACTCGGTGTCAGCGAGCGGCACGTAGCGGCGGCGGGCAGCCTCCGCCGATTCGCGCACCGACTCCAGCCGCGGCTCGGCCACGGAGCGGGCCTGGTCTTCGAGCCAATCCGTGGTCGCACGGGCTTGGGCACCGATGCGCTCACGGGTTTCGTCGCCGGAGCGCGGCGCGAGGAGCATACCGAAGCAGAGTCCGCTCGCGAACGCCAGCCCTGCAATCACGGCTCGTTCGAGGCGAGAAGCGCGGGGGACGGGCGTCGGGCGGTGGAGCCGAAACATGGAGGCGGGCGTTGATGGAGCATTACCGCCTGAGGAATTCGGGCGTCCGGGAGCCGGTTCCGTCTTCACCGCGCCCCCATCTCTGACCGGTCAGCATGAAGCGCGACTACGGCACGCCGGAGTGCAGATCTAGGCCTCGACGCCAAACACTGAAGCGACATCCAGCGTGTCGAGCGGCTGGCCATCCACGTGCACCTCGACGCGGTGCGCTTCCGCATACTCGACGACCCGGTGGCTCAGCGCCGCGAAGTCGGGGTACTGATGCGGGATCTTAAGGACCGTCGGCAACGGCGCCGGTCCCCGGCCGACGATGAGCAGCCCGTCCGCGTCCAGTTCGATGCGCGCGACGTCCGGCCAGGCTAGATGGAGGGTGCGGCGTGCGTAGTCGTAACCGACGACTTGCTTCATCGAGAGCTTGACGCACCACACGACGCACCGCTGGTGCAGGTAGTCGAGCGCCGCCCAGCCCACGCCGCCGAAGAAGAGCGCGCTGGCCAGGCCCACCCACAGCAGGCCGTATTCGGTGTGCAGGACGAGCAGCGGGGCGAACGAGAGCAGCGCTCCAGCGAAGAGGGCGGTGAGCACCGTGAGTCGCCCAACGCGCTCGCGGGTCGCCACCAGTACGTCTTCGTTGTCGTAGACCTCAACCCACTCCGGCATGGCGGTGTGCGGACGGTGTTGTTATTAGAGTGCGGTGTGCAAAGGCTGTATCCCAACGGAGGGAGCTACCCGCCGGGTTTCACAGGGCCTGCATTTTTCCGCACCTCTACCTTCATCCGCCTCGTCCTACACCGGCGACGCTAGACGAGGCGGCTTGCCACGTGCTCGATGGCGGTGCATGCCGCGTCGATGTCTGCGGGCGCCAGGTCGCGATGAAACGTCGCGCGGATCGTGCGCGGGCCGAACGGCACCATCAGGACGCCGCGCTCTTGCAACTGCGCCAGCACCGGCTGCGCGTCCGTCGCGACGGTATCGAACAGCACGATGTTGGTCTCGACAGTGTCCGGGTCGATGGCGAAGGCGGGGATCGCTGCCACGGTCTCGGCGAAGCGACGGGCGTGGACGTGGTCCAGCGCGAGGTCGTCGCGGTGGTGGTCGAGAGCGTGCAGGCCTGCCGCGGCGAGGATGCCGACCTGCCGCATCCCCCCGCCGAACCGCTTGCGGATGCGGCGGGCCTCGCGGATGATGGCCGCCTCCCCGACGAGAACGGACCCGACGGGAGCCCCAAGCCCCTTCGAAAGACACACGTTCACGGTGTCGAACGGGGCGGCCCACGTGGCCGCGTTGATGCCGGACGCGGCGACAGCGTTCCAGAGGCGCGCGCCGTCGAGGTGCAGACGCAGGCCGTGCTCGCGTCCGGCCGCACAGGTTGCCTGGAGCAAGCCCAGCGGAAAGACTCGTCCGCCTGCCTTGTTGACCGTGTTCTCGAGACAGAGCAGCGAGGTATGCGGCTCCCAATCGTGCGTCCCCTGCACGGCAGCGCGTACGTCATCGGGCTCGATGAACCCGCGTCGGTCGCCGAGCAGCGTCAACTGCACGCCGGAGAGCGCCGCAGGGGCTCCGGTTTCGTAGTGGTAGATGTGGCTCCGTTCCGCGACCAGCACCTCGTCGCCGGGGCGGGTGTGGACGTGGAGGGCGATCTGGTTACCCATCACGCCTGACGGCACGAACACCGCCGCGTCCTTGCCCAACTCCTCCGCGACACGCGCTTCGAGCCGCCGGACCGTCGGGTCCTCTCCAAAGACGTCGTCGCCGACCTCGGCCTCGGCCATCGCGCGGCGCATCGCGGGCGTGGGCTTCGTGACGGTATCGCTGCGCAGATCGACCATGGGCGTTGTCGAGAGAGGAAGTCAATAGCCGAGCTGCCACATGCGACGCAGGATATGCTGCGCGGTGCGGTCGGCGGCGTGGGGAGCGCGGGTGCGTGGGGCGGGCACGATAGCGGCGAGACGCGCGGCCTGGTTGCGCGACAGGTCCGCCGCAGCGATGCCGTAGTGGGCCTGCGCAGCCGCCTCAGCCCCAAAGACGCCGTCCGGGCCCCACTCGATGGTGTTGAGATACAGCTCTAGGATGCGCTCTTTTGGGAGGAGCGCTTCGATGAGCACCGTAAGCGGTACTTCAGCGACTTTGCGCAGCCACGAGCGGTCGGTCGTGAGGAAGAGGTTCTTAGCGAGCTGCTGTGAGATGGTGGACGCTCCGCGTAGCCGTCCGCCCTGAGCCGCCGCTTCGCGCGCCTTCTCCACCTCGATCCAGTCGAAGCCGTGGTGGTCGTAGAACCGCGCGTCTTCGGACGCCACGACGGCGCGTTCGAGTTGGTCGGAGATGTCCGCAAGCCGCACCGTGGACCGGCGGTAGTCGTAGTCGCCTTCGTCGCCCCACGACTCGACCCAGCGCTCGACGTGGACCGTCGTGAACAGCGGATCGACGACGCGGTACGAGGCGATCAGCAGCGCACACGCGACGAAATATCCCGCGACGACCCAGAAGGCCAGCCAAGCACCCCGCGCGAGCCAGCGCACGGGCGTCGAGCGCTGGGGGTCCGCATGCGGTGTGGACGCAGGCATCGTGCAGGGGTGAACGGGAACGAGCGGCTAGCGGCTGATCTCCAGGATCTCCAGTTGCACCTTGCCCGCCGGGACCTTGATCTCGATCACATCACCAACTTCCTTGCCGAGCAGGCCCTTCCCGATGGGACTCGTCACCGAGATCTTGTTCTGCGCCATGTTAGCCTCCCGCGCCGAGACGAGCATGTAGGTCGCCTCGCGCTTCGCCTTGCGGTTGATGACCCGCACGTTCGAGAGGATGCGCGCCTTCGACGTGTCCACGTCCTTCTCGTCCACGACGCGTGCGTTGGCGAGGGTGGTCTCGAGCTTGACGATGCGCGCTTCGAGGTGGCCCTGGGCTTCCTTCGCCGCGTCGTATTCCGCGTTCTCGGAGAGGTCGCCCTGCGCCCGCGCCTCAGCGATGGCCTGGGCGATTTCCTGGCGTTCGGTAGTGCGGGCACGCTGGAGTTCGGCCTTGAGCTCGTCGAGACCTTCCTGGGTGAGATAGACGGGGGAGGACATGCGGATGGACGTGGGAGGGCGCGACACACGCAGGGTGCGGAGGCGCGGGGCGGAAAAAGAAGAACGCCACGCCCCGGAAAACCGGGGGGCGGCGAACGGTGTGAATATACGACCGAACGAGCCTGAGGATTCGTCGCGACCGGGGCATCCACGCCCGGCGAGACCTACCAGCCAGGGCGCGCTATCGGAGACGTCGGCTGTGCGGGCACCGGCGAGACGGTCGGCGCAAGCGGCGCGGGCATGTCAGGGCGCGGCGTGCCGAAGCGGGGCAGGATGCGGCGCGCCGTCCAGAACTTGCGCTCGTAGAACCCCTGGAGCGGCGAGATCGTCACGCCCCGGCTGCTGGATGCGTGGACGAACTGCCCGTCGCGCAGATAGATGCCGACGTGGTTGGTGCGGCGGCTCGTCTTGAAGAAGATGAGGTCGCCGGTCTGGAACTCGCCCCAGGGCACCTCCATCCCGACGCGTACCTGCGTGTGCGTGCTACGCGGGAGCGGAACGCTAAACGTCTCCTGGAACATCGCGCGGACGAACGCCGAGCAGTCGATGCCATTGCGGGAGGTGCCGCCCCATTTGTAGGGGACACCCATCCAGCGGTCGGCGCTGGTGCGGAGGCGGACCTCCGTTTCTGCTTCGGTGTGGGGGGCGGTCGCGGCGGGGACCAGTGGCGTGAGCGGCGCGTCGAGGCGGGCGCTGCCTGCACAGCCGCCCAGCAGCACGAGCGCTGCGAGCAACCACGCGGAGCACACCGGCTTCATCGCGACGTGTACGCACGCCCGGTCGGCGTACACTCGGAGAGGCATGGCGTAGAAAGGACTAGGTGGGGCTTCAAGATAGCTTTTTTCCGCGCGTATGCCAGGCGCCGTGTCCAATCCGCGTTCGAGGGCGTGCAGCCAAGCACCAAGTCAGAAGCTCGCGCCGTGCCGACTACGCCGGATGTACACACGTCGGCGCACCGAGCGTCTCGTCCTGTAGGCGCGGCTAGGCTGGCTGCAGCGCTTCGCGGAGCGGGGCCAACAAGGCATCGGGGACAAACGGCTTTTGCACGTAGGCATTGAAACCCGCCTCGATGAACCGCTCCCGATCCGACCGCTCGCCAAACGCCGTCACGGCCATCGCGAATGTGTCCGCATAGCCGTCGAGGGTACGCGCGATGCGCAGGATATCGACGCCCGTCTCGCGCCCGCCGAGGTGGATGTCGAGGACGAGCGCGTGAAACTGCTGCTGTGTGAGTTGGTCGAGCGCAGCCCGGGGGGACTCGACAGCGACCGTCTCGAACTCGCGTCCGATGAGGCGTTCGAGCAGGATGCGTGTTTCCGGATTGTCCTCGACGATCAGCACACGCGCAGGCCCCTCGACGGCGAGGCGGGGCGACTGGCTGCCAGGTCCCTCGTGCGAACCGGCCGGCGGCGCGTCTACCTCGGAGGCTAGATGGCTGACTTCGTCGTCGGCAGGATCCAGGTCGCTTACGTCGATGTGCTCAGCCTCCACAGACGCAAAGGCGTCAAGCGCCGTGTCGAAAGCGCGCGGAGCCGTGTCGGCCGTGGGTACCGAGCTTGGGGGAGTGGCTTCCTCGTCAGGAGCCTGCGTGGCTACCGCAGGTTCCTCGTTGTGTACCGCGCTAGGCGTCGATAGGCGCACCCCCACAGGCAGGGGTACTTCCGTCCGCTCGTAGCGCGGAGCAGGCCGGGAGTTGTCAGTCTGCTCCACGTCCGCCTCCGCTGCGCCAGCAGGCTCGGCCGCGCCCGGAGGGGTGGCCGCACCGGCGGACGCGCCGCGGTGAACGAGCGGGCGCGCCGAGAAGTGAAGGTCGTCAGCGAGCAGAAACGCATTGGCTGCCGCCTCGATGGACGGGAACGCGTGGCGGGGACGCCGCGGTGCCTCGGGCTCCTCCGGCTCTTCGGAACGCGGCCCACCATCGCCTCCGTTCGGCATGGGGAAGAGCGCGTCCAGGTCGGGCAGCGACGGCACGGGCGCCTCCTCGAAGTCGGGCGAAGGCAACGTGTCCGCTGGCGGCATAGCGAACGCCTCCGCCTCCAGCGCCTCGTCTTCGGTTTCGCCCAGCGCTGGCGGCAACGCGTTGAGCATGTCGGCTGCCTCGGGGACGACAGGGGAAGCGGGTCCCTCCGCAGAATCGACATCGACCTTCTCTGGCAACTCTACTTCCAGCGCCTCGATTCCCGGAGCGGCTACGTCTGGTGTTCCTACGTCTGGCGTCCCTGCGTCCGGCATGTCGGTCGCAAAGCCTTCCATTTTGGCCACGGCCTGCTCCGACACCGCTGCAGGCGACGCGATCACCGATGCCGTCGTCGCAGGCATCCGTTCGACCGTAGGCAACGTGAGTGTCCAGCGGCACGCCTGGTCGTCTTTCGACTCGGTGAGCGACCCGGCCATCCGTGCCACGAGCCGCTCCGCGATGGCTCCCCCAAAGGGCTGATGCATCACGGCAGCACTCAACGCATGGTCGGACGTCGTAGTGCCTTCCAGTTCGATGGAGGCTGAGCGTGCGCTGCGGCGGATGCGGATACACAGGGCCCCAGGGCTCGCCTCCGCGATGGCAGTCCCGACGAGATGATGCAGGACGCGGCTGAGCGCCGTCGCATCCTGATGGACGGCGATGTGGCCCGCCGCGTCAAGGTCGGCGTCGAGGTCGAGCGCGCGCTTGGTGGCCAGCGGCCCCAGCAGCCCGACGACCTTCCGCAGTTCGTGTCCGAGGAGGAGGTCGCTCCGCACCAGGCTCGCCTCCCCCGACTCGATGCGCGCCAGGTCTACGACGAGGTTGAGGGTCGTCATGAGACGCCGACCCTCCGCAGCGATCTGCCGCGCGGCCCCCTGGTAATCCTCCTTGTCGAGGCGCGGGGTGCGCGTCAGCGTATCCGCTTCGTCGAGCAGCGCGGTGAGCGGCCCTCGCAATGCTTGCCCTAGCGACGCCAAGAGCGGTGCATCGAGGCCAGCGGCTGCTGGCGCCTCGTCGGCGTCGTTGGGGTATGCGGGCCCGAGGTCGACGAGTACTGCTAGCACCTGGTCGCGCCCGTCTTCGCGAACGCGTTGCAGTGCATGTCGAACCCGTCGGGCTTCGCCCGTGGCCAGGGTGATCGGGTGCTCCAGACGCGTCGATGCGCCAATGTCGAGCGAGGCGTAGGCTGCGTGCAGCGCGGCGCGGTCGTCCGCAGCGAAGGCCGCCGTGATCGCGTCGAGATCGAGTTCGGCGTCTTCGGACACGCCCAGTACGCCCCGGAGCGACTTTGTGACCCAGGCCACGCGCCAGGATTCCTCGTCGGCACGCTCGATGCCGTAGGCGGCCGCCGCGGCGAGGCCGAGCAGCGTCTTGACCGGGAGCGGCGGCGGCGCGCCTTCGTCAGGACGCGGCGTCGCCTCGCTCGCACGCGTCTGTGCTTCCAAGCTTCCTGCCGATGCCTGCGCCCGCTCGTGGACGTGTACGAGGGTGCCGGCGAGGTGGTGCGCTAGCAGCCCGCCGCGCTGCCGAGCCGCCACGTCGAAGCGTTGCGGCTCCGCGAAGAACGCCCAGATGACGCCCACCGGGAGGTGCCGATGCATAAGTGGGAGCGCGATGGCCGACACCATCCCCTCCTGTTCCATCGACGCCCGAACGATGTCGGGAGCGAGGGCGTCTGTCTCCCGCCCAAGTGCCGAGATGGCCGTGGAGACGCGCGGCAAGCGATAGGTCGTCCAGGCCGTAGCCTCGCTGAGCTGCGCGCGCGTCTCCGCCGCAAACCTGAACGAGGCGGCCTCGACGGCTACGCCTGTCTCCGCCTGCATGAGTACGAAGACGAGGTCAGCTCCGAGTACCCGTTCGGCAGCCACCACGGCGGCCTGGCACGCGTCTGCGCGGCTTCTCGCCTGCTCGGCTGCAGCAACGAATGCGAGCAGCGGAGCTACGAGGGAATTGTCAGCGAGGGATTCGTCAGCGGGCTCGGCTGAGGCTGGCGGTGCTGTCTCGCTGAGGGTGCTCTCGTAGTAGAGGACCCGCCCGTCGTCGGCGCGCACGGGGCGGAGGTCGTCGCCCAACCGGATCGATGCGTCGTCGCTGCGACCCCACCGGAGCAGCATCGTGGGGCTCGCGTCACTGCTTTCGGAGGCGTCTCCGCTTTCGGAGAGCGTGGCCGGGCCGCCAGCGGCAAGCGCGGCGTTGCGCAGCGCGGTCAATACCTGACGAGTGATCTCGTCCGCATCGGGGACGAGGAGGACGGAAAGCGCGTCGGACATGGCGGTAGGGGTACGCAGCGAGTGGCTCTCGGCAGGCCCTCAAAGGCGGTGCCAAGCGCCGATGCCTGGCTTCTCTGCTTCCTGGGGCCGGGTCCGCGCTGACCGTCCGGCGCGAACGTTACCCTTTTACCCCTCGCTTTCGGCACGCGCACGTAGCTTCACGCGTTGCTATTGCCCGTCGCATCGCTCCCTCCACGCCCATTCCTCTGTGTCTTCCTCCACAGCCTTCGCGCTTGCGCTGCTCCGCCTCGACGGCGTTGGGCGGGTGACCACACACCGGCTACTCGCTCACTTCCCGACGTACGAGGCGCTCCTGGCGACGCCGCGCGAGCAGGTCCTCGTCCGCCTGAAGGGCGTCGCCAAGGCCAGCGACTTGGTCGCGCGCCTCTTCGACGAGGACGCGATGGCACCGCGCCTGGAAGAAGCGCAGCAGGCGCTCCGCATCCACACGAGCCGCCACGTGCGCGTCTGGACGCCCGCCGCCGAGGGCTGGCCCACCCAGCTCGACGCGCTCGACCGGTCGGATCGGCCTGTCGCGCTCTACAGCTACGGAATCTCCGCTCTCCTCGCTCAGCCCACGGTGGCCATTCTCGGGCGGGCTGGGCTCTCGGGCCCAGCCTTCGAGCAGGCGCAGGCGCTTGTCCGGCGTCTCGTGGATGCCCACGTTTCGGTCATCGCCGGAGCCGCCGACGGCTTCGACGTGGTGATGCATAAGCTGTGCTACTCGCAGCGGCATCCGTCGATCATGATCGCCGCGAGCGGCCTCGCGAAGCTGACGCCCTCGATCCGCCCCCATGCCAGCGCCATCGTAGGGGCGCAAGGACTCGTGTGCGCGCCATTCGATATGCACCACGGCCCGTATCCCCACGACGACCGCGAGCGCGCTGTCGTGCAAGCTGCGCTGGCGACGGCGGTGGTGGCCGTGGAGCCGCAGACAGGGAGTCCTGAGGCGAAGGCGCTCGCGTGGGCCCTCGACGCCGACCGACCCGTGTTCGGTATTGCCGGGTCGGGTCCCGATGCGCTTCCGCTCCCCGAGCGGGTGCACCGCCTCGAACGGCCCGTGGACTTCGACTGGGTGGTGGCGGCCGCCTCGCCCCCGTCGGAATCGTAGGGCAGCGCATACGATGGCTCTCTTCCCCCGCCTCCTCTTCGTCTTCCTCGACGGCGTCGGCCTTGGTCCGGACACGGCGGACAATCCACTCGCCACCAACACGCTCCCCGCTTTCGCGCGCATGGCGGGCGGCCACGCCTGGACCAACGCCGCACCGACCCTCAACGATGAGCGGCACGTTTTCCGTCCCATCAATGCCAACCTCGGCGTGGAGGGGCTGCCGCAGAGCGGGACGGGCCAGGCGACGCTCTTCTCGGGCGTGAACTGCGCCGCGCTCGCGGGCCGCCACTACGGCCCCTACCCGCATTCAACCTCGAAGCCGGTTCTGCGCGAGCACAACCTGTTCGCGACGCTCCACCGCGCGCTCGCCACGGACCAGCCGGCAGACGCCGTGTGTGCGTTCGCGAACGCCTACCCGACCCGCTTCTTCGAGGTGATGCGGCAGCGTAAGCGGTGGACTGTCACCTCCTATTGCTGCTACTCCTCCGGCGTTCGACTACGGCGCGTGTACGACCTTGAACGCCGTCGGGCTTTATTTGCCGACCTGACCGGCGACAACTGGCCCGGCAAGGAGTTGACGCCTCTCACCGAGTCGGAAGCTGCACACGACCTCGTCGGGCTCGCCTCCGCGCACCGCGTCACGCTCTTCGAGTTCTGGCTCACCGACAAGGTCGGCCACGCGCAGGACCCCGACCGCGCCCGCACGCTCCTCACGAGCCTCGACCGGTTTCTCGGCGCACTCCTCGACGCACTGCCCGACGACGTGCTGCTTGTCGTCTCCAGCGACCACGGCAACATCGAGGACCTGGGGACGAAGAGCCACACTCGGCATCCTGTCCCGCTTATCGCCATCGGACCGCATGCGGGGATGCTCGCGGGCGTTGAGGACCTCGCTGGCGTGCTGCCCGCACTCGTAGACGTGTTCGGGGCTGCGACATAAAACAGGGGCGACTCGTCGCGAGCCGCCCCTGCGTGCCTGATCACGATGGCGGTCCGTCCCTACTCGGGGGCCGTGCCGTTCATAAGCTCGTCCACGAGGCGCTCGGCCTGGTAGATGTCGCGCATCGACTCCATCATGCCGCGCGAGTCGACCGACACGGTGCGGTTGAAGGTGTCGTCGAAGATGTAGTCGCCCGGCAGGCTGTCGATGTTGCCATCGAAGGCCACGCCGACGATCTCGAGATCGCGGCTCAGCACCGGCGAGCCCGAGTTACCGCCGATGATGTCGTTCGTCGAGACGAAGTTCATCGGGGTGTTGTAGTCGAACCCGGCGGGCGGATCGAGCCAGACGTCGGGGAGGTCCCAGTCGCAGGCAGCGGCCCCGTCGATGGCGGTGAAGAGATCGTCCTTCGCGGTGCCGTCAGCATCGCAGTACGAGTGGAAGTGGTCGTAGAGCCCGAACATCGTCGTGTACGCCGGGGCGATGGTGCCGTTGTATTCGTAGCCCTTCACGACGCCGTCCGAGATGCGGAGCGAGAACGTCGCGTCCGGCGGGATTGACTCGCCGTACACCTCGAAGCGGGCCCGCGCGAGGCGGCTCGACAGCTCTTCGAGCTGTGCACCGGACTGGCTCTGCATCTGCTGCATCATCCCGAACTGCGGGGCAAGGGCCTGGATGATCGTAAGCGCGGGGTCGTCCGAACCGAGGATATCGTCGCTGGCAAGAAGCGCCGCCGTCGCTGAGGAGTCGGCGAAGGCCGAGTTCTCGACGAGCATCGCTGCCCGATCAGCCGGAGTCATGCCGCCGAGCGCGAGCTGCGTCAGGTCGTCGTCCTCACCGAGGTAGAAGACGAGGTCGTTCAAGCGCGCCTCCACCATCATCCGGTCGAGGTCAGTGGGGATGTCCTCGGAGAGGATGCTGCCCTTCAGTCCAGCCAGGTTTTCCTCCGGCACACCACCCGCTTTCTGCGACGCGTAGAAGTAGGTCAGCAGCGCGCGGCGCATCGTCTGCGAACCGTAGGTCGGGCTCGTGATGGCGAGGAGCGCGCCGAAGAGCGGAGCCCCCGCCTTCGCAGCCTCGCGGTTGGCAGCGATGTCATCGAAGAGGCCGATGTATTCTTCGGCCAGCGCCGAATTCTCCATGATCGCGGCCTTGAAGTCGTTCTCGGCCGCGCGGCGACGTGCGATGATATAGGGGTCCTGCAGGCCTTCCAGGCGGCCGGTGTAGGCTTTGCGCCCGTTGGCAGCCGAGAGGTAGCTGTCGCGAAGCTCAGGCGTCGCCGGGTCGTCCGGGTTCGCATCAACGAACGCCTTGAGGGCTACCTCCCGGGTGGCGAGCAGGCGGAGGATCGCAGGCTCGGTGTGGTCGCGGCGGAAGAGCAGTTCGCTGACCGTCTGCAGGCGCGACGTCGAGCCCGGGTTGCCGATCACGAAGACGAGGTCCCCCTCGGCGGAGCCGTTCTCGGACCACTGGAAGTAGGTCGGGGTCTCCAGCGGCTCGCCGTCGTCGTCGTAGGCGCGGAAGAGCGCGAAGTCGAGGCTGTAGCGCGGGTAGGTGAAGTTGTCGGGGTCGCCGCCGAACTTGCCGAGGCGGTCTTCGGGCGCGAAGACGAGGCGGACATCGTCGTAGCGCTTGAAAATGTAGGCTTTGAACTGGCCACCTGCGTAGAGCGTGATGACCTGCGCGCGGATGCCGGCCTCTTCGCCTCCGCGTTCCTCGGCCATGCGCGTCTCGATGGCGCCGATGGCCTCGTCGCGGGCCGCGCTGCGGGCCTGGTCGCCCTCGGCCGCGTCGGCGGCCGCCTGCACTTCGCCCGTCACGTCAATGATCTCGATGAGCTGCTCGGCGGCGTAGTCCACGGGGCGTTCTTCGTCCAGCGAGGTCGCGTGGAAGCCCAGGAACGGCAGATCCTCGCCGTCGCGCGAGGCTTCCGTGATGCTGGCGCGGGCGCAGTGGTGGTTGGTCAGCATCAGGCCGTGCGGCGAGACGAACGAGCCCGAGCAGTTCGGGAAGCGGACCGCACCAAGGCGGGCCTTCTCGAACCACGCGTCGTCGGGCGTGAAGTCGTAGGCATCGCGAAAGTAGTCGAGCGGCGGGTTGTCGAGCGTGAACATCTTGCCGTTGTCGAACGCGCCAGCCTGAACGGTGTCGGGGTCGAACGAGAGCGGCGCGTCGGCCATGCCTTCTGCTGAGGGCATATTCTTCGCAGAGGCCACCTCGTCCATGATGGCAGCGGCGGCCTCGTCGGCAGCCTGCTGCGCATCCGACGCGGTCTCAGCGGTGGTGGCCTCGTCGGCCATCCCTTCAGGCGCGGACGTTGCCGGGGCGGTCGTGCCGCAGCCTGCCCAGAAGAGAGCGGCGACGAGCGCGACCAAAAAAGTGCGGTTCATGTGTATGACGGGGGAAGGTGAGGGAAGCGATATGCTTGACAGGGGGCAGCCGTGAAAATACAGGCTCCGCACCAGTCGGCTGCGAAAGCTCCGGGAATCCGCGCGAGACCCGTGGGGAGCCCAACTGCCGGGTGTAGTTTTTCAGCCTTGCCCCTATGCTGGAATTGGTAGACAGGCCAGACTTAGGATCTGGTGTCCGAAAGGGCGTGTAGGTTCGACTCCTACTGGGGGCACGAGGCTGAGGCCAGCTGCGGGGGAGCTGTGTTGAAAACGTCGCTCCCGCTTCTCTTCTCGGTACCGAGAGTACACAACCGATCGGGCGCGACCGGCCTTCACGCAGGATGTGCGCTACGACATCTGCAGCGGTGAACCGATCGCGTTTGGCTCGCTGCGCCTGCGAATAGATGAGGCCACCTCCAATCCGCTGCACGTGACGGTGGTTGAGGACGACAACCTGCCGTAGGGGGTACGCCTGAATACCCACGCTGACAGATCACCTTTGCTGCGTCTCTAGCCCGCCTAGAGGCCAGCTTCCTGGAAGCGCTCTGCAGGCGCACCCGGCTTGTGGCTGCGCTCCTGCGCCGCCGCACCCCACGAGGCCGATGGAACCGTCCCCGAGCGCAGCGGCGCTCCCTGATCTCGGCACTATCGCTTCACGCCTCCGCTGTGAGTTGCGCGAGAGCCGACGTCCAGTCTTCGAGGTGATAGACGTGGACGATTTTTCCCTCTTCGAGCGTGAGAATGTCGATGGACATAATCTCGAAGCCTCGTCCCGTGGGCGGCTCGACGCCAAAGAATGGGCCGACGGGTGTACCAGCTGCGCGACCGCGGACGACGAAACGGCCGTCATTCAGATCAATGATCTCCTCGGGCTCCCAGTGTAGGTCCGGAACGACCTGTCCGAGAAAAGCGATCGTGTTGAGCATGCCCTCGGCGCCAAGCCCTCCAGGTGGGGTCGGGATCGAGACAACGCTGGGAGAGAAGAGTTCGTAGTAGCGCTCCTTCGTAGTCTCGGCAGGCGCGCTGAGCACGTCCGTGTAGAATGCGCGTACAGTAGTGGCGAGAGCGTCGTTCATGAGATTGGGTCTTCAGCGTGACTAATGCTCTGTACGCGCAAGAGCATGACGCCTGAGCGGCTACTCTTCTGCGTACAGACCGAGATGTAGTTCCGTGCGAATGCGATCTAGGAGGGGCGTCCACCAGTATCGCGGAATGTGTTTCGTACCAGGTGGTAATGCTAATAGATACGACTATCTTTAGACAACGTCAAGACAATCGTACCACCCCGTACAAAAATGTCCTCTACGGAATCGCCCCCTTCCCCCGGAGGCCGCCCACAGGCTTTGGACCCGGCTCACGTGCTGGAGGTCGCCAAGGCCGCATACTGGCACGGAGACCCCGCGGACGTGTCGGTCAACGCGATCTGCAAACTGGCAGGCGTGTCGAAGCCTTCGCTCTACCGCGAGTTCGGTAGCCAAGATGGGCTCACGTGCGCGACGCTCGACCTCTACGCTGAGCAAGTCCTTTCGGACGTGTTTGCCATCCTCCAAGCGGGCCAAGGGCTGCGGATGACTCTTGACACGCTCATCGACTTCGCGTGTGAAGACCCTCGAATGGAAACGGGCTGCTTGTTCTACAAGATGCGCAGCGGAAAGCACCGGCTGGGTACGCAGACGCGCGGCCGGGTCGACGAGCTGGATGCAGCAGCGCAGGCAGCCTACGCTGCCTTTCTCAAGGCGTGTCGCGACGCGGACGAATGGCCTGCGGGTCCCTCCGTCGAAGCTGGCGCACGCTATCTCTCCGAGCAGGTCGTACTCGCCATCACTCAGCGCGCTTCGGGAGAGGACCCAAAGCAAATCCGCGAGATGCTGACCCTGGCTCTGTCTGTGTTCATGCGGCTCTGAACGCCCCTAGAACCATTGCACCCGCTTGGATAGCGGTGAGATCACGGCTGCGCATCGAGGCGCTGCGACGCGGGTACGGGACGGAAGGGCTGAGTGGGTACGCCTGCGACCACTTCGTACGGAGGCACGTCTCGCGTAGCCAGGCCGCCTGCCGCCACCACGCCCTCGGTGTGGATCACGCGCCCCGGTAGCACGATGGCTCCTACACCTAGCCGTCCCCCCCGCTCCACGGTGACACCCCCGAAGTGCCCGTAGCGCGCGGGGTCCCGGCCCATGAAGTTGTCGTTGCTCGTGAGCACGCCGGGTGCGACGAAGCAGTCGTCAGCCAGCGTCGAGTAGGCGCAGAGGTAGGCGTTCGTCTCCAGCTTGCACCGCGCCCCGATGCGACAGCGGTTCTCGATGGCGACGCCCCTCCCCACGATGGTGCGTGCCCCCACCTGTACGTCCTCCCGCACAGTAGCGAGGTCAGCGACAAGCACCTGCTCCGCGATCTGGCACCCAGCATAGAGCACCACTCCGGCACCGATCAGGCAGCGCGCTCCGATCACGGCGGGCGGGGGCGTCGTGGCCTGCGTCGTTGCGCTCGCTGCGGCTTTCATCGGCAGCTTGCCGATCACCGCGTGGTCATCTACCCGGCATCCCGACCCGATCTGCGTCCCCGCCCGCACGACTACATGGTGCCCGATCTGCGTCTCGGCTCCGATCACCACGTCCGCCTCAATCACGCAGAAGTGACCGATCTCGACGTCGGGGCCAAGGCGTACGGTGGCGTGGACTTGCGCTGTCGGGGCCACGTGTGGAAGCGCGGCTTCGCTCGGGTCGTGTTCCATGGTGTTGCCCATTCGTGTGCGGTTGGCGTATTGGCTGCGTGCGTCGCTTCTCGGCCCGCTAGAGCGTCTGCTGCGCCGCTTCGAGGACACGCAGGACGCGGACCCCGCTTGGGCCATCCGTGCGCGGCGTGGTGCGGGTCTGCACGCAGGTGAGAAAGTGCTCGAGTTCGAAGCGGAGTGGCTCGGATTCGGCAAGAGTTACGGGGGTCCCAGCGCCGGTACGTGGGACCGGCCCCTCAGCGTCCCAGTCGGCCCCCTTGTCGTGGAGCACGAG
>JBCDFO010000043.1:0-19345 GCA_039177895.1 Bacteroidota bacterium
ACCGCTGACGCAGGCCCGGCGGAAGCGCTTCGAAATGGGTCTGAACGCAGTATAGCCGGTCCGCCCATCCCGTTGAAGTCGCGGGCGCGCGTGGCTCCTGAACGCACCGAAAATTGGCAGCCCTCCGCTGCCAGCGAAACGGCCGCCTCATCTCCCAGATGGAGCACGCCCGGCCTGACAGTCCAGACCGGGCGTGCGGGAGGGTCGTCCCACCACAAACGACCCTATCGTTCCCCATAGCGCCGTTGCGGGCCCTGGCGGATCATCGGACGTGCGTCACCGCACGACGACGAGCTTCTTCGTCCGCGTCACACCGTCGGCATCGAGCCGGGCGATGTACACGCCGGAGGCAACCTGCGCGGACCAGGGCGTCTCGTGCCAGCCTGCCTCTGTCGGCGCGTCGTCGGCGAGCACGGCTACGAGGCGACCGAGGAGGTCGTACACCCGCAGGTCTACGTCGGCGGCGGTCGGGAGGCCCCAGCGTAACGTCGCCGTGGTGCGGGTCGGATTGGGGTAGATCTCGGCCAGGCGCACGGTGCGTGGCAGCCCGCTCTCGTCTTCGATGCCGACGGGCAGCACGGTGAGCTGCACGAGGTCTTCGTCGTTGGCCGCGAAGCCGTCGAACGCGTCGCTGGCGACGGCGGCGCGGAGCGTGTAGGTGCCCTCGGGGACGCCCGCGAGCGTGACGGTGACGGGCACCTCGTCCCCGTCGGCGAGCGTGCCGAGCGCACACGTTACCATGGTGGTGCCCAGCCCGTCGCAGTCGCCGTCCTCCGTCGCTGCGGCTGCGATGGAGACGGGCGCGGTGAACGTGAGCACGGTGCTGCGCGCATCGTCGCCGCCCGCGTGGGCCGGAAGCACGTCGAACGTCACGTCGCCCGCCATCGCGTCATCAGGGAGATCGACTACAGCGAGCAGGTCGGCCACCTCGCGCACCTCGTGGAGCACGGCTGGCGTCTCGATAGGCGGGTTGAAGTCGAACACGATGTCGGCCTCGTTGGAGAGGACCGTGCCCGCTGCGAGCGCGGTGCGCGGCGCGACGGTGAACGAGACGAAGCCCTCGCCCTCGGGCGGGTTCACGTTGGGTGCCAGCTCGATGCCGTCGAAGCGGAACGTGACCGTCTGGCCCGCGACGGTGGTCGTCAGCCCCTCGTCGAACGACGAGGCCGTGACGTCCAGCGTGGCCGGGTCGAACGACGGGTCGAGTACGTCGGTGATGGTCACGAACTGGGCGGGATCGGTCGCCTCGGGGAGGTTCTCGAAGAGGATCGTGTAGGCGATGGGCTCGGCGGCCTGGGCGAGCGGGACGTAGTAGCGCACGCAGCGGAACACCTCCTCGCCGTCCACGAGGACCGTCCCGAACTCGCACGGGAGGGTCGTGTTGGCAATTTTGTCGTTGGGGTCGACGGCCCCGCGCGGGCGGGCGCACCCGCCGCCGGAGGGGCTGCCCCCGCTGCCGGGGCCGCTGCCTTGCCGCGCCTCCATCCGGTCGAGAAAGCCGTTGGCGTCTGACCGGCTGTTGATCGCGTCGATGGAGTCGCCGAACCCGATGCACCGGAGGACCCCGCCATCCCCGTCGTTCTGCGCGCGCGCCGCGGCTGCCGGGGTTTGCAGCGCCGCCTCAGGAAAGAGCACCGCGATCTCCGCGTCGAAGAGCCCCGCGAGGGCACCGCTGCGCGCTTGCTCATGGGCCTCAGTGATGGCAAACGAGAGGAGATCGGCCTCGGTGACGAGCGCCGCCTGGAACGCGTCCTGCGCGCCCTCCACCGTCCCGTCGGGGGCCTCGACGGTCGCGCTGAGCGCGTCCACGATCCCGCCGAGCAGGTCGGCCGGGCCGGTGAGGTACCGCTCGTCGGCGTCGAGCGCTGTCCGGACAGCCGCCGTGACCGCCTCGGCGTCGGCGTCGTCTACGCTCGCGAGGTAGGCCGCAAGCGGCGCGCTCCCCCGCAGCGCGCGCTCGACCACGCCGCGGAAGCGGGCAGGCGCGAAGTGCGGGTAGGCGCTGAACTGGATGGCCTGCTGCGAGCCGAACGGAATGCGGTTGTCCTCCGGCCCTGCCGGCTCCTCGTTAGGGAACAGCACGGCCATCGGGTCGATGCGTAGCGGGAAGTCGAGCACGGCGGTACTCGCCGGGCTCAAGCGGCCCACGACGAGGGGCGCGCGCGTAGGGTCGGCGGCCTCATCCGCGTTGTAAAACTCGAACGTGCGACCGTAGGGGCGGTAGCTGCCCAGCTTCATCCCGATGACATCGGGACGGGGACGCAGCACCTGGGCGAAGACGAACGCCGGTTCGGTGCCGTTCGACGGCGCGACCACGTTCATGGCATTGCGGTGGAACTGGGTGTTCGAGGGCGCGAGCAGCAACCCCGTCACGAACCCGCCCGAGAGGGTCGGGAAGGCGAGGTAGGGGCGGACCGTGAGCGCGAGCGTCGTGTCCGGCAGCGCGCCCCGTTCCAGGACGAGGTCATAGCCTCCTATCACGCGGGGGTCGGTGAGGTCGAACGTGGCCGCGAGCGACGGGCCGTCGTCGGAGAGCGTGCCGGGGAGCGTGCCGAAGGCGTCGGGGTCGAGGCAGCTGTCGCAGACGAGGCGGACGGCGGTCACGTCGGCGGCACCGGAGCCCGCGAGGAAGAGCGCGCGTTCGCTGCCACCCATGGGGGCGACCTCCGAGAGCGCGATCCCGCCCCCGACGACCGCGTCGGCCACGCGGAGCACCGCCCGCGTGCCCTCCACGTCCACGGCGAAGACGGTACCCTCAGGAGCCCCCTCCACCTCGATGGCGTCGAACGCGCCCGCGACGGGGTTCAGGTCGGACTGCACGATGGTCCACGTCTCGCCGACGATGGGCGCGTAGGTCTCCGGGACGCGGACGACGAGCGTGCCGCCAAGAGTGACGCTGAACCCGGTCGCGATGCGGTCGCTGCCGCCGCCGGGCCGCACGTCCACGACGTAGCGGGCGTCCCCGGTCAGCGAGCTGAGCGCGAACGTGGGGATGTCGAGCACGCCGAGCGACGGCCCTGGGCCGCCGGGGCTGACGGTGCCTTCGAGCGGCCCGCCGGAGCGCGACACGGCCCCGGTGCCCGCGAGCACCGTCCCCGCCCCGTAGAACGCGGGCGGCGTGCTGCCGAGGGTGAGCGTGGCCTCCGACGCGACGCGGATCTCCGAGCCAGGCTGCGCGCGGAGCTGCCCCTGGAACGCCCGCGTGCCCACGCCATCGACGCGGATGAGTCCCTCGTTGACGACGAGACCCGTCTCGTTGTCGGCCCCGCTCGCGATCCCGCGCAGCGCGAGGGTGCCCTCGGGCGCGTTGCGAAGCTCACCACTTGTCGTCAGGCGCACGGCCAGCACGTCGAGGTCGCCTTCGTTCACGAACGTCGTCGTGAGTCGCGGGGTGCGGAGCGTCGCGAACCCCCGGTTGGTGAGCGTCCCGCCCTCAACGTCGAGTTGCAGCGCCCCGAAACCGAAATCGAGACCACGCCCGCCGACCGCGATCACGGCTCCTTCGTCGGCGACCGTGAGGGTGCCGCCGAGGATGACGTCGCCGCCGGAGGCCCCCGAGAGCGTCCCTGCGATCGTGGTCTCGCTGAACGACACGTCGCTGCCTGCGCTCGCCTCCAGCGTCGCGTCGCGGAGTAGGATCCCGTTCTGCGTGGCGAAGCCGGTCGCCTGGATGCGGAGCGTGCCGCCGTCGACCTCGAACGGGACGTTCGTCTGGGCCTGACTCGTTCCGGGCTCGACCTCCACGAGGCCGCGCGAGACGAAGCGGTCGCCGGTGCCCCGCTGGCGAATGCCCTCGCCGCTGGCGAGCAGGACCGTCCCCGTCTCGGCGTTGACGAGCACAGCCCCCTCGTCGAGCGAGACGCCCTCGTTCACGTCGAGGAGCGCGGTGTTCTCGAACGTAGCTCCGTCCAGGCCCATCCCGCCGCCTTCGGTGCGCACGGTAGCGATGTTGGTGACGGCCCCGCCCGCGAACGTACCTCGGCTGAGATTGTCCGTGCCTACTTGGAGGCCGGTACCCCCCACGTCGAGCGTCAACCCCGCCGCGCCCACGTTGGCCGTCGCGGACCACACGACGTTGCCCGCAGGCGCGCCGGAGACCGTCCCCTGGGCGTCGAACGTCCCGCTGCGCACTTGGAGCGTGGCCCCCTCGGCCGCGTCGAGCGTCACGCCCGCGAGGACGTTGTCGGTGCTGACAGACTGGAGCCAGAACGACCCACCGGCCGCGCGGAGCGTCCCGCCGCGGAGGTCGAAGGAGCCCCCGAGGATGCAGCGGCCCTCCGTGTCGGTGCCGCACGCATCGGCCTCAATCGTACCCCGAATCACGAAGCGGGTGACACCAGGGGTCCCAGCGCGGACGTCTGCGCCTACGAGCCGGAGCGTGCCACCTGGGGCTACGTCGAGCGTACCGCTGAAGGCGTCCATCAGCCGGGAGTCGTCGCGCTGCACGAGGGTGCCTGCAAGCGCGAGTATGCCCGCGACGCGGAGGCTGGCCGTGCGCTCCCCGGTCGTCTCAACGCGCGCGCCGGTCGCGACCTCGGCATTGTTGGTCACCACCATGTCCACGCCGACGACGAGGTTGGGCGCGCCGGCCCCATCCCCGAGTGCGAGGCCTGCCACCGAGATTGGGGAGCCGGTCGCGGAGACGGTGTAGCTGCCGCCGACGGTGATGCAGGCCGTGTCGGCCGCGCCGGGGACGCCGTCGGACCAGCGGGTGGCGTCGGCCCACGTCCCGTCGATGGGGTCGGACCAGGAGGTGGTGCAGGACTGGGCCTGGGCGAATGGCGACGCTGCCAGCAGGGCAGCGAGGAGGGCGAACAGAGCCGTTGCAGAGCGATACATGGGGAGCCAGTCGGACGTGAGCGGAGCGAAGATCCCCGTCGCGGAGAAGAGCGTGGGCTGTGAGAGACGAGATCGTCCGGCGGTCTTTGTCACGCACGCCGAAAAAAGTGGAGGGCCGCCCCCGGCACCCCTTGACGGCCACGTCGTCGCACCTATACTGCACATCGTATCACCCGTCCACCGTCTATGCCTTCGTCTTCCGAGGTCACGCGCCTGCTCGCCGCTGCCCACGATGGGGACCATGCCGCGCTCGGGGCGGTCCTGCCGCTGCTCTACGCTGAGCTGCACGCGCTCGCCCATCGCCAGCGCCGCCGCCTCGGTGGCCCAGCCACGCTCAACACGACGGCGCTGCTGCACGAGGCCTACGAAAAGCTCGCCCACCACGACGGCACGTACGCGAGCCGCCCGCACTTCTTCCGCGTCGCGGCGTACGCCATGCGGCAGATCCTCGTCGATTATGCCCGCGCTCAGCTGACGGCCAAGCGCGGCGCGGGCGAGGCCGCGACCACGTTCGACGAGTGGGCTGTTGCAGGCGAAGGTCGGCCTGCTGAGGTCGTCGCCATCGACGAGGCCTTGACGCGGCTTGCGGCGCTGGATGCGCGGCAAGCACAGGTGGTGGAGCTGCGCTACTTCGGCGGCTTCACGCTCGCCGAGACTGCCGACCTGCTCGGCGTCTCCCCCTCGACGGCAGCGCGCGCCTGGACCGTCGCCCGGGCATGGCTCCAGCAGGCCCTCCGCGACGCCAGCTAGCACGCTTCCTGTGTGGGCCGATGACAAAGCGACGCGGCGCTTCTCGTACTTCCTGGCGATGACCTTCTGTTCGGCTTTCCACGCGTCCCCATGTCGCTGACCCCTTCCCCCGAACGCTGGGCGCGGCTCTCCGCCCTCCTCCTCGACGCCCTCGACCGGCCTGAGGCCGAGCGCCATGCCTTCCTCGACGCCGCCTGCGCCGACGACCTGACGCTCGTTCCTGAAGTCGAACGGCTCCTCGTGGCACATGCCGAGGCCGAACGGACCGACCGCTTCGAAGTGGGCGCTGCCGAGATGATGCCTGCGGCCCTGGAGCGCGCTACGGATAGCCCAACGGCTCCACAGGAGGTGGGCCCCTACCGGCTCGTCCGCGAGGTCGGGCGCGGCGGCATGGGCACGGTCTGGCTGGCCGAGCGGGCCGACGGCCTCTTCGAGCAGCGCGTGGCCGTGAAGCTGCTGCGGACGGGCGTGCTCGGGCCCGACGCGGAGCGCCGCTTTGCTGCCGAGCGCCGCATCCTCGCGAGCCTCGACCACCCTCACATCGCGCGGCTGCTCGACGGCGGCGTCACCGATGCAGGCCAGCCCTACCTCGTGATGGAATACATCGAGGGCCAGCCGCTCACCACCTACGCCCGCACGAAGCAGCTCCGGCTCGACGAGCGCCTCGCGCTCTTTCGGACGGTCTGCGAGACGGTCGCCTTTGCCCACCAGAACCTCGTCGTCCACCGCGACCTCAAGCCTTCGAACATCCTCGTCGCCGAGAGCGCCGATGGTAGGCCGGTCGTGAAGCTCCTCGACTTCGGCATCGCGAAGCTGCTCGCGGAGGACGAGGACGAGCCGGTGACCCGCACCGGGCAGGCCCTGCTCACGCCGGAGTATGCGGCCCCCGAGCAGGTGCGCAGCGGCACGATCACGACCGCGACCGACGTGTATGCGCTCGGCGTGGTGCTCTACGAGTTGCTCGTCGGGCACCGGCCCTATGCCATCGAAGACCACTCGGCCCTCGCGGTCGAACGCGCGGTACTGGAGGCGACGCCGATTAGGCCGAGCACCGCCGTCCGGTCGGCCACGCAGGACCAGGCGAGCGCTGGCCACTCGACCGCAACCGATCCGTCCACGACGGAGCGCTGGGCGCGGCGACTGCGCGGCGACCTCGACACGATCGGGCTGAAGGCGCTGCGCAAGGAGCCCGAGCGCCGCTACCGCGCCGCCGCCGACCTCGCCGACGACCTGCGGCGCTGGGCTGAGGGACTGCCGGTCACCGCGCAACCCGATACGACCGCCTACCGGCTGCGCAAGTTCGTGCAGCGCCACCGTGTCGGGGTCGCTGCAGGCGCGGCGTTCGCGCTGGCCCTCGTGCTGGGCCTCGCCGGGACGCTCTGGCAAGCCCGCGTGGCCCAGATGCAGGCCGAGCGATCTGAGCGCGTGCTCACCTTCCTCGAAGGCATGATCGCCGAGGGAGGGGCCGACGAGGGCGACCCCGACACGCCCATCGGCGAGGTTATCCGACAGGCTGCGGACCGTGTCGACCGTGAGTTCGAGGACGATCCGGTCGTGGCCTCGCGGGTCTTCTCCACGCTCGCGGCGGCGTTCTACTCGCTGGGGCTTGGTGAGGAGACCGCGCAGACGGCCCAGCGTGCCCTCGACGTCCTGCCGAACGACTATGACGGTCCGGCCCGGGGCCGCGCGCTCATGACGCTGGCCGTGTCAGAGGAATACACCGACTTCGAGGCCGTCGTGGCGCGCTTGCAGGACGCACTCACACACCTGAAGGACCCAGCAGACGCCGCGCTGCGGGCGGAGGCGCTCGCGGCCCTCGGCGACGCCCACGCAGCGGCTGGCGGCCCCTACGACGCCGCCGAGGCTGCCTTCCACGAGTCGATCCGCCTCTACCGCAACCTGGACCACCCCGACCTCTTTCTGGCCCTCAACGGCCTCGCACTCGTCCACCTCAACACGGGCGACCTCGACGCGGCTAAGCCGCTCCTCGACGAGGCCGTCGCGCTCATGCGCGCCTACTACGACGGCCCGCACTACATCCTCGCGGTCACGCTCAGCAACCTCGCCGCCTACCATTCGCTCACGGACGCAACCGCAGAGGCGATTCCGCTCATCGGCGAATCCCTTGCCATGCTGCAGGCCACGCTCGGGCCCGAGCACCCCCATACGATCTCGACGCAGATGCAGTACGCGGGCGAGTTGATGACTGACGGGCGGCCCGCCGAGGCGCGCGTCGAGGCCGACTCCGCGCTGAGGCTAGCCACTGAGCACCTTGGCCTCGACCATGCCATCACAGCGTACGGCCAGGACATCACGGGGCGCATCTACTGCGACCTCGACCTTACTGAGGCAGGCATTCCCCTGCTGCGCCAGAGCCTAGAAACACAGCGCAGCCTCTACGACCCGGCGAGTTGGCGGATCGCCAACAGCGAGAGCATGCTGGGATCGTGCCTCGCGAAGACGGGCGCGCTCGCGGAGGCAGAGACGCTGCTCGCACGGGGCTACGAGGGCATGGTGGCAGCGCGCGGCGACGAGGACCATGGCACGCAACTGGCCGCGCAGCGCCTCCGGGCGTTCTGCGAGACGCACGGCTGTACGACATTACCGCTGTCTGAGAACGAAAGCTAAGCGCCCGGCCTGCCGTTGCGCGGGCCGGGCGCTGCCTGGACGCCGCCCCACCACAGGCAGCGTCGATCAGGGCGAGGTCGGCGTCAGCGCACGACGGTGAGGCGCTGCGTGAGCGTGGCGTCAGACGTTGCGGCGCGCACGACATAGACCCCCGCTGGCAGCTGAGCCGCATCGAGCGCGAGCGGGTGCATGCCAGCTGCCAGCGGGCCGTCGTGCAACTCAGCCACGCGACGACCGAGCAAGTCGAGCACCTCCGCACGCACAGCGGCGGCCTCGGGCAGCGTCAGCGCCACGGTGGCGGAGAAGACGGTCGGGTTGGGGTAGGCCGACAGCGCGACGCGCTGGACAGCGCCCGAGTCCTCGGCGTTGGTGCCTCGCAGCACCTCCTCCACGGCCGCGAGCGCGTCCACCTTACCGTAGCCCCACTGCGTGTTCGGGACGGTGCCGGTGAAGCTGTCCGCGCGGGCCGTCTGCTCCAGGATGGTGCGTACCTCGGCGGCGTCGAGCGTGGGGTCCGCTTCGAGCATCAGCGCGACGATGCCCGCCAGCACCGGGGCGGCCCCGCTCACCGCGGCGAGCATGCCGTAGGGGTTGTCGCCGTCTTCGATGACGTTGAACCGCAGCGTGTTGAAAAACGAGCGCGTCCCGTACGCGCCGATGTTGGAGTTGCCCGGCACGCTCACCGACACCCCGAGCCGCCCGTCGTAGGTCGGCCCGATGCCACTCCCCGGCCAGAGCGCGCCCGGGCCCACTTCGTTGCCCGGAAAGCTGCGCTCGAAGCCGTCCACGTCCGTCCACGTGTCGCGGAGGACGTAGGAGTTGAGCGAGAGGTTCTGCTGTGCCGCCGCCCAGTCCCAGACCGTGTACCCCGGCGTGACGAACGAGGCGAAGCGGTTGGGCGGCGCGCCGATGGTATTCGACGGGTTGAGCGATGCCTGGAAGCCGCCGTCGGCCACGCTCGTGCCGGTGAGGCGCACCGTGTAGGTGCCCACGGTGGCGCTGTTGAAGTCGATGAGCAGTTCGCGGCGGCCGTTGGTGGCCCCCCAGAAGTCGACGCCTGCGCCGTTGTGGGAGAGGGTGAAGCCTGGCCCGGACGCGCTGCTGCGTGCGCCGTTGGCAGGCGGCACATACGGCCCGTTCACCGTCCCATCCGGCGCGACGACCTCCACGGTGAACCGGTCGCTGCCTTCGTACCACAGGTCGAGCCGCAGGAAGGTCCCCGCCTTCCCGATGTCCAGGTCCACCGACGCGCCCTGCGCTACCGTCCCCGCCGCGTGGTTGTCTACATCGCCGTCGTCGCTGGTCCCCGTGATGAAGACGCGGCCAGGGAAGTCCGGCCCGAACCGCGCGTCGATCGTGCGGGCGCTCACGCTCGTGCCGTCCATCGGCCCGCCGCTCGACCCGAAGTTGCAGATCACCACGAGCGGCTTGCCCTCCGCCTCGGCCAGCCCAATCACGTAGTCGAGCGCGACAGGCAGCAACTCACCTCGGAAGAACGGGGCCTCTGCCGGGAACGAGCCGAAGGCCGGCGCACCCTCGCTGGTGAACTTCACGACGACGAGGTCGGCATCGGGAGCCATGCCCGCGTACAGGCCGTCGGAGGCCGCGCCGTTGCCAGCGGCGAGGCCCGCCGTGACGGTGCCGTGGCCGCTCGCGTCGCGCTGGCCGAGCGGCGTCCCCGAGGCGAGCGCCGCGTTGATCTCGGCGCGGGTGTAGACCGTCCCGAAGCCCGTCGGGTTATCCGCGTCGCCCGCCCCAGCGTCGTCCACGAGGTCGTAGACAGCGAGCACCCGCGTGGTCCCGTCGGCGTTGCGGAAGTCGCGGTGGGTGACGTCGATGCCGCGGTCGAAGACGGCGACGAGGACGCCCTGGCCCGTGAACCCGTACTGGTCGCGCACGTCCTGGACGCGGGTCTCGGCGCGGACGCGCTCGTCGGCGCGGGCGGGCAGGGCGACCAGGAGGAGGGCGATGAGGAGGTAGCGCATAGCAACGGATAGCACAGTGAGCAGGCGGTACACTCACAGCTACGGTATTCCCCTGTGGATCTCCTCACGCCCGCGAAAATGTGCCCTCAAACGCGAGGCGCCCCGCTGCGAATAGCGAGGCGCCTCCGGTCTACCGACGGCCACGCGAGCGACCGTGCGTTGAGTCGTCTAGCGGGTCACGACCATCGAGCGCGTGAACGTCTCGGAGCCGCTCTGCAGCCGCACGAAGTACGTCCCCGTGGCCAGGCTCGACGCCTCGAACGGCACGGCGTGGCGGCCCGCCACCATCTGGTCATCGACGACCGTGGCGACGCGCTGGCCGAGCACGTTGTAGACGTGAATCGTCACGTGGTCCGCTGCGGGCAGGTCGAAGGCGACCGTCGTGCTCTGGCTGAACGGGTTCGGGTAGTTCGCATTCAGCGCCAGCACCTCGGGCAGGCCGGACGCCGCCTCCTCGTTGGATACCGAGTTACCGAAGGTGACGTCGTCCCAGTAGTAGGTCGCGTCCATCATGCCGGGGCGAGGCGTGCCTGGACGGCACCAGAAGTCGAAGAAGATCGACGCCTTCGTGTAGCTGAAGTCGAGGTTCAGCGGAGCCGTGCCCGTGTCCTCGTTGGCGAAGTCGAACACGAGCGTGTGCCACGCCATCGCTGCCGTGGTCGTCGCGACCGTCTCGACGCTCTCGGCGGGGTTATCGACGTTCTCGACCTTGAGGAGCACCGGGATGCCGACCTCCGGCGACCACACGCGGACGGTCATGACCGTCTCGTCCATCGTGAAGGGCAGCGGCGCGGTGAAGCCCGTCACGTCGCCCACGGTGGTGCCCGCGAAGCAGGCCTCGCCCATCGGACGGAACGTCTCCACGACCGTGTTCGACGCGTCCTCGGGGTCTTCCACGATCATCGACATAGCATTGCCAAAGTCGACGAGCTGGTAGTCGACCTCGTCCTCGAACGTGACCGGGAGCGCGACCGGCGGCGGCGGCTCGTCGATGTCGGCCAGTTCGATAGCCAGGAGCTGGTAGCCCGTCGTCGGGTCCTCGAAGTCGAACTGCCCCACGATGCCTGTGAAGTTGAACACCCCCGCAGGGATCTCGGTGCCGTCAATGTCGGAGTCATCCGCGTTGGGCACGCGGAGGACACCGGTACCGGTACCGTCAGTGACATCGTAGTTGGTCCGCTCGGCGAAGGTGCCGGTGGCATCCGTCGTGAGGTCGGTGACCTGGACGAGTTCGCCCTCATAGGCCTCGCCGTTGGCGTTGAGCTCCTCCACGGTGATGGCGACCGGCGCGGGCACGCCCGCCGTCTTGCCGACCATGTACGAGGCCAGGTCGTCTTCGTTGATCTGCTGCAGAGACGCAAACGTCGAGAGCGTGCCGGTGATCGTCAGCACGGTGCCGGGCGCGATGGTGCCGTCAGCAACCTGGTCGAAGAACATGCCGCTCGTCTGGCGGATCGTGAGGCCCGCCGTGGGGTCCTGGATGTAGGCGAAGGCACCGCGGGCGCGGGTCACGATGCCCGTGATGGTCACCTCGGCGCCATCGCCGAGCGCGCGGGCGTCGGCGATGGTCGTGGGGCCGCCCATGTCACCGCTACCGAAGGCGAGGTCGTCCCAGTAGAACGTCGCGTCCATCATACCGGGACGGGGCGTACCGGGACGGCACCAGAAGTCGTAGAAGATCGACGCCTTCGTGTAGTCGGACTCGAGGTCGAGCGGAGTCGTGCCCGTGTCCTCGTTGGCGAAGTCGAAGACGAGCGTGTGCCACTGCATCGCCGCGGTGGTCGTCGCGACCGTCTCGACGCTCTCGGCCCCGTTGTTGGCGTTCTCGACCTTGAGCAGCACGGGGATGCCGACCTCGGGCGACCAGATGCGGAGGGACATCGTCGTCTCGTCCATCGTGAACGGAATCGGCTCGGTGAAGCCGCTCATGTCGGCGACCGTCGTGCCCGCGAAGCAGGTCTCGCCCATCGGGCGGAACGTCTCCACGACGGTGTTTTCGGCGTCCTCCGGATCCTCGACGATCATCGACGCCGCGTTGCCGAAGTCGGCCAGTTCGTAGTTGATGTCCTCCTCAAACGTGACCGGCAGCGCGATGGGGTTGGTCGGCGCACCGCCGAAGGCGACGTCGTCCCAGTAGTAGGTCGCGTCCATCATGCCGGGGCGCGGGCCGCCCGAGCGGCACCAGAAGTCGAAGAAGATCGACGCCTTCGTGTAGCTGAAGGTGAAGTTGATCGGGGCGGTGCCCGCGTCCTCATTGGCGAAGTCAAAGACGAGCGTGTCCCATCCCATCGCCACCGTCGTCACCGTGACCGTTTCGACGCTCTGCCCGGCGTCGTTGACGTTCTCGACCTTGAGGAGCACGGGAATGCCTGCCTCCGGCGACCACACGCGCACGGACATCGTCGTCGCGCCTTCCGCGAACGGGAGCGCCTCCGCGAAGCCCGACACGTCAGCGACGGTGGTGCCCGCAAAGCAGGCATCGCCCATCGGGCGGAACGTCTCCACGACCGTGTTCGACGCGTCCTCCGGGTCGGCGACGATCATCGACATGGCATTGCCGAAGTCGGCCAGCTCGTAATCGATCTCGTCCTCGAAGGTGATCGGGAGCGGGATGCCCGCGTTCGGGACCGTGATGTCGGTCTCGTTGATGGCCAGGAGTTGGTAGCCCCCGAACTGATTGTTGAAATCGAACTGCCCGACGACACCCGTGAAGTCAAAGACGCCGCCCGGGATGGGCAGGCCGTCCACGTCGGAGTCGTCGGCGCTCACCACGCGGAGGGTACCGGTGCCACCGCCGTCGGTGACATCGTAGTTGGTGCTCGCCTCGAAGGTGCCCATGGCGCCGGTCGTGAGGCCGAAGACCGAGACGACTTCGCCCTCGTAGTTCTCGCCGTTGTCGAGGAGCTGCTGCACCGAGATCACGGTCGGCGCAGGCGAGCCGCCGTCGCCGCCGACGGTGTAGCTCGTGAGGTTGCCCCCGTCGAGTTGCGTGAGGTTGGCGAACGACGAAAGCGTGCCCGTGAGGACGAGGTTGGTGCCCGGCGCAATCGTGCCGTCGGCGACCTGGTCGGCGAACATGCCCGACGTCTGGCGGATCGTGAGACCGCCCGTGATGTCCTGGACGTAGGTGAAGGCGCCCTTGGCGCGCGTGACGGTGCCGATGACCGTCACCTCAGCGCCGTCACCCAGCGCACGCGCCGCGGCGAGGCTCGTAAAGGTCGGCGTACCGCCGAAGCTCACGTCGTCCCAGTAGTAGGTCGCGGCCGGGACCGGGACTTCGCTCGGGCACTGGAAGTTGAAGAAGATCGACCCCTTCGTGTAGCTGATGCCGAAGTCGATGCCGGCGGTGCCGGGGACCTGGTTGGCGAAGTCGAAGACGAGCGTCTCCCACTCCCCACCGACGGTCGTGGCAACCTGCGTCTCGACGCTCTGGCTCGAATCGTCAACGTTCTCAACTTTGAAGCGAACCGACGTACCCGCGAACGGCGTCCACACACGGATCGACATCGTGGTCGCGCCCTCAGCAAAGGGAATGGGCGAGTTGAAGCCTGTCATATCGGCCACGGTCGTGCCCGCGAAGCAGGCCGCGTCGGCGGGCCGGTCGCTCTGGACGACCGTGTTGGACGCGTCGGTCGGATCGGCGACGAGCATCGACATAGCTCCGCCGAAGTCGACGAGCTCGTAGTCGATGCTTTCTTCGAAGGTGATGGGGAGGCTGATCTGCGCGCTCGCGAGCGGGGCCGCGAGCAGACAGCATGCCAGGAGTAGGAATCGGCTCATAGTCGAGGAGGAGGGGGCAGGGTGAAACAGGGCGGCGCGGGAGACGCAGCGGAGACGGGGTTGAGGAGGTGCGCAGGAAAGCGCTTCCCCAGGGAATATGACGCTTTGCACGATGCCTTGCAAACCTTTTCACAGAATGAGGCGCGTGCACGAAGAGAAACGCCTCCGCCCCTCCCGCCGAGCACGCCTTGCGAAGCCGCGTGTCTCTTCGTCGGCCGGGGCATCCTTGTGCGGAGCAGTATCTTCGCGCGGACGCCCCCACGGTGCTGTCGCACGGTGCCCTTACCGTCGCCCACGTTCCTGCGCCATGCCTCTCCCCTCGCACGAGGTCACCCGCCTGCTCGCCGCCGCCAACGAGGGCGATGCGGCTGCCCTGGACGCGCTGCTGCCCCTGCTCTACACCGAGCTGCATGCGCTCGCCCACCGGCAGCGCCAGCGTCAGCACGGCCCGGCCACGCTCAACACGACGGCGCTGCTGCACGAGGCCTATGAGAAGCTCGCCCACGCCGACGGCCACTACGCCAACCGCAGCCATTTCTTCCGCATCGCGGCGCAGGCCATGCGGCAGATCCTCGTTGACTACGCCAGGCGGCGGCTGGCCGTGAAGCGCGGCGGCGGCGTGGACGCGGCGACCTTCGAGGACGGCGGCTTCGTGCCAGACACCCGCTCGGAGGAGATCGTGGCGCTGGACGAGGCGCTGGCGCACCTGGCGCAGCTTAGCAAGCGCCAAGCCGAGGTCGTCGAGTTGCGCTACTTCGCCGGGTTCACGCTGCCTGAGGTGGCCGACCTGCTCGGCATCTCGTCGGCGACGGCGTGGCGCGACTGGGCCGCCGCGCAAGCCTGGCTCCAGCAAGCCCTTGGTGAAGCATGATGGTGTGGACACATGCAGGCGTGACCGTGCGGATGCACGCGGAAGGCGCAACGAGCGACACCGCCCACGAGACGGCGCTGCTTGTTGCGTAGCTCCCTGCCCCCCTCTGCTGTGCCGACGACGAACCCCACTCCCGAACGCTGGGCGCGCCTCTCCGACCTCCTCGGCGACGCGCTCGAACGCGCGGGCGACGAACGCGCGGCGTTTCTCCGCGAGGCGTGCGCGGACGATCCGACGTTGATCGCCGAGGTGGAGCGGCTGCTCGCGGCGCACGAGGCGGCGGAGTCGTCGCAGCGGTTTGCGAGCGGCGCCTTCGACCTCGCCCCGGCGGCACTCGCAGAGGCGGCCCCGCTCCCTGACATCGGCCCCTACCGGCTCGTCCGCGAGATCGGAGAGGGCGGCATGGGCACGGTCTGGCTCGCCGAGCGCGCCGACGGCCTCTTCGAGCAGCGCGTAGCCGTGAAGCTGATGCGGGCGGGCGTCGTCTCCGAGGAACAGCACCGGCGGTTCCGCGCCGAGCGCCGCATCCTCGCGAGGCTCGACCATCCCCACATTGCGCGGCTGCTCGACGGCGGCGTGACGACACCGATGCCGGGTGCACGCGTCGGCCAGCCCTACCTCGTGATGGAGTACGTCGAGGGAGTGCCGATCACGACCTACTGCCGCGAGCGCGCCCTCCCGCTCGCCGACCGCCTCGCGCTCGTCCGCACCGTCTGCGAGGCGGTTGCCTTCGCGCACCAGAACCTCGTCGTCCACCGCGACCTCAAGCCCTCGAACATCTTCGTTGCCGGGGATAGCGATGGCAGGCCCGTCGTGAAGCTTCTCGACTTCGGCATCGCTAAGCTGCTCTCCGAGGACGAAGAGGACCCCGTGCCGGTGACTCGAACGGGGCAGGCGCTCATGACGCCGGAGTATGCCGCGCCGGAGCAGATCCGCGGCGAGGCTGTCACGACGGCGACCGACGTGTACGCGCTCGGCGTGGTGCTCTACGAACTGCTCGTCGGACAGCGCCCGTACCGTATCGAGGACCGTTCGGTGACCGCCGTGGAGCGCGCCGTCCTGGAGTCGGATCCGACGAAGCCGAGCACGGCTGTACGTGCGGCGGCCCCGTCTGCCCAGACCGATCCGGCGCGTCTCGCCAAGCGGCTGCGAGGCGATCTCGACACGATCGTGCTGAAGGCGCTGCGCAAGGAGCCCGCGCGCCGCTACCGATCCGCTGCCGACCTCGCCGACGACCTGCGCCGCCACGCTGAGGGCCTACCCGTCACGGCGCGCCCCGACACGACCGGCTACCGCCTCCGCAAGTTTGCCCAGCGCCACCGCGCGGGCGTGGCGGCAGGCGCGGCTCTGCTCATAGCGCTTCTGTTGGGCCTGGCTGGGACGGTGTGGCAAGCCCGCATCGCTGCCGCCGAGCGTGACATCGCGGCGATGGAACGGGACGCGGCGCAGACGGCCCTCCGCGACGCGGGAGCCGCGATGGACTTCCTCGAATCGGTAATGCTGCAGGCTGACCTGGAGGAGGCCGACCCCACCCGTCCCATCGGGGTCGCGCTCGATAGCGCCGCGCTGCGCATCGACGACGAATTGGCGGGCCAGCCCACCGTCGCTCGGCAGGTCCACGCCACGATGAGCGACATCTACCTCGGCTTCCGCGACACCGAGCAGGCCGAGCACCATGCCCGGCGCGCGCTCGCGCTCACGCCCGACTCGCTCGACGCCGCGTTCGGGCGCGCGCTCTACCTCATCGCGCTCGCCCACGACTACCGGGGCGACGACACCGAGGCGTTCCCCTACTACGAGCGCGCCATCGCTGCACTGCGTCTGCAACCGGACTCGCTGGCGCAGGCTACCCTCGCGCGGGCACTCAACAGCTACGGCACCGCCCTCTCCGAGTCCGACCGGTACGACGACGCTCTGGTGGTCCTGGAGGAGGCGGTTCCGCTTCTGACCGCCTACGATCCGGAGGAGCTTCCCTCCACACACAACAACATCGCGGCTATCCACCTGGCACGCGGCAACGACGAGCGCGGCATCGAGGCGCTGCAGCAGGTGCTCCGCGCGCTGGAGGACCAGGGCGAGTCTGGCAGCTACGCGTACGGCGTCGCCCAGATCAACCTCGCGATCGGCTTTGCCAACTCCGAGCGCTATCCCGAGGCCGTCGCCCAGTCTGGTCCCGCCGTCGCAACGCTCGCCGCGGCCCTGACGCCGACGCACCCCGAGACCGTTTCGGCACGGGCCACCCTGGCGCTCCAGTTGGAACAAGCCGATGAGACCACGGCCGCCGTGCGCGAGGCCGACTCGCTGCTCGCCCTCACCGCGGCCGCCCCGGCCATGATTCCCCCTGTCAAGTCGTACGCGCTCGTCGCTGCCGGGGGCGTGCTCTGCCGCACGGGACGCCCCGAGGAGGGACGCCCGGCTCTCGCAACGAGCCTCGCGCTTCGCCGAACGATGGTACCGCCCGACCACTGGGTCATCGGCAGTGGGCTCTCCTACCTCGGGGCCTGCGATGCGGCCCTCGGCAGCCTTGCCGAGGCGGAACCTGCGTTGCGCGAGGGCTACGAGATCATCGCGGCGGCGCTGGGCCCAGAGAGCGCGCGCACGGAGGAGGCGCTCGGTCGCCTGCGCTCGTTCTGCGACACACAGGCCTGCGACCCAGCCTCCCGCACCCTGCTGGACCCGTGAGCGGCCTGTGGTTGCTGTACGAGCGGGCCTCGATGCACAGCGAAGCGGGCCACGGTGACACGACCGCGGCCCGCTTCATGGCCCTGCTTCGTCGCGAGGGCACTGCTGGATTCCTCGCTCAGCGCACGCGTGTCACCTTGTGGGTCTGCACCACGTCGCCCACGCGGAACTGACAGAGGTACACCCCGCTCGACAGCGGAGCGGCGTCCCAGGCGATCTCATGCCAGCCCGCCGCCTGCTCGGTGTCAGCAAGCCTGACTACCTCCCGGCCCAGCAGGTCATAGATGATGACCTCGACCTCGGCTGCTTCGGGGAGGCCGTAGCGCACCGTCGCCCCGGTGGCAAACGGGTTCGGGTAAACGCCGTCGAGTGTGAAGGTAGCAGGCAGCCCGGCTTCGTCCTCCAGGCCGACGCCGATCACGGTGATCTCGGCCGCCGCCTCGTTGTTGAAGAAGGTGTCGGCGAAGACGCTCGTCGAGGCCACGCCGCTGAGTTGGGTCGTGCCCTCGGGCAGCGGCCCCTGCGTCACGGTCACGTTGACCGACGCCCCGGCCTCCAACGCGCCGAAGTCACACACGATGGGGCGCGTCCCCTCGCACGTCCCGCTGGACGACTGCACCTCCTGCACGTCGGACGCGGCGGGCGTGATCGTGAGCAGGGCGTCGGGCGCGGGGTCGGCCCCGGCGTTCTCGAACGTGAACGTGTACTCCAGCGGCGTCACGGTGTCGAGTTCCTCGGGCGCGAAGAGCGTCACGACGGGGTCGGCGACCTGGCGGAGTTCGTGCATCACCTCCGGCGTGAAGATGGGCGGGTTGAAATCGAACACGATGCCCGCGCTGTTGACGATCTCGGTGCCGTCGGCAAGGCCGCTGCGGGGGCTCACCTCGAAGGTGACGAAGCCCTCGCCGATGGGCGGCGTCGTGTTCGGCGGGAGGTTGATGTCAGTGAACCGGAAGACGACCTCCTGCCCGCTCTGCGTGAACGAGAACGTCGAGTCCGACGACGTCTGGAGGACCCGGAGCGTGCTCGGGTCGAGGTCGTCGTCGAGCACGTCGGTGACGGTGACGAACGTGGCCGGGGCGGTCGCCTCGGGGAGGTTCTCGAACTGGATCGTGTACTCGATGGGCTCGGCGGCGCGGCTCCGCGGCACGAAGTAGCGCACGCAGCGCGGCACCTGCTCACCGTCGACCTCCACGAAGCCGAACTCGCAGCCGAGCGTCGTCTCGGTCGTCTTGTCGTTGGGGTCGAACGGTCCGCCCGGCGGGTCGCAGTTGGGGTTGGACGAACTGCCGCTCCCGCCGATCGTCTGGCTACCCTTCAGGCCAAAGGACAACCGCGCGCGCTTCTGGTTGACCCAGTTGTTGAATCCGGGATTGCCTCCTTCCGGGCACCCAATGCGGTCCTGAGGCCGGACCCGGCTCTCAAGGCGCACCGTTTCTAGCGCATGGGCCATCGTCTCGGGCGCGAGGAAGGACGTGGCCTCGACCTCCTCGCTGATCCGCGCAAACACGGCATCGATGAGCGCCGCCAACTCGGGCGCGGACGCATACCCGGCTTGCAGCGCTTCGAGGCCGTCCAGGCCCGCTGCGTCGGTCGTCTCCTTCAGGCGGAGGCCGAACGCCTCGCTCGCCGCGTCAGCGAGCCCGGCTGGCGTCGTCACGACCTGATCGAGCTCAGCCAGGGCGAAGGCGAGCAGGTTCGTGTGGTCCCGAATCTGCCCGGCGGCCCAGCGGAGCGTCGCCACGACGGCCTCGTCCACAGCGCTGGCGTTGGCCCCGTCTACCTGCGCGACGTAGTCCGAGAGCCCACC
>JBCDFO010000044.1:0-19071 GCA_039177895.1 Bacteroidota bacterium
GCGCGAGTTCCTCCTGCGCCAGCAGATGAAGGCGATCCAGGACGAGCTCGGCGAGACCGACCCCGGCGGCGCGGAGGCTGACGAGCTCCGCGAGAAGCTCGACGAGCGCCGCGAAGCGCTGCCCGACTACGTCATCGAGACCGTCGAGAAGGAACTGCGCAAGCTCGGCCGCACGAACCCAGCGTCTCCTGAGTTCTCGGTCGTGCGCAACTACGTCGAGACGATCCTCGACCTGCCGTGGGGCACCGTTTCTGACGGCAACCTCGACGTGAACCGCGCACAGGAAGTCCTTGAAGCCGACCACTTCGGCCTAGAGGACCCGAAGAAGCGCATCCTCGAATACCTCGCCGTGCTGAAGCTCAAGGGCGACATGAAGGCGCCCATCCTGTGCTTCTACGGCCCGCCCGGCGTCGGCAAGACGTCGCTCGGGAAGTCGATTGCCAAAGCCACGGGCCGCGAGTTCCACCGGATGTCGCTCGGCGGCGTCCGCGACGAGGCCGAGATCCGCGGCCACCGCCGCACCTACATCGGCGCGCTGCCGGGCCGCATCCTGCAGGGCCTCAAGAAGGCGGGCACGTCGAACCCCGTCTTCATGCTCGACGAGGTCGACAAGCTCGGCTCCGACTTCCGCGGCGATCCGTCGAGTGCGCTCCTCGAAGTCCTCGACCCCGAGCAGAACGACACGTTCAACGACCACTACCTCGAACTGGACTACGACCTCTCGAAGGTCCTCTTCATCGCGACGGCGAACTACCTGGAGAACATCCCGGCCCCGCTGCGCGACCGCATGGAGATCATCGAGATCAACGGCTACACGCCCGGCGAGAAGCTCCAGATCGCGAAGCAGTACCTCGTCCCCCGCCAGATCGAGCGCAACGGCCTGACCGACGAGCAGTTCTCGATCACCGACGAGGCGCTGATGTACCTCATCGAGGGCTACACGCGCGAGTCGGGCGTCCGCCAACTCGAGCGCACCATCGGCTCGGTCGTGCGCGGCGTCGCGAAGGACGTGGCGATGGAGAACGCCGAGGGCGCGAACGTCGAGCAGACCGACGTGGAGGGCTACCTCGGCGCGCGGAAGTTCTTCAACGACATCGCCGAGCGCACCGAGGTGCCGGGTGTAGCTACTGGTTTAGCGTGGACGCCCGTTGGCGGCGACATCCTGTTCATCGAGGCGAGTGTGAGCCGTGGCTCGGGGCGCATGGTCCTGACCGGCAAGCTCGGCGATGTGATGAAAGAGTCGGCGCAGGCCGCGTTCTCCTGGGTGAAGGCCCACGCCGAGGAGCTAGGCATCCCGCAGGCAGCGTTCAAGCACTGGGATGTCCACGTGCACGTCCCGGCGGGCGCGATCCCGAAGGACGGCCCCTCCGCAGGCGTCGCGATGATCACGGCGCTGACGAGCATCTACACGCAGCGTTGTGTGCGGGACACCCTCGCCATGACGGGCGAGATCACGCTGCGCGGCCTCGTGCTGCCGGTCGGCGGGATCAAGGAGAAGGTGCTCGCCGCCAAGCGCGCGGGCATCACGACGGTGTTCCTGCCGGAGAAGAACGAGAAGGACATCAAGGAGATCAAGGTCGAGGCCATCGAGGGCCTGACGGTGAACTACGTTGGCCGCATCACCGACCTGATCGATCAGGTGCTCTGCCCCGACCCCGTCGCGGACCCCGCCGAGAAGTTTGCCGTGCCCGAGCACGCGTCCACCAACGGCAAAGCGGCCGAGGACGCGCTCGCTGAGGCGACGGTGATGAATTAGCGGGCGTGCTTCGGTCCCTTCGTGCTCGCGTACTTCCGTGCGGCGGTGGGCTTCGGCCTGCCGCCGTACTGTGTTGGAAAGGCTACGGGCCCAGTTCGAATGCTTCTTCGCACAGCGGGGCAAGACCGCCCTCGGGGGCCTGGTCGTCGTAGAAGCTGCACACAGCCTGGGCGTTGTGACCACGTACCTCTTCTTCGGCGAAGTAGGTCACCAAGACATTGCTGGCGCCGAGCGTAAGCAGCCTTGACACAGGCAGCCGATAAACCACCTTGCGGCACGTCGTGTCGATGCCCTCGAAGGAGCACGCCACCATCTCGTCCTCCAGGACCGTCGCGCCTACCTCGACTGACGCACTCCGACGCTGGTCCGACGACGCCTGGGCAGCCTCCAGACTGTCAAATCTGGACCAGTCCATCTGCCCATAGGGGTAACACGAGAGGTTGCGCGCCCCCATGAGCCTGCACGCCCCGCTGACCGGCAACGCGCGTCCGAAGAATTCGAGGCTGTCGGGACGCAAGGACGTCACAAGAGAAGCCGGGACGCCCTCGTTCGCGATCGTAGGCAGCGCGCGCGTGTAGAAGCCGTTGTCGAGTTGCCCCTTCGCAAACGCGGTGAGAAAAAGAAGCCCTCCGTCGGCGCTGGGCGAGCACGAGACGACGGCCAGCGAGTTGCCCAACGGCGTGTCGACAGTTGTGCGGTAGGTGAACGACGGCGGCGGGAGTTGCAGATCGGGACCCGACGCGATTTCAGCACCACGATAGACGTCGGATGCGATGGCCTCACACGCCTCCGCCTCGACCTCAGCGTCGTAGCGGGCCGCGTAAACCTCCTGCGCGTTGTCGCATCCCAGGTGGATGACTGACGGGCTGAGTTGCGCCCCGGCGCAGTCCGCGAGCGCCGCTTCTGCTTCCGCGATTCCCTCGGCCAGCGTCTCCGATTCTGACGCGGCTTTAGTCGGCGTGAGCGGGAGGTACGCGTAACCGTGCGAGCATCCTGAGAGGATGAATAGGCTGGCGAGCGCGACGGTCAGAGGCGTACAGCGGGAACGAGACAGGCAGGTCAACGGACGCATGGGCTGAGGGCGAAAGCGAGAATGGCACGAGCACCGGCAAGACGTGACGGCGCAAAGGTGTCCAGAACGCGTCAGGCTTTGCGTGTTCCACACGCCTGGTCCTGAAGCGTCCAGCTACTTGCTCATCAGCTTGGGATGCACGGCGGAACCGAAGTAGACCTTCCCATCCTTCTCCATTGTCCAGACGTTGCTCACCTCGCGGAGCAGCGGCAGGTCGGTGCCGTCGTGCCCGGTAGTGAGGCGCTGGCGCACACGGCGCCGCCAGCGCCGGTTGGCGAGACGTGTGTCGTGCTTCTCCGACGCGGCCGTCGTGATGCCGGAGATCGGCGTCTTTTTTCGGGAACGGCTCATGCTCTGATGCGACGCGCTATTCTGCGGGATACGTCTCAGCCGCAACGGTCACTTCGATGCCAGCCCGCTCGCAGAGACGGATGAGCAGATCGGTGGAGAACGCGGAGAGCTTGCCGTTGGCGATCTCGGAGATGCGCGGCTGCTTGACGCTCAGCGCGGCGGCGTCTCGCTGCGTCTCGAAGCCACGTACGAAGTCGGAGAGCGCACTGAGGAGCCGCGACTTGACCCGTAGGAGCGCGGCTTCTTCCGCGTCGAAGCCGAGGTCGGCGAATACGTTGCCGGAGGACATCTGGAAGGCAGCAGGCATAGGTTTGTGAGATTGGAAACGGCACGTCAAGCGTGTCCCTTGTCAGCACGGTGGGCGAGCACGTCGCGGTAGCGACGACGCACGCGCTCTTTGTCTGCCCTGGGCAACGCTTTGCCCCGCTTCGACTTCTTGTGGACAGCGTCGAGCACATACACCGCTTCGGGAAACGTGGCGACGTAGAATGCTCGGGCGGCTTCTACCTTAGCCCCCGCCAACCCCACCGCCCACGCGCGGGCCATTTTTTGCAGGTTCAGGCCGCACGTGTCGCAGTTCGGTTCTTAGGAAGGCGTACTGAAGAGCGTGGGGGCGACCTCCAGCTTCTTCATCTGACGTGTATGCCGCACATCGGTTGAAGGGAGCAAAGCTGCGAAATCAATCGAGCCGTCTAGGATCGCTTTCAGGACCTCGCCGTGAAGTCCAGTAAAATGGGGCGGGACGGCCTCGCCGATCATCTCGCGGACGTTGGAGTGCCCCCACTTCTTCAGGGCATCACCCCACTTAAAGTCATCGGGGAACGTCTGGAGCTTCATGCACTCGTAAGGGCTCAGAAGTCGGTTCTGCCACGGATGAATGGTACGGCTAGCGCCGACATGCCCTGATGCTGTCGTGATTGTGGCGGCCGGGGCATCCGAGCGCATACGGCGGTAAGCCGAGTTGCGAAACCCCTTGATGAGACGGGGCTGCCCATCCTCGAGGACGACGGGACGCAAGAGCTCCTCTCCCGTGGTTGGGCAGACCGCGTCATCGGGTCCTGCTGAGGGACTCTTGGTGCCGTTGACGGTCTTGCTATTCTCCCAGGCACTTCCGCCTTTGTCCTTAGGAATAGCACGCACCATCTCGAATCGCTTGCGGTCCCAGCGCGGTACGAAGTGAAGCCCCCCGTACCCAGAGGAGCGGTGCTTGGTTTTGAAGTAGGGGGACGCCGTGAGCGATGGCAAGCCCAAGCTCTGAAGCGCCTCCTTCACCGTCACTTGGCTGTCTTCGTGCGTAGGGACGGGGTAGGGAAGACGTTTGTGCGAGGCGAGTTGCTTCAGGACCTCTAGCTCGCGGTCGATAAAGACCAGGAACGACCGGCGACGTGTCTGGGGTACGCCGTAGTCGGCGAGGTCGGCGATGATCGGGAAGGCGGCGTAGCGCGTGCGCAGGCGCTGAATGAGCAGATTGGCCGCTGAGATCTTCTCGCCTGTGTCGGGGTGCAGCACCTTACGTGTCAGGAACTGCGGGACGTTTTCCACGACGATAAGGCGCGGGAGGAGCACGAGGGCTACATCCTTGATAACCTCGACGAGCAGGTTGCGCTCTTCTTTCGTGTTACGCTCGGCATCGTCACCATCACCCAGGCCGCTGCGGGCAGAGCTCATGCCCTGACAGGGTGGGCACGCCGCGAGAAGATCTGGACGCGCCATTCGATGGCGCAGATGCCATTCGGTGACCACACTGCCCCAAGTCTCGCGGAGGTCGCCAGGGACGCCGAACGCGCCCGGGTGGTTCAGGAGGCAGACTTCGAGACGACGTGGGTCGAGCTCGGCCATCACTTCGAAAGTGAAGCCGGCGTTGCGGAAGCCGACATCGCCAGCACCGCAATTGGAAAAGAGGCTGACAGCGCGCACAGGTGGCAAGCGAGGTTCAAGGCAAGGTGTGGCACACCACGCCCAGGTGAAGTTACGTGTTCACCACTCGCCTCCGCTTCTCAGCGGCATCGCCAAGCCGCACGATACGCGGATCATTGGGATTCTTGGCTTTGGCTCGTTCGATCTGCTCTCTGTAGATCGTGAGGTTCCTGCTCAGTATCTCTTCCCAGGTATAGATCTCATAGTCAGGGTTACTTATGAGGGCGTCCATCGAAGATTCAGCGCCAGACTTAACCTTGCCGTTGTATATGAGGATTGCGCTCAGCTTCCGGGGCTTAGTACGCTGCTTTATAGCTTCGGAAAATCGGTATCGATACTCTGTCAAGTTGTCTATGCCCCGCTTGTCTATAGGGTCTTTTGCCGACTTAATTTCGATAAGTTCAATCCGCTCTGAGCTGTGGATAGCAACGAAGTCGAATCGCATCCCATCTTTGTCTCGAGGGTCCGGATCAACCCCATACTCTTCGAGGAGATAGTTGTCGACGTTCCGCTCGCTCCTCATCTCCGAGTACTCGTAGCTGATCAGCCACGGATGCTCAGCTATATGCTCGTGCAGGGAAAGGTCTCCAGACTTTGACTTCACTTCCGTAGCCCTCCCCTTGATGAGGATGTCAAATGTCTGTATTGCCTCAGCCTTTACCGTTAACTCCTGAAAAGTTAGAACCGCATCGATTATATCCCACTCCTCTAAAGCTTTCGCAAACTCCTCGAACGGATTCCTACTCGTCGTATTCATAATCCTAAGTAGCAAATCTCTGATATAGTCGTGCCTATATGCCTGGACTATCGATCTCACCACGCTGATTCTTCTTTTCTCCCCTACCTGAGAGAGTGCCGACACGACATGGTCTACAACCCTCTCGAGTTCCTTCTTTGCCGCCCCGGTGTAACTCTCAATCTCCTCAAGAATCTCGGGGTATTTGTCTTTGATGTCGTCCTTTGTCTTTTGTGCACGGCGCTTCGACCAGTCCGCCAGCTTGTCTTTAACTAGCTCCTGGCCCCAGCGCAGAAGCGCTGCTGCATCGGGGTCAGTCCATCGAACAGAGGCTCGGTCGGAGGCAACGACATCGACAGCACTATCGTCGAGCCAATTGGCTTCCACCTCTCCAGTCATGTACTGGAGCCCAAATTGCCCTGTTACGCCACCAGTTACCCGAAAGTCGAAGGGCTCTTGAACTGACTTGCCATTTGCCAAAACCGATATGCCTCTGTAAGCATCCTCTTTGATTGTTGTCTTCGTGAAACCGACCCAGTACCGTACTTTCCTCTTTCCGCCTCTAGGTGTAGGGACATAATCCTCCTCCCACCCGTCGTTTTTAGTCCCTCCATCTTCAGCAGGGTAGCGGAACTGACAAGGGACTTGGTGTCGAGCTAGCGTCCTCTCTTCTCCCCCGACGCTTTTGACCTTGACGACGAAGTCCGCGCCGAAAATGGCAAACTTCCTGCTCAAGCGCCTTACGAAATCGTCTAAATCGATGGCGTCGAGATACCGGAGTTGCTCCAGATGCACGAGAGTTCCATCCTCCTCGTCCGTCGACGCGTCTTTGTGAAGAACCCGGGGCTTGTACTCCCTAGTGACATCGGGAGCGCCATCCTGCACACTCGCGCTACGGTCTTTTGGCATCGCTTGGCGAATGTCCTTGAGATTGAGGACAAACTCGGTGAGCTTACCGCTCGAAACTGTTCGAACCCGGATCTGCTCTGCAATGCCGAACCCAGCAAGCTTGCCAATACCTTTTTTCCCAATTACCGTGCGTTTTCCGCCCCTGGACTTTCGACTTGATCGTCGCCTATTCCTACCAATTTTGAGGTACTTGTCGCGAGCCTCCTCGTAAGTCATCCCGTGCCCGTCATCCTTGATTACGATCGTTTGGTCGTGTCCCCCTAGCTGCTCGTCGACCGGTAGCATGACCGTAACATGCTCAGCATCAGCATCATAAGAGTTAGCAATCATCTCTGAGATAGCCGCGTGAACCTCTGAGTAGAGGTTGAGCCCCAGATGCTCGATGATTGCAATCTCAAATGTCAGCTTAAAGTCGTCGTACGTCTCCTGAGGCATAGGGGAGGATGGAAGTGCTGAATTATGCCCGGGACCGCCGGGCGCGGGGTAGAGTCAGGCTCTCACGCCTAATGCTTACCAGGACCCCATGTGCGACCGCGCGAAGATGGCCGTGAACCGAACCGGTCCTGCCAGAGGCTCTTTCCTTTAGGAGATTGGAGCCGTAAGCACAACCAAACACTATTCTCCCGAGATCAAGCAAAGCGCTGCTCGTCTCGTCCTTGGTTGCGAGTACACCGACCCTTCGCAATAGGCCGCCACCCAGCCCGTTGCTGAGAAGACGGGCTGTACCCACCAAACAATCCGCTCTTGGATCTTACAAGCTGAGCGAGGATTTCGACTTCCCGGACCTCAGCCTCGTCTTGCTCGGCAAGCTCGTGTGCTACGTCGAGATACTCCGTGATCGCGTCGCGGATGTTCGCTAGCGCTACCTCCTCGGCCTGACCTTCCGACCAGCAACCGGGAAGTCCGGGACACAAGACCGCGTAGCCTTCATCTGTCTTGTGGAGCGCAACGCGGTAGGTCATGGGAATCGAGGTTATTTGCTGGCTAACGTCACCCCCGTTCGGCTGTTTCAGGACGCCGCGCTCCCGTAGCCGTACAGCAGCCAGGCCACGACGGCGGTCCACCCCGTCTGGTGGCTCGCGCCGAGGCCGCGGCCGGTGTCGCCGTGGAAGTACTCGTGGAAGAGGAGCCGCTGTCGCCATTCGGTGGTTTGCAGGAACGGCTTCTCCTTGCGGTAGACGCGCACGTCGTCCTGCAGGAGGAAGAGCGAGTCGAGGCGGCGGGCGAGGTGCTCGGCTACGTCGCAGAGCGTGTGGCCGGTCGTGACGCTGCCGTCGCTGTCCGGCAGCGATACGGTCAGCGCATCGCCGAAGTAGTCGCCGAAGCGTTGCAGCGACTCGACCATCAGGTGGTTGACGGGCATCCACACGGGGCCGCGCCAGTTCGAGTTGCCGCCGAAGAGCGGCACGGGCGACGCGCCGGGGACGTAGCGCACCTCGTAGGTCTGCCCGGCGAGGTTGAAGTGGTAGGGCTCGCGTTCGTGGCGCTTCGAGAGCGAGCGCAGGCCGTGCGGGCTGAGGAACTGCGCCGGGTCGAGCATCCGGTCGAGGAGGCGTTCGAGCTTGGCGCGGTTGACGATGGAGAGCAGGATGTCGCCCTTCGCGCCCGGCTCCAGGTGCAGGCCGAGGTCGTGCATCACGCCCGCGCGGTGCTCCTGAAACCACGCCACGCGGGCGGCGAGCTTGGGTAGGCGCGCGAGCGTGTCGGCACGAAGCGTCTCCGTGGCGAAGAGCGGCGTCAGCCCCACGAACGACTGCACCTTGAGCGGGATGTGGCGGTCGGGGCCGTAGTTCTCGCCTTCGAGGTGGAGCACGTCGTAGTAGAACCCGTCGGCCTCGTCCCACAGCCCGGTCCCCGCGCACGCCTTGTTGATCGCGCGGGCGATGTAGACGAAGTGCTCGAAGAATTTCGCCGCGAGGTCCTCGTAGACCGGATCGTGCTCCGCCAGTTCGATGGCGATGGTGAGCATGTTGAGGCAGTACATCCCCATCCACGCGGTGCCGTCGGCCTGCTCCAGCCGCCCGCCGATGGGCAGCGGCGCGCTCCGGTCGAAGACGCCGATGTTGTCCAGGCCGAGGAAGCCGCCCTCGAAGACGTTGTTGCCGTCCTCGTCCTTGCGGTTGACCCACCAGGTGAAGTTGAGCAGCAGCTTGTTGAAGACCGTCTTCAGAAAATCCACGTCCGGCGTGCCGGTGCGGTCGCGGTCGTGCTGGTAGACGCGCAGCGCGCCCCAGGCGTGGACGGGCGGGTTGACGTCGGAGAAGGCCCACTCGTAGGCCGGGATCTGGCCGTTCGGGTGCAGGTAGCCCTCGGACGTAAACAGCAGCAGTTGCCGCTTGGCCTCCTCGGGGTCGATGAGCGCCATCGGGAGCATGTGGAAGGCGAGGTCCCACGCGGCGTACCACGGGTACTCCCACGTGTCCGGCATCGAGATAACGTGGTGGTTGAGGAGGTGCGACCAGTGGCGGTTGCGCGGGCGGCGCGCCTCCGGCGGCGGCGGCATGGCTGGGTCGCCCGAGATCCACCGCGCGACGTCGTAGTGGTAGAACTGCTGCGTCCAGAGGAGTCCCGCGAGCGCCTGCCGCTGCACGAGCTTCGCGTCGTCGGTGAGGCCGGGCGCCTGGCGGTGCACGTCGTCGTAAAACGCGTCGGCCTCCGCGATGCGCTCGTCGAACCGCTTGGCGAAGCCGCGGAAGGGTTGCTTGTGCGATGTCGGCGCGAGGCGGACCTGCACTTCGAGCGTCTCGCCCGGGCCGAGCGTCGCGCGGACGTGCGCCGCCGCCTTCGTCCCGATGCGGTCGGGGTTGACGGCCTGCTCGTCGCCGTTCACGACGGCGCGGTGGATGCCGTCCTTCACGTAGGGCGTCTGGTTCGGCACGTCGTAGAGCCGCTGCGTGTTGGTCTCGTTCTCCGTGACGAGCAGCGCGGGCGCGTCGGCCATTGCGGTGCCATTGGGTCCGACGGCGCGGGCATACCACCAGCGCTCTTCCATCGCGGTCCCCATCATCGTCGGGCCGTCGGGGTCGGGGCGTAGGTGCAGCGCCGCCACGTTGTCTGGCGCGTCTGCGGGTTCGAGGAGCGGCGTCGTGCTGTCCTCGTCCCACGCCCACGTGTTCCGAAACCAAACGTGCGGCAGCAGATGGATCGGCGCGGCGTCCGGCCCCATATTGGTCGCGCGGATCCGGCAGAGGATGTCCTCGGGACCGGTCTTCGCGTACTCCACTGTCACGTCGAAATACCGTCCCTCGGCGAGGTCACCCTCCAGCGCGTCGAGCAGTTCGAACTCGACCTCCATGCGCCCACGACGGCGGTTCTCCGCGTAGAGTTGCTGGTACGGGAAGGCCGCGTGCGGGTAGAGGTAGGCCAGCTTGGCGTACGAGTACGTCGGCGTCGCGTCGAGGTGGGAGTACAACTCCTTGACGTCCTCGCCGTGGTTGCCCTCGTGACCGGAGAGCCCAAAGAACCGCTCTTTCAGGATGGCGTCCTGCTCGTTCCAGAGCGCGACGGCGAGGCAGAGCCGCTGGTCGCGGTCGCAGAAGCCCGCGAGGCCGTCCTCATTCCAGCGATACGTCCGGCTGCGCGCATGGTCGAAGGGGAAGTAGGCCCACGCGTCGCCGTCGGCGCTGTAGTCTTCGCGAACGGTCCCCCAGGCGCGGTCGGCGAGGTAGGTCCCCCAGCGGCGCCAGTCGGTTTGAGCATCATTGAGACGGGCTTGCTCCTTGGTCATTGGATTTATGATTGATGATTTTTCGACTTACGATTTGAAAGACGATTTGTGATTTAAAGCTGGACAAGCTGCCCAATCGAAAATCACAAATCGAAAATCCTAAATCGAAAATCACTCCGAGGACCAGGCCGTGCGGAAGTCTGGATAGAGCGTCAGGCCGCCGTCCACGTAGAGCGTCTGGCCGGTGATGTAGGCGGCCTCGTCGGAGGCGAGGAAGGCGGTCACGGCAGCCATCTCCTCGGACTGCCCAGCGCGGCCCATCGGGATGTGACTCTCCACCATCGCCTTCTTCTCGGGGTCGTCGACCCACGCTGAGTTGATGGGCGTGACGGTCGCGCCGGGGCCGATGGCGTTGACGCGGATCTGCTGCGCGGCGTACTCCAGCGCGAGCGTACGCGTGAGGTTCTGCATACCACCCTTGCTCACCGAGTAGCCCACGAAGCGCGGCTTCGGGATGATCTGGTGGACGCTCGACACGTTGATGATGACACCGGGCTTCTTCGCTTCCAGGAAGTGTTCGATGGCCTCCTTCGCGCAGAGGAACGCGCCGCGGAGGTTGACGGCGAGCACCTTGTCGAACTCCGCCGCCGTCGTGTCGTGGCTGTCGCTCGGGATCTGGATGCCCGCGTTGTTGACGAGCACATCGACGCCACCGAGGTGCTCAATGGCACGGTCGAACATGGCGCGGACCTCGTGGGCGTCGGAGACGTCGGCTTGATGGAGGCACACCTTCACGTCTTCGGCGCGCACCTTCTCGGCGCACGTCTGGAACGCAGCCACGTGCTCAGCGCGGGCGGCGCGCAGTTGCTCCTCGGTCTCCTCCGCCTCGGTGCGGTCGCGGAGGTAGTTGATCGCCACGTTCGCGCCCTCATAGCCAAACCGGATGGCGATGGCCTGTCCGATGCCGGAGCTACCACCGGTCACGAGCACGTTCTTGCCGACAAGGCCGCGAAAGGTCGAGAAGGCGGGGTCGCGGGGATAGGGCGAAGTCATAGAGAGAAGGGCGGATGGAGAAGGGACGGCAAAATAGGGAGCCGAGCAGATTCGCCGGGCGACGTTTTGACGGGAGACGCACGTAGAAATCCGAATCTTTCTCCACCGCCTATGACACATCCTGTCATCCCCTCGGCCGATGTTGAGGCTGTACTACCCGCGCAACCCCTCCGCTTCTCACCCGCGCTGCCATGCTGACCTACCATCACGCACCCGCCTTCCTGCGCCGCCTCGTCGGCCACGCCCGCCAGCACGGCACGCTTGACTGGTGCGCGATCAACGACCTCGCCGCGCGCCACCTCGACAGCACGGCGCTACGCCCTGGTCAGTCGGCGTCGCAGCTCGGCCACGTCTTCGCGGCGCAACTCATCGAGAGCGGCCTGCTCACGGGCGAGGTCGTGCGGAGCGACGAGGACCGCGTGTTCGTCGCCGAGGCCCAGTTGCCGAGCGCGACGCTGGCGCTGGCAGCGTGAGGCCGTGTTGCCGTGTTGCCGTGTTGCCGTGTTGCCGTGTTGCCGTGTTGCCGTGTTGCCGTGAGAAGGTGTTCGCTTCGTGCGGGCTTGGCAAGTCAAGGATGACCTAAGCGCGCCTCGCGACTGAGCCACGTTGCAGATGCGATAGCTAGGATGGTTTGCGATGCCCGGGTTGGCTTAGGTCCTCCCTTCCGACCTCGCACTTCGAACTTCTCCCTTCACCTCCTGCCACCCTGTCAGCATTGTGGTCGCTGGCACGGGGTTGGTACTACGGTTCGTGCTTCCGATTTCGTGAGGCCTGCAGCGCCAGGGTCACGTTTTGGCAGACGCCCTCGCTAGAGACAGGGCCTCGATTGAGGCTTCCGGCGCGCGCCTCCCCCCTTTTCGACAGCACGAACACCAGAACCAACTCCTCCTCATGGGCAAGATCATTGGCATCGACCTCGGCACGACCAACTCCGTCGTGGCCGTGATGGAAGGCGGCGAGCCCGTCGTCATCCCCAACGCTGAGGGCGGGCGCACCACGCCGTCCGTCGTCGCGTTCAAGAAAGACGGCGAGCGCCTCGTGGGCGCCCCGGCCAAGCGCCAGGCCGTCACCAACCCCGACAAGACCATCGCGTCGGTCAAGCGCTTCATGGGCCGTCAGTTCGACGAGGTCCAGGGCGAGATCAAGACCGTCCCCTACACCGTCGAGCGCGGCGACGGCGGCGTCGCCCGCGTCAACATCGACGGCAAGCAGTTCACCCCGCAGGAGATCTCCGCGATGGTGCTGCAGAAGCTGAAGCAGACCGCCGAAGACTACCTCGGTGAGCGCGTCACCGAGGCCGTCGTGACGGTCCCGGCCTACTTCAACGACGCGCAGCGCAAGGCGACCAAGGAGGCGGGCACGATTGCCGGGCTCGAAGTCAAGCGTATCATCAACGAGCCCACGGCGGCGGCCCTCGCCTACGGGCTCGACAAAGACTCGGACGACAAGGTGGTCGCGGTCTACGACCTCGGCGGCGGCACCTACGACATCTCGATCCTGGAGCTGAGCGACCTCGACGGCGAGCAGCTCTTCGAGGTGAAGTCGACCAACGGCGACACGCACCTCGGCGGCGACGACTTCGACCAGCGCCTGATCGACTTCTTCGCGGACACGTTCAAGAAGGACGAAGGCATCGACCTCCGCAACGACCCGATGGCGCTCCAGCGCCTGAAGGAGGCCGCCGAGAAAGCCAAGATCGAGCTTTCGTCGAGCGCGTCCACGACGGTCAACCTGCCGTTCATCACCGCGACGCAGGACGGGCCGAAGCACCTTACGCTCGACCTCACGCGCGCCAAGTTCGAGCAGCTCGTGGACGACCTCGTCCAGCGCACCATCCCGCCAATGCAGAAGGCGCTCTCCGACGCCGGGCTCTCGAAGTCCGACATCGACGAGGTGATCCTCGTGGGCGGCTCGACGCGCATCCCGAAGATCCAGGAGGTCGTGGAGCAGTTCTTCGGCAAGAAGCCGAACCGCTCGGTCAACCCCGACGAAGTCGTGGCGGTTGGTGCGGCGATCCAGGGCGGCGTCCTCTCGGGCGACGTGACGGACGTGCTCCTCCTCGACGTGACGCCGCTCAACCTCGGCATCGAGACGCTCGGCGGCGTGATGACCTCCCTCATCAACGCCAACACGACCATCCCGACCCTTAAGTCGGAGGTCTTCTCAACGGCGAGCGACAACCAGCCCTCGGTCGAGATCCACGTTCTCCAGGGCGACCGCTCGATGGCGATCGACAACCGCACCATCGGCAAGTTCCACCTCGACGGCATCCCCCCCGCCCCGCGCGGCCTGCCGCAGATCGAGGTCACCTTCGACATCGACGCGGACGGCATCCTGAACGTCTCGGCCAAGGACAAGGCTACCGGCAAGGAGCAGTCGATCCGCATCGAGGCGTCGAGTGGCCTCACCGACCAGGAGATCGAGGCCATGCGCCGCGCGGCCCGCGAGCACGCCGCCGAGGATCAGAAGCGCAAGGAGACCGTCGACAAGCTCAACACCGCCGACGGGCTCCTCTTCTCCTCGAAGAAGAACCTGGAGGAGTACGCCGAGAAGATCCCGGCCGAGAAGAAGGCCAAGATCGAAGCCGCGCTCGGGCGTCTCGAAGAGGTGCACAAAGCCCAGAACGTGGACGAGGTTGACTCCGCCGTGGAGCAGCTCAACGCCGCCTGGGCCGAGGCCTACGCGGACATGCAGCAGGCCGACGCTGCGGCCCAGGGCGACGGCGCGGCGGGTGAGCCCGGCGAGCCCACCGCGGAAGGCGAGCCCGTCCAGGACGCCGACTTCGAGGTCGTCGACGGCGACGAGGCGAAGTAGCCCGGCAGACGGCTGGGCTGCCTGTCGCCCTGCCGTTTCATACGCTCCGCTCAACCGCCCCGGTGGCTTCGCGCTACCGGGGCGGTCGCGTTTTCCGATGAGGCGGCACAGGAATTGAGCGATCCCCGCTGGCGTGCGTGGTTCCACCAGACGACACCCGCTTTCACCTCCCACCGTTCACTTCTACTGCTATGGGCCAGCAGCAACTCCTCCTCCTCGTGCTCGGCCTCGTCATCGTTGGCCTTGCCGTCGTCGTAGGCATCCAGGCGTTTGAGGAAAACAAGCGCAAGAGCACGCAGGATCGGGTGTACGCTCTGGCTGCCCAGACCATGGCGGACGTAGCAGCCTGGAAGGCCAAGCCTGGAGCGCTCGCCGGAGGCCAAGACCAGCGCTTCCTGCGCGGCTTCACGTGGCAAGGTCTCGGCTACGACGACACGTACGACTCGGTGAACCAAATTCGCCTCGATCCCGAAGGCATCTGGCTGTACTATCCGCCCTTCAACCTGGGTGCCAACGGCGCGCCCATGCGGGTGCTTCACCCCGAGTACGGCGTCGGCGTCGAACTCCGCTTCTACGGCGACGCAACCGACTGCATCCAGCTCATCCCGATGTCTGCCCCACCGGGACAAGGCACGACCTACGGGCGGGGCTGGACGAGGCTGGGGTCCACCTGGGCGGAAGAGGGTACAATCCCTGCATCATGCCCGGCTAGCTGGTGAGCACTCGGAGTGCCGATCCAGGCAGTACGCACATAGTTCTGTTTGTCTGCCCCAAACGCCCCGGTAGCCTCGTGCTGCCGGGGCGGCGCTGTGTTGAGCCGTTTCGGTACGGTGCTTGGTTTATAGCCGATAGACGACGCCAGCGCCCGCACTCCGTGGGTGATCTGTGCCCTTCCGTTTCGTGACTACACACGCCTGGCTCCATGGGTCAGCAACAGCTCCTGCTTCTCGTCCTCGGCATCGTCATCGTTGCCCTCGCGGTGACGAGTGGCATCCAGTCGTTTCAGGACCAACGCAAGAAGGACCGATTCGACCGGAAGATGCTCTATGCCTACGAGCTTGCCACGCGACTCCAAGCGGAGGCCCAAAAGCCCTCCGCGCTCGGTGGAGGAGGAGCCTTCTTCAGCTCGCACAACACCGACGACGCCATGCGGCTCCTCGTGAGCGAGATCGATACGATGTATACCTGGAAGCACGTCGGCTGGACACAGCCCGGGCTAGGCTGCTTCATGATCTCGTTCGAAGGCTACGGCGACCACCTCCATCTCCTCGACGACGAGACAGCGCCATGTGAGCGGAACTCGTGGCGCGATCTGCCTTGGTTCCTCGTGCTGCCGGACGAAATCCGCTACCGAGAAGGGCCCAACTTCTGATCTGCCTTATCCCAAAACCGCACGTACATGGGCCAGCAACAACTCCTGCTCCTCGTTCTCAGCGTCGTGCTCGTCGGCCTCGCGGTCGTGAGCGGCATCCAGGCGTTCACCGAAAACGACCGGAAGGCGCGCATCGACCGCTACTTCGTCAATGTGAACCGCATTGCCTCGGACGCGCTGGCGTGGAAGGCCAAGCCGCGCGCCCTCGGCGGCGGGCTGGAGGCCGACTACATGACCGGGCTCTCGATGTCCAACCTCGGCTTCTCCGGCATCACCGAGTTCTCCTGCGGGACGGCGCGCTGCCAAGAGATCGAGTACGTGGACGGCTACCTGCTGCTGTGGGGGCTCGACACCGAGAACACGCACTTCGTGCAGCGCAACCGCGACAACACGCTCCAGGTGGCGGTCTACTTCTACGGCAACGACCCCTCGTGCGTCCGCTACCGGATCGGCTGGCGCGACGACCAGAGCGTCCCCTACACGTTCGTCTATTCGCCCGATCCGGACGTAACCCGTCCGCCAGTCACCTGCGAGAATCCGTGGCCGGAGTTCCGCTAAACCCGTCCCTTTCCACTGGAAGTCCGGGTCTGCTCCTTCTCCCGCTGGGCCCGCTCACAGCAAAACGAGGCTCATGGGCCTACGAGCCAGGGCGGAGGCCTCGGGCGAAACGAATCTGGCATGGCACCGAGTAGAGGAAATCGGTAGCACGCAGCCTCAGAGCGGAAAGGACAGCCCCGTCCCTATGCTGCGCGCCTGCGTATCGCGCAAGTCCCCATTGTTGTCCTTCGAAGCGAGCGCGGCACGGTTTGCATCGACGGCGATGCCAGGAAGGCGGCGGCGGAATGATGCTTGTGACGTAGCGGATTGCAGACAGCGCGTGTCCGCGGTCTGTGACTTCAGACGTCCCCCTGCCTCGCTACCTCCATGGGCCAGCAGCAACTTCTCCTCCTCGTGCTTGGCATCGTCATCGTGGGCCTCGCCGTCGCCAGTGGCATCGATGCCTTCGAAGAGAACCGCCGCAAGGCCGAGTTCGACCGCCTCGGGGCCGTCGGTCTCAGCGTCGCGGCGGACGTGCTCGCGTGGAAGCAGAAGCCTGCGGCGCTAGGCGGCGGCCAGGACAAAGCCTACCTGACCGACATTACCATCGAGAGCCTCGGCTACACCCGTGCGGAGAATACCAACGTGTGGCATTGGTATGGGGAGGACATCCTGGTCACGTTCCCGTGGAACCAGCGCGACGTAAACGGAGCGCACATCAACGTGCTCAACGTCAACAGCGGCATCGGCATCCAGGTGCGGTTCTACGGGCTCTCCCCCGACTGCGTCCAGTTTCGCCGCCAGGTGCGCGCGCCGGGCGGCTCCTATGGCAGCGAAGTCCAGGGGTGGCAGCATCTCGAAACGAGGTGGGAAGACGCGGGCACTATTCCCAATCCCTGCCCAGCCACCTGGTAGTGATCTAGACCCATGGGCCAGCAACAACTCCTCCTTCTCGTCCTTGGCATCGTCGTTGTCGGCTTGGCTGTCACCTCGGGCATTCAGGCGTTCGGCGAGATGCAGCGCCGCGCCGTCGCGGACCAGCACACGCAGGAAGCCGTCGCGATGGCCGCTGAGCTTATCGCGTGGTGGAAGAAGCCCGTGGCAATGGGCGGCGGCGGACGCACGGCAGACTTCTCGTCGCTCACGCTCGAAGACCTCGGCTACCCCGTCACGCAGGCCGTCGGCAGCCGGACGACGTACGACATCAACGGCTACCGCCGCTCGCTCTACCGGGACGACAGCGCCATGCCGCGCATCCACCTCCACCCGAACCCCTGGCGGCAAGTGGGCAACACCAACGTGGAGGTCGGGGTCTGGGGCCCCGACCCAGCCTGCATCGTCCACCGCGTTGGTCGCTACAGCACCGCTACCAACGGCTGGAACTACAACGGACAGACTCTTGCCAACCCTGACCCGAGCCTTTGCTCGTGGTAGCTCCCTTCTCCCATGGGCCAACAGCAACTCCTACTCCTTGTCCTCGGTATCGTCATCGTCGGCCTTGCGGTCGTGTCTGGCATCGACGCCTTCAACGACGGATACCGTAAGTCTCGCCAGGACGATGCGATCGTGAAGGCGATGCAGTACGTGAGCGCGATCCAGGCGTGGATCGACAAACCCACTGCCCTCGGCGGCGGCGGTGGCTCGATGGGCCGCTTCTCGCTCGAAAACCTCGGGTTCGAAGCCGCGGGTACGTGCTCGCTCAGCGGTCGGCAGTATGTCCGGCTGGCGGACGGCTCGCAGCTCTCCATCGGATCGGACGGGCGGCCCTTCATCGCATGGTTCCCCAATGGCGACTGCGAGACGAGTTGGAGCGGCTCGTGGGTCTTTCACCTGATGGTGCTCCCCGATAGCCAGGTGGACTTCGTGCCCTGCGCCACGCCATCGGCCTACAGTTGGTCGAGCCAGGCGTGCCCGGCGTGGTAGCCCTTCCTCGTCTGTGGCGCAGGCGCTAGTTTGAGGCAGTCTCCCCGCTGCCCGATGCGCCTGCTTCTTTTCGCCCTGCTCGCTCTACTGCTCGCGCCGACGGCGCACGCCCAGCGCGCGGTGGCCGTGGTCTACGACGATTCGGGCTCGATGCTGCACCGCGACGAGGGCGACAACGGCGGGCCATGGGCCTACGCCAACTACGCGCTGCAGACGCTCGCCGCGCTCCTCCGCGAGGACGACGCGCTACACGTCGTGACGATGCACGCGCCCGAGACGCCGCTGCGCTTTCCGCTCGGCGGAGGCTCCGTGGGACGGCAGGCCCTCGTGGACTCGCTCAACGGCCAGCCGCGCTACGACTTCGCGGGGACGACCCCCTACCAGTCGATGGTGACGGCGCAGGACGTGCTGGCACGCGCGCCGCAGCCGGAGAAGTGGCTCGTGGTGCTCACCGACGGCGCGTTCGAGGACGCCCCCGATGCCGCCGCGCTGGACGCCCAGGCGCAGGCTTTTGTGCGAGCGACGGGGGCGCGGGTGCTTTTTCTGCTCATCGGCGAGGACGCGGAGGAACTCGACGCACTGGCCGCGCAGCCTGCCGTAGCTGTCTGGGCGGACGCGCAGGCGCAGGTCTACCGCGCGCTCGGCCGCGATGACATCGTGGCGCGCATGAACGAGATCGCGGCGCTCATCACTGCGCGGACGCTCGGCGGCCAGCCCGATGTCCGCCACAGCGGCAGCGCCCTCGTCTTCGACTCCGAGTTTCCGCTGCGCCGCCTCACGCTCGTCCAGCAGGACGCGAGCCTCGCCGCGCTGGCCCGCCTCCGGACGGCCGCGCACGACCGCGACGCGCTCCCGTTCGACTCCACGCTCACGACGCGCATCCCGCGCCTGGCCCCATACGCGCTCTTCGGCTCCGTCACGCAGGTCCGGCCCGCAGGCTCAGGCGCAGGGGCGCTCATCCCGC
>JBCDFO010000045.1:0-18533 GCA_039177895.1 Bacteroidota bacterium
AGGTTCAGCGAAGCCTGGTCGGTGAACGGGTTGGGGTAGACCGCCGAGATCCGGTGGCTGCCCGTGAGCGCCTCGTCGGCCTCGTTGGAGACGCCCGTCGCACCCGCGACGATGCCCTCCTCCGGAGTCAACTCGACCGCGAAGTCCTTGACGATCAGCACCCCTTCTTCTGGGACGTTGACGCGAACCCAGGCGAAGTGCAGTGTCTCGACATCGTTCGTGGTGACGGCAACCTTGAGGCCCATGAACTGGTCTGCGTCCGGGTCGATCCAGCTGTTCGGGTCGGAGCCGACAAACGTGAAGGTGCCCTGCGGGAAGTCAGCCGCATCGATGAAAGAAAACGACAGTCCCGAGTCGTCAATGAAGTCGCCTTCTTGGAGGGGTAGGAAGTAGGCAAACGGGTCGCCGTTGAACGGGATAATATTGCCGAGGAAACCCGCCAGAGAGTCTGGCCGCGGATTATCATCTTCGTCTGGCGCAGTGCTGCTAAAGCCGATGAGGTAGGTACGGGGCCCGGCATTACCTGCATAGTCTTCGAAGATGCCGAACTCGGGGTCGCCATCGCCGTCGAGGTCAAAAGTGACCTCAGCGTCAGTCTCGTTCTCGTCGTCAGACGTGACCGTGACGTCGTCGATGTCGGTGTAGAGGATCTGCGCTGTGGCAGCGTTGGAGCCGAGCGCGAGCACGGCACCAACAGCCGTCGTATACCAGAGCGTGTCTTTCAGCGAAAGGTTCTTCAGTGTGAGAGGCTTGGTAACAGGAGGTGTCATGGATGGAATCGTTGTGAGAGAGGATGGCGGGTAGCCGTAGTATAGGGCGACGGGCACAAAGTGTGCAAGCGACGCAAGAAGGTACAGATTGGGCTTACCTAAAATTGGAAGGCCAAGAGGGTTTCGCGCATCTAGGTTTTAACAGATGTAGAGCGGTTCGCCAAAGTTCGCTGCATCTCACCGGCGAGTGCCGCATGATGCCGAGCTGCCTTACGGTCACGCAGGTAGTCTCGGTAGATCCGGCTGAGCCACCGGTGAGGGAGTGGGTTACCTGGTGACTGCTGGGCGCATACCAAGAAGGCTTCTTCGGCGCGATCCATCATGCCCAACTTGGTGAACGCAGCTCCTAGCGTGTAGTGAGCACCTGGTAGATGGTAGAGCCGCGCTACCGCTGCCAGGGCGTCTCGGATCGCGTCCTCGTAGCGACCTTGCTCGAAGCGAGCGCGCGCAAGACCGTCGTAAGCACGCGCGTTGTCTGGATCGTACGCTGCCACGCGCTCAAACGAGATGGCTGCGTCCTCGTAGCGCTTGGCCCGCATATAGAGACGCCCAAGCAGTAACAGCGAATCCGACGTGTGGCCACGATTCGTTGCAAGGGCCTCAAGGCGTTCTAGAGCTTTTGCCGCGTGGCCATCATGCATGAGCAACTGGACGCGAGCCACTTCGAGCAAGGCAGACGGAGTAGCCGATTCGTCTTCGCCAAGCTCGTCGAGCAGTGATCGCGCCTGCTCGAGTTGGTTGGCCGCTTGATACGCCCCAAGCAGCCATATGCCGAAGAAGCGCCGTCGTTCAGCGGTAACGCCCTCCGTGTTCGCTGCGTAGGCTTCCTCAAGGAGCGGCACCGCGAGCGGAGCGCGGCCCGTAGACAGGTAGACGCGTGCGAGGTAGTACTTCGATTCGTACACGGCCTGATCCACGCGCCGTTCCTGGTTCGTCTCGCCCGGCTCGATGTAGCCAAGCTCAACGAGCTGGCGCAGCGCTTCCTGCTCTCCCCATGTGTCCACGCGAAGCGCGGCGTCGAACTGCCCATCATCGCCTTCCACATCTTCCCACGAGGGGATGGTATGGAACGGAGGCGGGTCTTCGAATGCGCCGACCAGCGGCATGCCCTTCATGTCTTCGCCGAATGGAAGGCCGAAGAGCGTCAGCACCGTCGGCGCTATATCGAGCAGCCCGGCCCCGTAGACCCGGTCGTCTTGCTTGATCTCCGGGCCCGCCATGGCGATAATGCCGAAGGCGCGGTGCTCAACGGCAGGGCCAGCGGGTACTTTTGGGATCGTGCGTGGGCGCAGGTGATCGGAGTGGAAGCCGTGGTCGGAGATGAGCAGCACGGCGGTGTCGTCGTCCGCGAAGTCGAGCAGCCGGTCGAGCAGCATATCGTGGAATCGGTAGCTCGCCTCGATCACACCCTTGTAGCGCTCGAAGAGGTCGTCAGGGAGGCCAGGCAACTGGGGCGGATGGAACTTCATGAAGCCATGCCCGAAGTGGTCGATGGCATCGAAGTAAACCGCCGTGAGGTCCCACTCGGTATGCTCCAGCAGATAGGTAGCCGCTGCCTGGATGGAGGCAGCGTCGGCGATGATGCGCGAGAGCGTTGTGAGACGCCGGTCTTCCTCTGGATCGATCTCGGCAGCCTTGGGCACGAAGGGAAGGAGGTGGGCCGCCGTCAACTCCTCGGGGTGGATCCGGAGTTGCGTGAACACCTCCGCTAGCTCCGGGGGATGCACAGTGCCCTTGGGCAAGACCTGGGCCTGATCGATGCGCTGCGTGGCGCGCTGGTAGAAGTTGCTCACCATCGCGCCATTGATCGGCTCAGCGGGATGGCTCGGCCACCACCCAACTACGTTCGAGCGCAGCCCGTTTTGATGGAGGATATTCCAGAGGGCCTTGCAGGTCCGGCTCGCTCCCATCACCGGACGGATCGCGCGGCCATCGGGTGTAGGCTCCACGAAGCCGAGGATGCCATGCTGGTCGGCCGTCTTTCCGGTAGCCACGCTCGTCCAGAGCATGGGACTAAACGGTGGGTCGAGCGTGGCGAGGTTGCCCATCACGCCGCGGTTGATGAGCCGCTCAAGCGCAGGCATCTTGCCCGCGTCCAGGAGCGGGGTGATCACCTTCCAGTCGGCGGCGTCCCAGCCGATGAGGAGGACTTTCTTAGCGATGCGACGCAGGGCGGTGGAGTCGGGCATGAGAGGCGGGACTAGGCGTTGGCGGGCGCGATGCGTTGTAGGGGCCGGTTCAGAGCGGTGGACGTACCGGGAGGTACCGATCCACGAATCCGTTGGCGCTAAGCGGAGCGCTGCCGGTGCAAGCTCGGGTCGACGACGCCCGCCATAGCTGCCACGTCTAGGGCCTGGGGCGCATCCTTTTCGGAACGCAGCGAGTCTTTGAGGAAGTGGGCGAGCTGCGCCGCTGCCGCTGCTGGGTCAGCGATGACGTCGGCATGGCCGAGAACCAAGAGGTCGGCGCTGGGCTGCCTCTCTGCCCAGGCTTTCGCGAGGGCGAGGTGGCGCGCGTAGGCGTTGCGCAGCACGGTCTCATCAGCCACCGGGCGACCTTCTCGCTCTAGCATCGCGGCCTGCGAGCGTAGCACCTGGTGGAGGTCGCGTTCCAGCAAGACAACCCGGTAGCGCGGTCCGGGGGGGAGGTGCGGCAACAGCGGCGCCACGATCTTGACGACGTGGCCGTCGGCGTCAGGCAGCCACGCCTTATCACGCACGAGGGCTTTCACGCGTTCGTGCTCGTAGTAGCCGCGCGGGTTGCTCGTGTCGGCTTCGCGTGCGCCATCCGTGAAGGCCGTCAGCCCGCCTGCCGTGAGCATCTGCATCAGCATCGAGGTGCCCGAACGCGGCAGGCCCGATACGACGACCACGGAGAGCCCGTCAAACGACACAGGCACCGTCTGTGCCGATGCGGAGTCGGTGGCAGCCTCGTCCGTTGAAGCCTTGGCCTCTGCCTGCTGCGCTGCTCGCTCGGCCTCCGCTTGTTGGCGGCGCTCCTCGATCCAGTCGGTGCCCCGAACGGCCCGCCACGCTTCGATCCCGCGATAGCCCAGCGCGAGCAGGCCCAGCGACCCCTCAGGCGGAATCTGGTAGGGGATAGGCTGTGAGGTTGGCTTCTTCGGCGCGTCGGTGGACATCGTGGGTGGGGCGTGGGAGCGAGATCGGTCAACGGCGCGGAAACTACGTGGGGCACTCCCACGCTGCTATGAAATCCTGAGCCGGAGGCGGGCTGCGTCGCGGCAAGCGCTGCGAGGACGTCGCGACCTTGGCACGCAGCAAAAGCGGGACAAGCCGTCACCGACTTGCCCCGCTGAAAGACCAGACCGGACCGCGCTATTTCGACACGGTCAGCTTACGGGTGGTCTGGAACGTCTCGCCCGTCACACGGAGGACGTAGAGCCCGCTCGGCAGGTTCGCCGCGTCAAGCGCCAGTTGGGTCGTCACATTCGCGTCGAGCGCCCCGTCGTAGAGCGTCGCGACGTGCTGGCCGACCGTGTTGAAGACTTCGGCCGTGACCACCTGCGCCTCCGGCACGGCGAGGTCGAAGCTCGTCTGGCGTGCAAACGGGTTCGGGTAGGCCTCCGACATGAGGTGCGTGTCTGCCACTTCAACGGTCGCCTCGACCTCGGGGCTGTACTCGAACGCGCCGTCGAAGTCGACCTGCCTTAGGCGGAACTGGTAGGTCCCCGGCATCAGGTCAGCGACGCGGAAGCTGTAGGCCTGCGCCTCCGTCGTTGTGCCCGCACCCTCAACGAAGTCGAGCGTTTCGAAGTCCGCCACGTCCTTGTTGCGCATCTGCACTTCGAAGCCGGCGTTGACCGTCTCCGAGGCCGTAGCCCAATTGAGGACAACCCCACTTCCGTCGAACACAGCGTCGAAGCCAGTCAATTCGACTGGGACCACAGCCGCGTCGCCGATGATGAAGTCATCAATGGCAAAGTCGCTCGTGAACCCAGCCGTTTCGATGGCACGGAACTGAAGCACGACCTGCGAGGAAATGAAACTGCTGAGGTCCACGATGGCCTCCGTCCAGGTCGTGGCTTCCGTGGTGATCGTGAGAACGTCGGGGGTGAAGGTGGCTCCACCATCTGTTGAGACATCGACAGCCAGGCTGGTAAATGTCCCGGGTGTAGAGTCGGGCCCCTGGTTCTGCCAGAAGAAGTAAGCGGCAGGAGGTGCTGCACGCGATGTAGAGAACGACGAGAGGTCAAAGACGGGTGAGAGTAGAGCTGTCTCTGCACCGGCAGGCGCAGTCCCCGAGTCGTCGAACCACGCAAAGAAGCCGGTCCCGGTCGTCCGATCCGCTGCGGGGCCGTAGAGCGTGCCATTTCCTACGGGGTCCGCGTTGTCGACGAAGAACCATGGTTTGCCAGAGGTAGCGCTCACCGGAACAGACCAGTTCTGTGGTGTGGCACCGCCTACATCGAAGTTTTCAGCTGCTGGAGAACTCGTGGTGACGGTAGGAGCAGGCGCTGTCGTGAAGGAGCGGATGGTACATGTCGTCGTTCCGACATCATTGAAGGGGTTGACCTGCCAGTAGTAAGTCGTATTGGGAGTAAGAGTAGGCGGAGTGTAGTTGACCCCTGGAGACGCGGTCTGGAAGTTCGTGGCGATGTTCGTAGCCGCTGGATCTGTTCCAAGGTTAAACAGATAGCCGGAAGGAGCAGCACCAGAAGACGGCGGATCCCAGTCGGTGAAAATGGGAGTCGCGTGCGACACATTGGTCGCTCCGTCTACAGGTACGTGGTTCTCGGCGCAGTTGGGGGTCACGGTTTCGGGAATGACCTCCGGACCGGTAACGTTGTCTAAAATCCAGCTGTCACCGAAGTTGTTGACGTGTACAAAAGCGACGTAGATATCTTGGCCGATGTAGGCAGACAAGTCCACAGTAAATGGATCCAGGCCAAAGTCTGACTCATTTGGGTTGTAGAGGGGGAAGTCAGCCTCTCCATAGGTTTCGAGTGTGACGGTGAAGTCCGCAATGTTCTGGCCCGTCGTGGACACTCTGACGAAGTATTGGGAGCCGAAGGGGTCGTCGAATTGCTCGGCCGCATCGAACGTCAGGGTGGCATCGCCCAAGGCTGGACGGAGCCTAGGTGTGATCAGGTAATCTTCGGCAAAGGTTCCGTTAGGTACTTGTTCGAAGACGCTGTAGGCCGCGAACTGAGTTTCGGCACCGTCTAGCACAACAGGCCGCCATGATTGTGCAAGCCCGTTTCCGTTGTCGCGAATCACCCATCCGGCTGGCGGGAACGCATCAGGATCCTGAAAGTCCTCGTTCAGCGAGGCGCGCCGCGCAGAGAAGTTGATTGAAGCCCCGCGATATACCTGTTGGCCGCTAATCGTGGGGATATAGGCCGGCGAAGCAAGGTGGTCCTCACTTTTGGGGATCATCTCAAGATTTCGCTGGGCCTGTGCGGGGGCGAGCCCGCAGCACAGTGCGAGAAGTAGTGTAGCGAGGAATCGCATCACGGGTGTGGGTCGAGTGAGAGCGTACGGAGAGGGGGCAGAGTTAACACAGCGCTGGGGACATTGTCAACAGTGATGGCCGAGGAGAATGACTCCTCGGCCTTCCGTGGCTAGCCAGTAGCGAATCAGGACAGGGGCGGGGATACAGGTCCGAGGTAGCCCGACCTATCTCTCCTCCGGAGTCATTCTATTCTAAAATCGTTAGTTTTCTGACGTTGTTCATGCTTCCAACACGAGTGCGCACAAAGTAGGTGCCTGCGCCAAGCGACGAGCGGGTATCAGCCAGATTGAAGGTGTGCAGTCCCGATTCGAGCTCGCCCTCGTGGATGAGGCTGATCCGGCGCCCAAGCACATCGTAGAGCTCAATCCTCACGGCCTGTGACTCGTTCAGGGTCAGTTCTAAACGAGAGTTCCCGAGCGACGGATTGGGGAACAGGTCAAGCCGCTCCACGGCAGCTGGGGCCTGCGCAGACGCTGTGCCGCCCTGCTGCGCCGAGTTGCCGGGAAGGGCTGCGCACGCAGGAAGCGTCGTGTGATCAATGCCTAGATCGTAGTTCTGTAGGTAGCCTAAGAGTGTCTCGGTAGCTGCTTGCCCGATGGCAGTGTATCGAGTGACTTCGACAGGGAGGCAGGCGTTACCAGTCTCGACTCCTGGCGTGTGAGTAGAATTGGAACCCCCGTTTGGCACGTTGTTGTACGAGTCCGTGTTTGGAAGTGCCTGGAACTTCCATTTTCCAGTGGGTTGGTTCGCCTTCTTGGGACGGCCCCGTAGCAACATGAGACCTGTGTGGAGCGCATGGGCATCCGATCCCGAGCATTCGTCAAAGATGTAGTTGCCGTTTGCGTCTTTCTGGACGGGGGTGCCGTCGCAAAGCAAGATTTCGCTCGGGTCGAGACCAGGCTCGACGTGGGTGCGGTTTACTGCTTCGAGATAGACCCCTACGTTTCGCAGCCTCTCCGTTGGTGAGCGAATGTCTGTGAGGACATGGTAGGCGTTGACCATGTTCAGACGGTCAGCAGAAAACTTCTCCCAGACTAAACCTTGAGCTATGCTCTCGTCGCCTTTTCGGTAGAGTGAGCCCTCTTGCCCGGTGTCAGACGAGACGTCGAGAGTTGCCAACTGCGATGACTCGCTCATAGCAATAAGCCCGTCAAGACTCAGTGGTCCCTCAACCAGGTTGTTCGAGTAGGAGACGACCGTACTTGGGCTAGCGGGCAGCGCAAAGTCAAAACCGAGGTAGGCGCTCGGGATCGGATGAATGCGGAGCGACTGCTTGGTGACCCATAGCCCTTCGTAGAAGAAGTCCGTGACTTCGGTGGTTACCCCCGAGTTGAATCCAATAGACCCGCGGATGGCACGCACAGGGCCTGACTTGATCACAGTAAAGCTGCCTCGATTGGCAGACGCTGTAAACTCGGTCCGATTGCAGATGTCTGGCCGGAGACCATAGCGGGTGCGATCGAGGAAATCGGGGAGGGGTGGCGGATTTTGAGGTGTGCAACTACCGTCGGGCTGGATCAGGCAACCATTAAAGAGATCAAACGGAGTCCTCGGGATGAGTTGGTCCACGATATACCGGTCGCGGATTCTGAGATCATACTTGGAGGTCCGGATGTAGCTCATCTCCGGATTGGACCCCAGGTCGTCGCCTGAGGGGCAGTAGCCAATTTCCGAGAAGGTACCGTCACCGTTGTCCCGAGTAAGACGGTGGAGCGGGCCACTAGACCGCCCAAAATCATATCCATACGGGTAGAGCGTGTCAGGAGGCGTAGCGACCGTCGGGTCGAAGCGTGGTTCTGGGTCATAGTCGAACGTGACGAGGCTCCCCATGGTTGGAGTTCGCGGGCCTGTTACACCGCCGAAGGTGCGGCCGAGGTCGACGTAGAGGTAGCGCACTTCGTTGTCGACCGTTTGCTCTAACTCAACGACCATGCGCCGGTCCGGTGTGGAGCAAGCGGGATCGGTATGGGCACCTTGCCACTCACATGCATCTTCGCTCCGAAGCCCGAAACTGTTAAGCATGACCACGACTTCGTCATCAGCGTCCAGCGTCAAGTCTGTTTCTGTCCAGGGGTTGCCTGGGTCCGTGATCGGTCCCGCCAAATTCATGTCGCGATCCTGTCCCCAGGTGCCTGATCGTTCGCGTGCGTACCACGTCCGGAACAGACCGCCCTCATCATCACGCCCCCAGTAGGCGTCCTGATGATCCGCGTCTACACCGACTGGATTGGAAGCCCCTGCAAACGTTGCCGCCTGCATAGCACGTCCGACATCCATACCGGCAATACGCTCATCGATCTGAATTGGCGTATTGATCAGTAGAACGAGCTTGCGCTTCTTGTAAGCGAAGGCACGTACGTCATTGGGGTCTATCCCAAGCGTGGAGACTGTCGAGTTATCACCGGACACGGTGGGCAAGGCGCTAGCCTCAAGCACCAGTGGACGAGGGTCTGCAGAATTCGGAAAGAACGGGGAAACCTGCGCCAACGCGGTTGACGTGCAACTGACAAGAGCAACAAGTAGAAGTGTACAGCGCATGCAGAGACGAAGTTGTGGTTACGGTAATTGGGTAAGGTGCGTGAGTGTAAACAGCATATTTGACAGACCGTGTTACCAAATTGTAATCATGTAGCCACAGTCATTGGAGCACCTGCAGAACGTCTCTTGAAGCCTGACGTACACAACTCCACTTTCTAAATCCTCACACTCCTCCAACCCCTGCGACTCATGGCTTTCGACCTCCCCCAACTCCCCTACGCCTACGACGCCCTGGAGCCGCACTTCGACGCGCGCACCATGGAGATCCACCACTCCAAGCATCATCAGGGCTACACCAATAAGCTGAACGCAGCCATCGAAGGCACTGAGTTCGCCGACACGTCCATCGAGGAGATCCTGGGTAACCTGGACGCGCTGCCCGAGGGCAAGCAGACGGCGGTGCGCAACAACGGCGGTGGCTTCTACAACCACGCCATCTTCTGGACCATCCTGAGCCCCAACGGCGGCGGCGCTCCCACGGGCGACCTCGGCGCGGCGATCACCGAGACGTTTGGCTCCTACGACGCCTTCAAGGAGCAGTTTAAGGCGGCGGCCACCGGCCAGTTCGGCTCTGGCTGGGCGTGGCTCGCGATGAACCCAGAGGGCAAGCTACACCTCCACGGGATGCCTAACCAGGACAACCCAGTTATGCACGGCGACTTCCCGATCCTCGGCCTCGACGTGTGGGAGCATGCCTACTACCTCCACTACCAGAACCGCCGCGGCGACTACGTCGATCACTTCTTCAACCTCATCAACTGGGACGAAGCTGACCGCCGCTACCGCAACCGCCTTGCGCAGTAGCACTGCCGGAACGCACCGCTCACGGTGACGAGCGGGCCGTTCCGGGATGCCCTGGGACGGCCCGCCGTGTTCCGCCCTGTTGCCAGGCACCACATCGGCACGCGGCGGCGTTGTGACAACACCTGCCGACTTCCCTCGCCTCCCATGCGTAGCTTCGTCCTCATCCTCGTCCTGCTCGGCAGTGTGCCTCTGGCTACGGCGCAAATCGAGCGCCTGCCGCGTCCCGAAGTTGTGCAGGCAACGCAGTACGGCGCAGCGGTCGATTTCGACGGCGACCGCGTCGTTGTGGGCGCGAGTGGGGAGGCCTCGTGCGGGGAAAACGCGGGCGCGGCCTACGTCTACGACCGCAACGAGCAGGGATCGTTCGTCCTCGCCGCGCGGCTGACGCCCAAAGACTGCCAGCCCGAGCAGTTCTTCGGGCGCTATGTGGCCCTCGACGGCGACCGCGTGGTGATCGCCGCGGCGGCGCAGTTCTTCAACCCGCTTCGGCCCAACGCGGCCTACATCTTCGAGCGCCAGCCCGATGGGTCGTGGGCGCAGACCGGTAAGCTGGCCGGGCTCGTGCGCGATGACGAGGGGGCCTTCGCCGCCTGCGTGGCCATCAGCGATGCCTGGGCGTTGGTCACCGCCGAGGCCGACCCGGCGACGGGCGCCGTCGGCGCGGCGTATCTCTACCGGCGTGTGGGGCAGGGGTGGAAGTTCGCTGAGCGCCTCCAGGTAACGGGGCCGCCGCGTAGTCGCGCGGGAGCGTCCTGCGCCTTCGATACCGACCGCTTCGTGGTCGCGGCCCCCTCGACCGACCCGCGCAAGTCCGGGAGTCTCTTCGTGTTTGCAGCGGCATCGCCCCCGGACGCATCCGCTTCGGACCCGCCGTCGTGGGTCTTCCAGCACCGCATCGATGGGCTGCGGGGGCAATCGCTCCCGGTGGCGCTCGACGGCGGGCAGTTGCTCGTTGGGGAGCCTGGGGCCGATCGCCGGGCTGGGCGTGCTACGCTGTTTGCGGCCGATCAGGACGGAGCGTGGCAGCGCGCCGCGACGCTCGAACCGGCCCAGGACTACGATCAGGGCGGCTTCGGCCTCGACGTCGCGCTGAACGGCGGTCGGGCACTCGTCGTCGGCTATGCCGAACAGCTCGACCGGACGACCAACGTGGACCGCGTCGTCTACAGCTTCGTCCACGACGAGGCGTCGGGCACCTGGCGGCAGCGGCAGATTTTCGACCTCGGCCGGTATGCCTTCGGCGCAGCCGTGTCGCTCGTTGGTCGCGAGGCGCTCGTCGGGGAGGCGGCCAGCGAGGCCGTCGGGGCGGCGTACCTCGTCCGGCTGATGTAGGTCCCTCCTCAGGCATGCGCTCAGCATGTGTTCAGCTGGGCGAACGAATATTGAGCGGAGCAGCCGAGCCGCAGCGAACGATTCGCGTAGGCGCATCGTGCAACGCGTGTTCTACCCACCCCGTCCGTTCCGCCTGCCTGTCGCCGTTTATGCCATTGCTCCAGAGTCTCATCTTCATGGTCGGCGGCTTCGCGCTGCTGCTCCTCGGGGCGGAGGCGTTGGTACGCGGGGCGTCGTCGCTGGCGCTGCGCTTCGGCCTTTCGCCGCTCGTGGTCGGCCTGACGGTGGTGGCGTTCGGGACGAGCAGCCCGGAGTTGGTGATCTGTATCGCCGCCGCGCTTTCCGGCGACGGGGGCATCGCCCTGGGCAACGTCGTCGGCTCGAACATTGCCAACCTCGCGCTCATCGTCGGCGTCTCGGCTGCCATCGCGCCGATGGCCATCGATCGACAACTCATCCGCATCGACATGCCGGTGGTGCTAGGCTCGTCGCTGCTGATGGTGGCCTTCCTGCTCGGTGATGGGCGCGTCGAGCGGTGGGAGGGGGCGATCCTGGCCGTCGGGATCGTGGTCTACGTCTGGTACAGCATCTGGCAGAGCCGCCGGTCGCCCTCGAAGGTCGCGACAGGGCCCGACGACGAGTTGCCGGTGACGAACAACGCGCCGCTGTGGCGCGACCTCCTGTTTGTTGGAGCCGGACTCGTGGGCCTCGTCTGCGGCGGCAACCTGCTCCTGACGGGAGCCGAGGCGGCCGCGCGTGGATTCGGCGTGAGTGAAGCCGTTATTGGATTGACGCTTGTTGCGCTCGGAACGAGCCTTCCCGAACTGGCCACTACGGTGGTCGCAGCGTTCCGCGGGCAGGGCGACATGGCCATCGGCAACGCCGTGGGCTCGAACGTCTTCAACGTGCTCGGCGTGCTCGGGCCGACGGCGCTCGTCCGGCCCGTCGCCGCCGGTGGCGTGGGCCCGGACAGCCTCGCGGTCATGATCGGCGTCACGGTGCTGGTGCATATCACCATGGCCACGCAGCGCAAGATGGCTCGGTGGGAGGGCGCGCTGCTGATCGCGGTCTACCTCGGCTACGTGGCCTGGCTGGTGATCTAGGGACGCCAGCGCGCTTTTTTTCTACAGCGCAACGTTCGCTCTTGACAAGCGAACTACAGATGTAGTAGTATCAACTACAGTCGTAGTTAATCCGCGTGGCCCTATGCCCGCCGACCAGCTCAGCCCGCTCCAACTCGCCGTGATGGAGGTCCTCTGGGACCGTGAAGAGGCAACGGTTGCCGACGTCCATGCGGCGCTCGACCGCGACCTCGCCGTTACCACGGTGGGAACCATCCTGGCGCGCCTCGCCAAGCAGGGGGTGGTCGTGCATCGCAAAGAAGGCCGCGTGCTCGTCTATCGGGCCGCAGTCACCCGCCGCTCCGTCCGCCGCTCGATGACCGGGAGCCTGCTCGACAGCCTCTTCGGCGGCGATCCGGCGGCGCTGGTGAGCCACCTGCTCCGCGAAGACGAGCTCTCCGCCACGGACCTCGATCGTCTGCGCGCCCGCCTCGACGCGCTCGAAGCGGCCTCCGACCCCGAGGACGACCCTGCGGACGACGCTGACGATGACCCTTCCACGCCAACCGGTGCGACCGATGTTTGACGCGATGCTCTTCGAACCCGCATTCCCCGGTATGGCCTGGAGCCAGCCGGTCGCCGCGTGGCTGGCAACCTATGCCCTGCACAGCACCATGTTGCTCGGCGCGGCCTGGCTGGCGTCCCGCTGGATTACCAGCGCGCTCACACTGGACGCGCTTTGGAAGACAGCCGTGCTCGCAAGCATCGTCACAACAGGCATCCAGATGGCGCTGCAACCTGCAGTCTATGCGTCTTCGTCGGCGTCAGAAAGCACGGTGGTTGTGCTGCGCGGCGAAGATGTAGGGCGGCTGGTCGAGCTGAGCCCGGACCGAGTCGTCATGAAGGAAAGAAGGGAGGCGGCGCCGCTCATCATCAATCGTGACCCGCAGCCGTTGCTCTCTAGCGAGCCGGTTCCATCCTCCTCAGAATGGGTCCCCGTTCCGTTCCGAACGAACTGGAGGTTGCCGGAGACGGCATCGCCGTGGATTGCCTTGCTGGTGGGGTTTTGGCTGCTCGGGTTTGCGGTCGAAGGGTTGCGGCGGGTGAGAACGCATCGGCGGTTCGTGAACAGCCTTGGCGATCGGGTACCCGTAGACCGCGCCCAGCTTCTCGCGGAAGTGAAGCGGTTGGGGGTAAGTGCGGGCTTGCGCTACCCCTTGCGGTTGACGCAGTCTGACGCGCTCGTGGTGCCGGTTGCGCTCGGGGTCGATGAGATCGTACTGCCGCGCTGGGCGGTCGAAGACACCGCGCCTGCTGCGCAGCGGGCGCTGCTCGCCCACGAGGTCGCCCACCTGGCCCGCCGCGATCCGTTCTGGCTTGCTGTCTTCGCCGGGATCGAGAGCCTCGCGTTCTTCCAACCGCTCAACCATCTAGCGCGGCGCCAGCAGCAGGCTGCGGCGGAGCGCCTCTGCGACGCGTGGGCGGCGGAGCAGACCTCGCCCCTGGCCATGGCGCGCTGCCTTGTCGATGCGGCCGGTCGCCTGCGCGCGGACCGCCTCGGGAGAGCCTCAGCGACGCTTCCTCACCTCGTGCTGGGTATGGCGGCCGTGGGCGGGGCCTCGCTTTCTGACCGCGTCGAACATCTGATCGACGGTGAAGGGAGCGATCTGCAGCGACGGTGGCCGGTGGTGCTAGCGGCCTGCTGCGTCGTCAGCCTCGTAGCCTGCGTGGGGCCGACTGTGACGAGCACCGCCCAGGCGCCGCCATCGCCTCCAGCCGTACCGTCAGCTACATCGTCTCCCGCTCCACCCCTCGTCGTTGAGGTCCCGCTGCCTCCGATGCCGCCGTCTCCGCCGACGATTACCGAGGTGCTGTCTCCGGACTCCAGCTTCACGTACACCCGAAACGACGACAACGCGCGCATGCGGGTCGAGCAGGAAGGGACCGTGACGCTCGCCGCCGATGGAGCACTCCAGGCGCTTTCGGAAGGCGGACGCTTGCTCATCGTGGAAGAGTTGCCCACCGTCGAGCGCCGCTACGAGGCGCGGACTGACGACGAGGGCGGCTTGGTGGAAATCTACGAGGTCAACGGCACCGTGCAGCCCCTCGGCGCGGATGCGCGGCGCTGGCTGCGGGACTCCTACGACGAGGCAACTTCGCAGAGGCCACCGCCACCGCCCCATCCGCCGCTTCCTCCTGGCATATCGGTCATGCCTGGAACTGGGGACACCTTCACCTACACGCGTACCTCAGACGGGCGTCGCCTCCAGATCGAGCAAGAGGGGCGGGTGACCTACGAGGACGGGCTGCCTGTAGCGCTCTCGGAGGGCGGGCGGCTGTTCATCGAGGAAGAGCAGGGCGGGGAGACCCGCCGCTACGAAGCCCGCACGAGAGCCGATGGACGCATGGAAGCGGTCTACGCGGTCGATGGCGTCGCACAGGCGCTCGATGACGCGGCGCGCTACTGGCTCCTCCGGCGGGTCGAGGAGATGAAGCGCGTGCAGCGGTCCGAGCCCTATACGCCCGTGAGCGGGGCTAGTGCTCAGGAGTATGACCGGCAGTGGGCCGCGTACGGACGACAGATGGATGCCTACGCGCGCGACATGGAGGCGTACGCAGCACGCGTGGACACAGCGGGTGTAGGCCAGGTCTACGACGACGCCCACCGGCAGTACATGGCAGACTACGCCAGCCGCATGGAGCGGCTTGCCGCGGAGATGGCAGTCGTACACGGCCGGGCCTTCGAGGAGCAGATGGCGGACTTCGGTAGCGAGACGGAAGTCTGGGGCCGCGTCTACGGAGAGCGCATGCGCGCCCAGGCAGCCCGACTCGCACAGCTGGCCGAAGAAGCCGCGCAATCGCAAGACCCTGCGCATCGCGCTGAACTCGAGGCGCGGGTCCGAGAACTCGCCCGCGTCCAGATCCCCAACGTTGAGGAGCAGTCCACTGCGCAGCGACGTCAAGCCGAGGCACTCTTGCGAGAGGTGCAGCGCCTCCGCCACGACGCCGACCGCCTGCGCTACGGGTCCGAGTCGGGGTTGGTGCGTGGCACCTTGCGCGCCCGCCTTCAGGACGAGTACACCCTCGGCTTTCCCCTCGCGGAAGGCTCCGTGCGGGTGAGCGCGGGCGGTACCGACCTCATCGAAGGCACAGACTATACCGTGGATTACGACGCGGGCACGATACGCCTCGTTAACCGCGCCGCCGTCGCGCCGGGGCAGGACGTGCTGATCGACTTCGAACGGCAACCCGAAGACTCAAGGCTCAGTTCGTCACCGTAAACGTGTTCGACGTCACCGGGCCCGCCGAGGTGCCGTAGGTGAAGCGGTAGGTGCCTGCCGGGTCGTCCAGATTGGCGAGCGGGAAGGTCACCTCGACGCGGCTGCCAGCGCTCAGCGAAGCTGCGACAGCCGTGCAAGCAACGTCGATGCGGTCGAAGGGTGGGGCGGCGTCCCAGCCGTCCTCGCCTCGAAGCTGAGGAAGAACGCCGCATAGCTCGGGATGGATCGTGACCTCGTCACCGCCCTCGTTGGCGAGCGTGAGGGTCACCGTCGCGTTCGCCGCATAAGCATCTGCGTTCGTGAACAGCCGCAGATCGGCCGACGGTGTGGCGGTGTCGCAACCGGCTAGAGCCAGGGCAACGAGGGGCAGCCAGGCGAGACGGCGCGCGCGAAAGCGGGGCATAGACCGGTGGGGTTGCCGAGGAAGGAAGTACCAAAGGGTATAGGTCTGGTGCGCGGTTCGTTAATAAATCGACACGGACGGTTCCTGGTGTGGCCAAGCGAACAAACCGCGCCCCGAGTGGTTGGTTGGGGCGGTCCATTTCTGCTTTGCAACCCACCTGACCGCCATGGCTGCGACTGACCCCGCGCTGCCTTCCCCCACCCCAGACGCCGCCGTGTCCGACGCCTCACGGCCTGACGTCCCCTCGTCCGACGCGAGGACCCCGGGTTCACGTCCAGAAGCACCGCGCCCGCCCGGTCGGCCCCCGCAAGCAGCGCCTTCCAGTGGAGCAACGGGGAAGCGTCCTCCTAGCTTGCCGCCAGGTGCAACGACCGCCAAGCCGCCCAAGCCCCGAAGTGGCAAGCCCGCTCCTCCTCCCGGCAGTACGCCGCCCAAGGCCAAGCCGCCTTCGAGTGCGGAAGCGCCGTCGGAACCTTCTTCGGACAAGAAGCCGCCTGCTTCCTCGCTCCCTAAAGTGGTCGCGGAGCCGCCGATGGGCCTCCCCGTGCTGCAGCCCGAGCCTGCTGCCGAGGCGCAGCCCGCGCGCACGGTCGAGCGCCCACGCCGCATCTCGCGCGCGGTGTTTGTCGGCGATGTCCAGGTCGGGGGCGGCGCGCCCATCTCGGTCCAGTCGATGACCACGGGCAAGACGCACGACGTGGAGAACTGCCTGAAGGAGATCACCCGTTTGTCTGAGGCTGGGGCCGACATCATCCGCGTGGCCGTCCCGCGCCCCGAGGACGTGGACGCACTCCCTGAACTCGTCGCCGAGAGCCCCGTCCCGCTCGTTGCCGACATCCATTTCAACTACAAGTACGCCCTCAAAGCCATCGAGGCGGGCATCGCCAAGGTGCGCATCAACCCGGGCAACATCGGCAAGCCGGAGTGGGAGCGCGAGGTGCTGCTGGCGGCGAAGGAGAAGGGTATCCCGATCCGCATCGGCGTCAACGCCGGGTCGCTGGAGAAGGACATCATGGACAAGTACGGCTTCCCGCAGCCGATGGCGCTCTTCGAGAGCGCGATGCGCCACGCCGAGGTCTGCGAGCGCGAGGGCTTCCAGGACGTAGTGATCTCAGTGAAGCACTCGGACGTGTTCTTCATGATCCAGAGCTACCGCCTCCTCGCCGAGCGCACAGACTATCCGCTGCATCTCGGCGTGACGGAGAGCGGCACCGTGAAGGCGGGCTCGATCAAGTCCGCCATCGGCATCGGTGCGCTGCTCGCCGACGGCATCGGCGACACGATCCGCGTGAGCCTCTCCGCCGACTCCGAGCACGAGGTCGAGACGGGCCACCTCATCCTCAAGAGCCTGCGCCTCGGACGGCCTGGCGTCAACATCATCGCGTGCCCGACTTGCGGCCGCCTCGCGGGCGACCTGTTCTCCATCGTCAACGAAGTCGAGGAGGCCGTCGCTGCGCGGAAGTTCGAGAAGGACGTCAGCGTAGCGCTCATGGGCTGCGCCGTCAACGGGCCCGGTGAAGCCGCAGGAGCGGACCTCGGCATCTCGCTGGGCCGTGGCCGCGCGCACCTCTTCAAGCACGGCGAGGTCGTCCGCACGGTACCCGAGGACCAGATCGTGGAGACGGTGCTGGAAGCAATCGAGGCATGGGACGAGAACGAGGAGGGGGGAGGACACGGGGCCTAGCGTTCGGGGCACACCGACTGTATCCCACGCGGCTTGATGCTGACCCGTCCGGCTGAATCAGCCGTGCCAGCCGAGCAATCGTGCGCCTAAAGCTATGCGTGTAGTCCGACCGGCCGACCTCGTCTTCCAGGGCCTCATCGCGGGGCTGTTGGCGCTAGTCGTGGGCGTCATCGGTGCGCTCGCGCAAGGTCCGCTCGGCGCGCTGTGGGCGCTCGTCCCGCTCGCGGTCGTGGTCGTCGTATCCGGGCGAAAGCCGCTGCGGCGGTGGCGACTCGCGCAGCAGAAGACGCCGGAGGCGCACCGTCGCTGGCTCCAGGACCACGTCGCGATCTATGCGCGGCTGGATGCCGAGGGCCAGCGCCGCTTCGAGCGCGACGTGCGGTTCGTGCTCGTCGAGCGCCGCTTCGAGGGCATAGACGGTGTCGCGGTGACGGACGACCTCCGGCTCGGCGTCGCGGCGGGTATCGCGCTGCTGCTACACGGGCGGCCCGACTGGGAGCTCTCCGACGGTCGCACCTTCCTCTTCCTCCCCGACTTCTTCGGCGACACGTCCGACGAGATCTACCACGAAGAGGACTACGGCAGCGCCGACTACGACTACGACGGGATGGTGCATCCGCAAGGGCCGGTTCAGCTCGCCGTGCCGTCCGTGCGCGACGGCTGGGCGCGGAACGACGGGCAGAACGTCGTCCTCCACGAACTCGCCCACCTCTTTGATTTCGACGACGCCGACGCCGACGGCCTGCCGTCGCTCCTCGATGCAGGCTCGCGGGACGCCTGGCTCGACTTGATGCGCCGCGAGATGCAGCGCGCGGGGCGCCGCGGCTCGATGCTCAGCAGCTACGCCGCGACCGCCCCGGCCGAGCTGTTTGCGGTGGCGACGGAGGTCTTCTTCGAACGCCCCGTCGCGTTCGCCGAGCGCCACGCCGAGTTGTTCGAGGCGCTGCGGGCATTCTACGCCTTCGACCCGCGCCCGCCGGGGTGGGAGGCTGCTCGTCCAACGCAGCCGGAGCCGACCGAGCGCCCCAGCCTCATGGCGCGCCGGTGGCGAGGTGCGTGAAGAGCAGGGCCTAGAGGCTATTGCAAAAGTGGGCGGACGTGATAGCTTCGGGGCATGAACACCGTCCGACTCTCCGAGGCGCAGTGGGAGGCTATTCGGCCCCACTTGCCGCCTCCTAAAAAGATGGG
>JBCDFO010000046.1:0-18282 GCA_039177895.1 Bacteroidota bacterium
CGTGGACACGGCGACGTTTGCCGCGGGCGGCTTCGGCGCACAGTACGGCGGGCGGCTCTCGTCCGTGCTCGACATCGCGTCGCGCGACGGAAGCAAGGAGCGGTTCGCGGGCAGCGTGGCGCTCGCGCCGTTCCTGAGCGGTGTCAGCGTCGAAGGGCCGCTCGTGCCGGGCCGGGTGTCGTTCCTGGCTTCGGCGCGCGAGTCGCTCGTGGCGCGGCTCACGCCGGACCTCTACGGGCAGGCGTTCCCCTATGAGTTTGGCGACCGCTTCGCGAAGCTGCATGCCCGACTCGGCACGGCGAGCGGCGTCTCCGTGACGGCGCTCCAGACCTCCGATCGCGGCGACATCGCGGGCACGAAGACTGACATCTTCGGCGACCCCGTTCCGTTCGTCGCTGACGACGAGGCGCTGGCGTGGGACAACCTCGCCGTCGGCGCGACGCTCGACCTGCGGCCCGTCCGGCTGCCATGGCGGGTGGTGCTCCGGGGCGGCTACACCGAGAGCGAGTCTGCGTTCGGCCCGGAGAACGCCCCTACGCAGACAGCGCGCGAAGCGGGCTGGCAGGGCACTGCAACGGTCACGCGCTACCTCGGTCCGCACGAGGTGCGCGTCGGCGGCTTCGCGCAGCAACTCGCCTACCGCTATGACCTCGGCACGCTCTTCCAGGATGTGCCTGCGGAGGAGGTCGATCTACTCGAAGCGGGCGGCTTCGCGGAGGCGGAGGTCGCCCTCACGCCGACGCTGCGTGCCGAAGCGGGCGTCCGTGTCCATGCCTACGACACAGCTGGCAGCGTCTCCGTCGAACCGCGCGGGCGGCTGACGTGGCAGCCGGTGGGCCTCGATGCCATCCAGGAAGTCGCGGTGGCAGGCGGGCTTTTCCGCCAGGGCGTCGTCGGGCTCTCGGACGAGCGCAACCTCGGCAATGTGCTCACGGCCTACGTCCCTGTCGGCGAGGGCGACGCGGTGCCGACGGCCTACCACGCGCTCGTGAGCTGGCGCGGCGCGTTCGATGTGTCTCCCGGTGGGCGGCTCGCGCTGGCGGCGGAGGGCTTCGCGAAGTGGCTCCCCGACCTGCAGACGCCCAGCTTCCCCGCTTTTGTCGCGGCGACGACCACGCTGGAAGCCGCCGAGGGCACCGCGTTCGGCGGGACGGTGCGCGCTGAGCTGCGCCGCCCATTCCTCTTCGACACCGACCTCACGCTCACGGGCAGCTACGCCCTCTCGACGGTCGAGGTGACGACGGCGACCGAGACCTATACACCGCCGCACGACCAGCGCCACCGCATCGGGGCCGTCGCGCGCGTGGAGCGCGACGGGTATGCGCTCACGGCGCAGTTCCAGTACAGCTCGGGCTTCCCCTACACGCCGTCCGCGGGCATCGACGACTGGATCCCGCTCGTCGGCGCGGGCGAGGACGTGGCGACGGAGCCCGGCCAGACGCGGCTGCTTTACGGTCCCCGCGGCAGCGACCGCCTCCCCGCTTACCACCGCCTCGACCTCTGGCTCGAACGCGCGACCGAGCGCGGGCGCTACCGCTTCACGATTCGCGCGGGCGTCATCAACGCCTACAACCGCGCCAACGTGTTCTACTTCGACCTCTTCACGTTCCGCCGTGTGGACCAGCTTCCGCTGCTACCGTCGGTCGGCCTCAAGCTCGACATCCGCTAGCCATGCGTCGCCTCCTCACCGTCGTGATCGCCGTGGGTGTGTTCACGGGCGTGCTCGTCGCCTGCGACAGCACTGAGATCAGCCCGCTCGCCTTCAACCCGTTCGAGGAAGAGGCGGGCCTTTCGCTCTATGGCACGCTCGACGCGGGCACGGCCACCCAGGCCGTTCGGGTAGCCCTCCTGCGCACCAGCGTCGACCGTCCTGACTCGCCGGCGACGGCGACGCTGCCCGTGCGGGTGTTCTCGCGCCGCGTTGGCGCTCCAGACAGCGTCGAGTGGGTCCAAGAGGCGGTGGAGGTAGAGCCGGGTGTCTTTGGAGCCGTCTATCGCACCGGCGAGGTGGCTCCCGCGCCGAACGCCACCTACACGCTGCAGCTGTTGCGAGAGGGTGGCGCCACGGCCACCGCCACGGCCACGATGCCGCCGGTACCTGCGCTTACTGTCGAAGCGGCACGCATCCAGCCCGGCCGTGTGACTTTGCCGATCACGGTGACGAGCGTCGCTCCGGTCGTAGAAGTCGAGGTGGTCTACCGCCTCGCCACGCTTCAGTTCAACGGCAACCCGTATACGCTGACCTACCCGGTTCCTCAGCCAACGGGGGATCGCTACCGCATCGACCTCGATCTCACGCACGACGCGCAGCGGCTTCGGGAACGCGAGCCGCTCCTCGCTCCCGAGCCCTCGATTCCGACCAACGAGGTGATCGTGCGCATCCGCGTGGCAGGAGAGCCCCCCCCTTCCCCCTCGACGGTCGCCAACCCAGCGCTGACGAATGCGACCGGCTGGTGGATCGGGCGGGTCTTCACCCCGTTCGTTCTCCCGTTTGACCGCGCTGCCTTCAACCCCGGCGGCTTCTGCGAGCACCCCGAGGACCCGCTATGCCTTCCCTGCGAAATGAACGATGAGCGCCCGCGCTGTGATGAGGAATAACCTCGGCGTCCTCCTCGTGCTGATCGCCTGGAGCAGCTGCGACAGCACCGAGATCACCCCACTCGGCTTCGACCCGTTCGACACCGAGGACGGCGTACTCTCGGTATACGGCTACCTCGAAACCGGCACCCTCGACCAAACGGTGCGCGTGCAGTTGCTCCGCCGCACCATCGAGCGTCCGACGCGGCCCGAGGACGCTGCGGTGGATGCCCTGGTCACCACGGAGGCCTTGAGCACGGGCGCTGTGACGATCTGGACACCGCGCCTCGTCCGCTTCGCCGATAGCACCTACGGGGAGGTCTACGACGCGACGATGGAGCCACGCACGGGCGAGACCTACCGGCTCGTCGTCGAGCGAGGCACGGACCAAGCTACGGCGGAGGTGACGGTTCCTCCGATGCCGCGCGGCGCGCTCGTCGCGTCGAGCGCGCCGCGCACCCAGGCCATCGTGTGGGCCCCGCTGACCCGCATCACCACGACCCGCTTTATCGCCCGCATCGGCTGCGGGCCCGGGTCCATCCCCGTCACGGTCTCAGACGCGATCACGGTTGAACAGGAGGGCGATGAGGCACGCATGACTCTGGACCTAGACGTCATGCGTCGTCGGGTGGATGCCGCGCTCGGCACCGCGTCGTCCACCACGCTGTTCCTCGCCGAGTTCATCCTCACGCCCACCGTAGCCGATGCGGAGTGGACGCTGCCTGCCGACACGACGACGCTCGTGCAGCCGGAGATCAACTCCAACATCGAGGGCGGCTACGGCCGGTTCGGGGCCGTCACGCGCGGCTTCTTCGCCTGGAAGCCCGCCGCCGCCGCGCTCGACGGCCTTGCCATCGAGGTGTGCCCGTGAGGTGCTGGCGTCAGAGCTCCTCGCGGAGCTTATAGCCAACGCCCTTCACCGTCTCGATGTAGTTGCTGCCAATCTTCTCGCGCACCTTCCGCACGTGCACGTCCACGGTGCGGTCCACCACGTACACATTCGGTCCCCAGACGCCGTCGAGGAGCTCTTCGCGGGAGAAGACGCGGCCGGGGTGCGCGGCGAGGAAATAGAGCAGCTCGAACTCCTTGCGCGGCATCCGGAAGGTCTCCTCGCCGTCGAGGCCCTCGTTGCGGGTGACCACGTAGCGGCTGCGGTCGATGTGGAGGTCGTGAACGCGGAGCTGCGTCGTGGACGCGGTCTCTTCGCGTTCCCCACGGCGGAGGAGCGCGCGGACGCGGCTGACGAGCAGGCGCGGCGAGATCGGCTTGGCGAGGTAGTCGTCGGCCCCGGCTTCGAGGCCCTTGATCTCGTCCGACTCCTCCCCGCGCGCGGTCAGCATCAGGATCGGCGTCAGGCGCAGCTTGGCATTCTCGCGCAGCCGACGGCACACCTCGATCCCGCTCATGTTCGGCATCATCACGTCGAGCACGACGAGGTCGGGGTCGCGCTCCTCGGCGTGCTCCAGCGCAGCCTCGCCGTCGAGGGCCGTCACCACGGTGTAGCCCTCCTTTTCGAGGTTGTAGCTGACGAGGTCGAGGAGGTCCTGCTCGTCGTCGACGAGGAGGATCGTTTGCGGCGGCGTGGGGGCGGACGCGGCGGCAGCGCTCATGGTCGGGTCGAGGGGCGGCATGGGGGAATCGGGAAAAGCTAGGCTGGCGACCGAAAGCGAAGATTACGTACGTGTTAACGCCCGGCTGGAGATTACGCGAAGCGGAGGCAGTGCCGTCAGCGCCCCGTCAATGCCGTCAGCGGCAAAGACCATAACCGAAGACGATGGCCTCCTCAGTCACCCGAGGGCGAGCCGAGCCGTAGGCGTGGCAGCCGCAGGTCCAGCGCCATCGCGAGCAGACGCAGGCCCGAGGTCACGAGCCCCGCCGCGACCAGCGCGGCGTTCGCGCCCAGCCCAGCCGCGTCGGCTAGCACGAACACACCGCCCCCGAGCAGCGCCGCGGTGGCGTAGAAGTCGTGGCGCACGACCGCGGGCACTTGGAGGACGAGCACGTCGCGCACCACGCCGCCGCCCGTGGCGGTCAGCGCCGCGATCATCATCACCCCGATCGGGCCGAGCCCGAAGAGCGTCGCCTTGGCGGCGCCCAGCGCTGCGAAGACGCCCAGCCCGACCGCGTCGGCGTAGCGCACGAGGTCCCACTGCGCCTGCACGCGCGACGCGGCCAGCATCACTACCACGGCCCCGGCAACGCACGCGAGCAGGTACGCCTCGTCCTGCAGCGACGCCGCGGGCGTAGCGCCGAGGAGCGCGTCGCGGATGAGCCCGCCGCCGATGCCCGTCGCCGTGGCGAGCACAAGCGCCCCCAGCAGGTCGAGGTCGTGGCGGGCCGCACGCAGCGCCCCGGACATCGCAAACACGAACGTCCCGGCTAGGTCGAGGACGTAGAGCAGCGTCACGTCAGGTTCCGTGGGTGAGGAGGAGAAGCACGGCGGCGCAGGACGTGGGGTGGGTGGGCTGTCATCGGTTCAGATGCTAGCCCACCGCCTACGCCGATGCGCAAGGACACAAGCCAAGCGGAGGCCGGGGGCGCCGATGAGGCCGGGGGCGCCGACACGGTCGAATACCCGCATCCCCTAGCTCTCGCGCAGGGCCGCGCGAATGAGCGCCTCCGCCGAGGGGAGCGCGGCGTCGGCGCGGAGGGCTTTGCGGATACGCTTCTCGGCGTCGGCGCGGCTGAGGCCGAGCGCGATGAGGGCGGCGCGGGCGTCCTCGCGGAGCGCGGCGCTCTCGCCGTCGCCACCGAGGGAGGCCTGCCCGAGCCCGTCGAGCTTGGCGAGACGGTCCCGGAGCTCGACGCAGAGCCGCTGCGCCGTCTTCTTGCCAACGCCCGGGATGCGCGTCAGCAGAGCCGCGTCGTCGGCGATCACGGCGGCCCGCAGCTCGGCCGGAGCCATCGCCGAGAGCGCCGCCAGGGCCAGCTTCGGCCCGACGCCCGAGACGCTCGTCATCTCACGGAAGAGCGTCCGCTCAGCATCGGTGGCAAAGCCGAAGAGCAGCGCGGCGTCCTCGCGGACGTGGTGGATGGTGAGCAGCTTGGCGGGCGAGCCCACCGCAGGCAGCTTGTCGAACGACGAGGCCGGGATGAGCACCGCGTAGCCGAGGCCCTGCACGTCAATGACGGCTTCGGTGGGCTTCTTAGCGACGAGGGTGCCAGAGACGTAGGTGATCACAGCGGGCGTGGGGAGGCGAGCGGAGCGGGGCAAGCTACGACGCCCCGGTGACGGCTTCGTGTCGCAGGGGACCGGCATCAAGAAAGACCGCATCGGGAAGACGGCGCCGAGGAAATCCGACACGATGGGCGCGGGCTCGCCACAACTCTGTGACACGTCCGGCCCGCGGGCTGGGCAGATTGGTGACACACCGATCGGGCTCGCCCGCATGCATCCAGCCCCCCTTCCTCCAACCACATCGCGCCATGACCTATCAATCCAGCCACGCTGCCAGCAGCACCACTACTGCCCCAGCGTTCGCCACGCCCGCCCTCTTTGCCCTGCTCCTCGCCCTTGGCCTCCTCCTCACCGGCTGCGACTCGTCCGAGGCCGCCACCGACGGTGTGACCACGGACACCATCACCCTCGCCAGCGCCGTCACGGGCGTTGCCACCGACGCCGGGGCTTCGTCTGACGACCTCGTCGCGGCCGCGCGCGACTTTGAGGGACGCCACCTCGAACCAGGCACGCTGTGGTACGTCGCCGCTGAGGTGCACGGACGCCTGACGCCGGAGCAGCTCACCCGCCTCGAAGCGAAGCTCGATGCTCGCCGCGCTGAGTTGGAAGACCGCCGTAGCGAAACTGATGGACGTCCTCGCGGCCCCCGAGGACCGGGTGGTCCCGGCGGTCCCGAGGGCGGCCCGTTCGATCGCGTTCTGACCGGCGACCTCGCGCTCACGGACGCCCAGCAGGCGGCCATCGACGCCATCCGCGAAGCCTACCGCGCCGAGTTTGAGGCGTTGCGCGAGAGCGGTCTCGCCGACGAGGAGCGCCGCGCTCAGGCGAGGGAACTTGCGGCGGCCATGAAGGCCGAGATCGACGCCGAGCTGACCGAGGCGCAACTGGCGGCGCTGGTGGCCCACAAAGCGGAACGGGAGGCCAGACGGGAAGCCCGTCGCGCGGCGGAGCAGGCCGCGATGGCTGAGGCGCTCGCCCTGAGCGAGGCGCAGCAGACCGACCTCGACGCGCTCCGCGACGAGATGGAGGCCCAGCGCGGTACCGTCGATCCGAAGGAAGCGCGTGCGGCGTTTAAGACTGCGCTCGCCGAGATCCTCGACGATCCGCAGGAAGAGATCGTGATGGTGCACGCGGCGCTGCGGATGCACCTCCTCGGCCCTGGCGGACGGGGCCCGCGCGGCCCGCAAGGAGGGCGTGGCTAGCCCGTTCCCGTTCCCAGGAATGAAGCAGGGCGGTCCGGTTGATGCTGGGCCGTCCTGCTACGTCTGTCAGAGCGCCGGAGGGCACTTTCGGAGCGCTGCCTCGTGTACGTGTCCCCACACGACGCGATGCCTATGCCGACCCTCAACCTACCCGATCTCCCTGCTAGCATAGACGAAGCCCGCGCACGGCTCCTCCTTGCCATCCGTCTCTTCCAGGAAGACGAGGTGTCGGTCGGACGTGCCGCGCGGATCGCAGGTCTGCCCTACCGGGCCTTTCTCGACGCGTTGCGCGAGCGCGGTATCCCAGCGTTTGTCTACGACGATGTGGAAGCGTTCGAGCGCGAACTGCAGACGGTGCGAGCCTGGGCTGCTGAACGTGGTGCTGAGCACGAGGCCGAATGAGCCGACTCGTCGTCACGGACACATCCTGCTTGATTGCGCTGGACCGGGTACGCCTCGTGGGACTGCTTCCGCAACTCTATCCTCAGATCAGTGCGCCCAGGGCAGTCATTGCCGAATACGGTCACTGTCCCGCCTGGCTGCGTGAGGTACCGGTTCAGGATCGAAGCGCTGTCCGTGCTCTGCTTGCACGCAACCTGGACCTCGGCGAGAGCGAGGCTATCGTATATGCATTGACGCTGCCAGACGCCTTGTTGCTGATCGATGAAGCCCGGGGACGTCGCGCCGCCGAGCAGGCTGGACTCAAGATCGTGGGCACCGCAGGTGTGTTGATCTCGGCGAAGGCTATGCGTTTGATCCCTGCAGTTAAGCCGGTCCTCGATACGCTCCTACAGGACCATGACTTTCGGTTGAGCGGCGCCATCTACAGGGCAGCGCTTCGCGCATCAGGCGAGGCGTAGCGCCTACGCCCGCCCCAACTGCTCGGCGACCTCCTGCTGGAGCGTGGCGATGAACTCGGCCGTCAGCACGGCGCCGCGATCCCCCTCGGCCTGGCGGCGGACGGCGACGGTCCCCGCCTCGACTTCCTTGCCGCCGACGACGAGCATGTAGGGCACCTTCTCGACCTCGGCGTCGCGGATCTTGCGGCCGACCTTCTCGCTGCGGAGGTCGGTTTCCACGCGGAAGCCCGCGGCGCGCACGTCAGCCGCGACGCTCTGGGCGTAGTCGCTGAAGGCGTCGCTGACGGGGAGCACCTTCACCTGCACGGGCGCGAGCCAGACGGGGAAGTGCCCGCCGCAGTGCTCGATGAGCACGCCGATGAAGCGCTCCAGGCTGCCGAACGGCGCGCGGTGGATCATCACCGGCCGCTTCCGGGTGTCGTCCGCGTCGATGTAGGTCAGGTCGAAGCGCTCGGGGAGGTTGTAGTCCACCTGGATGGTGCCGAGCTGCCAGGGGCGGCCGAGCGCATCCTTGACCATGAAGTCGAGCTTCGGCCCGTAGAACGCCGCCTCGCCCTCCTCCTCGATGGTGTCCAGGCCCATCTCGGCGGCCGCCTCACGGATCGACTGCTCCGCGGAATCCCACAGCGCGGCTTCGCCGATGTACTTGTCGGTGTTGCTGGGATCGCGGAGCGACACCTGCGCGGTGAACGTGTCGAACGTGAGCGCGCGGAGCACGGTCAGCGTGAGGTCGATGACGTTCTTGAACTCGTCCTTGACCTGCTCGGGCGTGCAGAAGAGGTGGCCGTCGTCCTGCGTGAAGCCGCGCACGCGGGTGAGGCCGCCGAGCTCGCCCGACTGCTCGTAGCGGTAGACCGTGCCGAACTCGGCGTAGCGGATCGGGAGCTCGCGGTAGGAGTGCGGCTGGCGGTCGTAAATCTGCACGTGGTGCGGGCAGTTCATCGGCTTGAGGAGGTAGCCTTCCCGGTCGCTCTCGGGCGTGCCCTCGTCGTCGTCCTCGAACATGGGCGGGAACTGCGAGTCGGCGTAGTACGGGTAGTGCCCGCTGGTCTTGAAGAGGTCAAGCCGCCCGATGTGCGGGGTGACGACGGGCTGGTAGCCGCGCCGCGTCTGCTCCTCCTTGAGGAAGCTGGTGAGCGTCTCGCGCAGGATAGCGCCCTTCGGGAGCCAGATCGGCAGGCCTGGCCCGACCGACTGCGCGAACATGAACAGCCCCATCTCGCTCCCGAGCTTGCGGTGGTCGCGCTGCTCGGCGAGCGCGATCATCTCGAGGTACTCGTCGAGCTCCTTCTGCTTTGGGAAGGTGATGCCGTAGAGGCGTGTCAGTTGCGGACGCGAGTCGTCGCCGCGCCAGTAGGCCCCGCTCAGCTTGGTGAGCTTGATCGCCTTGATGGGCTTCGTGGAGGGAATGTGCGGCCCGCGGCAGAGGTCGGTGAAGCCGCCCTGGGTGTAGAACGTGATCGAGCCATCCTCGAGGTCTTCGAGGAGTTCGAGCTTGTATGGGTCGCCCTTCGCCTCGAAGTGGGCGATGGCCTCGGCCTTGCCGATGGCCTGGCGCTCGAACGCGTTGTTCTGCCGCGCGAGCTCCTTCATCTTCTTCTCGATGGCCGGGAAGTCGTCCGGCGTGAGCGTCGGCTGGCCTTCGACGGCGGAGAGGTCGACATCGTAGTAGAACCCGCGCTCGATGGCGGGGCCGATGCCGAGCTGGACGCCGGGGTAGAGCGCTTCGAGCGCCTCGGCCATCAGGTGCGCCGAGGAGTGCCAGAAGGCCGCCTTGCCCTCGTCGTCGCGCCACGTGAGGATCTGCACGGTGCTGCCGTCCGGGAGCGGGCGGCTGAGGTCGCGCACCTCGCCGTCCTTCTCGCCGGGCAGCGTGACCTTCACGGCGAGCGCGTTGCGGGCGAGGCCCGCCGAGATGTCCTGGGCGAGGTCGAGGCCAGTGGCGTTCGCGGGCAGTTCGCGGACGGAGCCGTCGGGGAGGTGGATCTGCATGGGGGCTAGAGGCTGTCAGCCGTCAGCTATCGGCAAGAAAGGGAGAACGGACAGTCTACGCGCGAAGCAGCCCGCCGCGCCGCGCTGGGGGCGAAAGGCTGGCGAAATCGGCTGGAGGCAACCCTCACCGCAGTAGATGCACAGGGATCATCCGCACGTTCACACGTTCATACCTCTTCACGTCCACACACGCACCGATGGCTCACGACTCACCCGGCATGGACGCGGCGCTCCCGCAGCGCTTCGACTGGCGCGACCCACGCTCACAGGCGATGGCGGCGAGCCTCGCCGTGGCGGTGCTCATGCTCGCTGGCAAGCTCGGGGCGTACGCCGCCACCGGCTCCACGGCCATCCTCAGCGACGCCCTTGAATCGGTAGTCCACCTCCTCGCCACGGGCATCGCGACGTTTAGTCTGTGGTACGCCGCCCAGCCGCCCGACGCGAAGCACCCCTACGGCCACGGCAAGATCGCCTACTTCTCGTCGGGCTTCGAGGGGGCGCTCATCCTCGTGGCCGCCCTCGGCATCGTGGCGACGGGCATCGTGGCACTCGTGACGGGGCCAGAGCTGGAACGGCTGGGGGTCGGCCTCGCCGTCACGGGGGCACTCGGGCTCGTGAACCTCGGGCTCGGGCTGTGGCTCGTCCGCACGGGGAGGCAGCACAACGCCGTCGTCCTCGTTGCGAACGGGCAGCACGTGCTCACGGATATGTGGACGAGCCTCGGCGTAGTCGTGGGTGTCGGCCTCGTGTGGCTCACGGGCGTGACCTGGATCGACCCCGTCGTGGCGATCCTGCTGGGGCTCAACATCGGCTGGACGGCCGTCGCGCTGCTGCGCAAGGCGTACCGAGGCCTGATGGAGCACGCCGACCCCGACGAGACGGCCCGCCTCCGCGCCGCGCTCGACCGCGCCGAGGCCGAGAGCCACATCCTCGGCTACCACTTCCTCCGCTACCGCCGCGTCAACGACCAGGTCTACGTGGAGGTGCACCTCCTCTTCCCCGGCGGTCTCCCCATTGAGGACGCCCACGCGCACGCGACGCAGGTCGAGGAAGCCATCCGCGCCGTCTTCCCGAAGGACCACGTGGAGGTGACGACCCATCTCGAACCCGACACCCACGAGCACCCCGACGACGACGTGCACGACCATCTCCGCGATGCCCTCTCCGGCACCACGCGGGACATGGCAGAGGGTACAGCGCCGAGCATCCAAGACAACCCAGTGGTAACGCAGCCGTAGCCCTGGCGTGATCTTCGGTTCGTACATCACGTGCCGTCCTCTCTCACCACTCCGCTTCCGTCGTGGCCAGTTCTCCGTCCTCCACCCTCACGCCGCGCCGCCCGGACGGCTTCGACCTGCAGGGCCACCGGGGCGCGCGTGGCCTCCGCCCCGAGAACACGCTCCCGGCGTTCGACCTCGCGCTCGACCTCGGTGTGACGACGCTCGAACTCGATACGGTGATCTCGGAAGACCATGAGGTCGTCGTGAGCCACGAGCCGTGGATGAACGCCGAGATCGCCTCGCACCCAGACGGGCGGCCTGTTACGCAGGACGAGGCGCAGGCGCTGAACCTGTTTCGGATGCCCTACGCCGAGATCGCGCGCTACGATGTCGGGCAGCGCGGCCACCCCCGCTTCCCTGAGCAGCAGGCGATGGCGGCCGTCAAGCCGCGCCTCCGCGACTTGATCGCCCACGCCGAGGCGAAGGCGGCCCGCGACGGCCGCCCCGCGCCGTTCTACAACATCGAGACGAAGTGCACGGCGGCCACGGACGACCTCTTTCACCCCGACCCTGCGACGTTCGTGCGGCTGCTCTGGGGCGTGCTGGAAGACGCCGGACCGGACGTGGTCGCGCGCACGACGCTGCAGTCGTTCGACGTGCGGACGCTGCAACTCGCCAAGCAACAGGGCCCGCCCCTACGGCTCGCGCTCCTCGTGGAGCACGAGACCGACCACAGCGTGACGAGCCATCTCGCGCGGCTCGGCTTCGTGCCGCACATCTACAGCCCCGACTACCGCCTCGTGGACGCCGACCTGATGGCGGCGGCACGCTCGGTCGGGATGGACGTAATCCCGTGGACGGTCAACGACCCGGCGGAGGGCACGCGGCTCCGCGCCCTCGGTGTGGCAGGCGTCATCACCGACCTCCCGGACCGCGTTCGCTGAGCCGCGGCGCAGCAGCATCGTCGCGAAGATCCGGCAGGTCTGGGACCCCGGCGGGCGCAACCTTCGTTGGGGCGAGCCGTTCGACCGCTTCTCCCTCACAGACGCGCACGCGCGTGCCCGACCTGGCCTGATGCAAAACGCCTACAGCCCACCGACTGGCTTCTCCGTGATGCCGCCGGTGGTGAAGAACCTGCTCATCATCAACGTGCTGGTCTTCGTGGCCCAGCAGGGGCCGCTGGCCGATGTTCTGGTGCGGCTCTTCGCGCTGTGGCCCGTGGGCACGCCCGAGGCAGCGCTGCGCTTCGGCGAGCCCACGCGGATCCCGGACTTCTATCCGTGGCAGCTCTTCACGACGGCGTTCCTGCACGGCAGCTTCAGCCACATCCTCTTCAACATGCTCTTCGGCGTGTGGATGTTCGGGATGCGGATCGAGAACACGTTCGGCACGCGGCGCTTCGCCCTGTTCTACTTCGCGTGCGTGCTCGGCGCGAGCCTGACGCAACTCGCCGTGACATCGTATCCGTTCGTGGCGCAGAATGCGGCCTACTTCCCCGCGTTCACGCTCGGCGCGTCCGGCGGCGTCTTCGGTATCCTGATCGCGTTCGGGATGCTCTACCCTGACGAGCCGATCTACCTCTACTTCTTCGTGCCCATCAAGGCGAAGTGGCTCGTGCTGGGGATGATCGTCTTCAACCTGTATGCGGGCGTCTCGGGAACCCAGGCGGGCGTCGCCAACTTTGCCCACCTGGGCGGTGCGCTGACGGGCTTCCTGCTCATCCAGTTCTGGCGCGGCAAGCTGCCGGTGAAGCCTCAGGCACGCGCTACTGCGTGATCCGCTCGTTCCAGGGGAACCACCGCCGTAGTTTGCCTTCTCGCTTGTCGCCCCCCTGACGTAGGCCTCCTGCCGCCTACTCCCTTCCGCTCGGCCCGCCCGCCCCCGCGTGGCCTCCTCGCTGCTCGGTTATGAATCCCGACTCCCCCCTCGCCCGGTTCCGCATCTGGTATACCGCGCTGCCCCGCGCGATGCGGTGGCTGCTGACCGTCAACACGGTGGCGTACGTGGCGTACATCTTCCTGCGCTTCATCCCAGGCGTGCCCGGCCTGATGGCAGACTTTCTGGCGTTCCAGGCCGTCATCCCCGACGCGTTCCTGAAGCCGTGGACGTTCGTCACCCACGCGTTCGTCAACATCGACGTCAGCTTCTGGGGGCTGATCGGGTTCCTGTTCTCGATGCTGTGGCTCTACTGGATGGGCCGCGACTACGAGGACATGTACGGCAGCCATCGGCTCTTCGGGCTCTACGTGCTCACCGCACTGGGCGGCGCGCTCGTGGCGCTGGCTGCCTCGGCGGCGATCGGCTGGCAAGGCCTCTACTTCGGCGCGATGGGCCCGGCGCTGGGCGTCCTCTGCTGCGTGGCTACGCTCCACCCGAACCGGGGCATCGGGCTCTTGCTGCTGGGGGTGGTCCCGCTGAAGTGGGTCGCCATCGGGTTTGTGGCGCTCTTTGTCCTCATCGAGCCGCTGCCGACCTACATGGGCGCGGCGCTCGTGGGCTTCCTCTTTGCTCGCGCGCAGCTCGCGGGCACCGACCTGGCCGCGTGGGCGATGCCGCTCTTCAGCAGCGGCAACCGGGCACGCAGCGCTCCGTCGCGAGGCCGTGGCAGCGCCGCCGACGATGACGGCGGCTTCCTGGGCAAGCTGGAGCGCTGGGCTGCCTCGCGTGAGGAGAAGAAGCAAGGGGCTGCCCCGGCTTCTAAGTCTGAGGCCCCGAAGCGCCGGACGCCCGCACGGCGTCCCCGGGCAGAGCGCCGCTCCAAGGATGCGCCCGCAACCAGCCCGCGCGACATCGACCGCATCCTCGACAAGATCAACGAGCAGGGCTACGATGCGCTGACCGACGAGGAGAAGCGCATCCTCTACGAGGCAAGTGGCCGCGCCTAGTCGCTGGCTTCGGCTCCCGTGAGGCCGCCTGTGACGCCTGTCGCTGTGTCTGTCACCACGCCCCCACCTAAGCGCCGCTGGCGGCCGCTGGTCTGGCTTTTCGTGTTCGTGCAGGGCGTTGTGCTTCCCCTCGCGCTGGTCGGTGGGCTGGCTGCCTACCTCCACCCGCAGACGTTCTGGTGGGCGCAGCTCGTCGCCATCGGGCTGCCCTACTGGACGGCGCTGCTGGTGCTCTTTACGCTGACGCTCCTGCTGGCGAAGCAGCGCGGCTGGGCCCTCGCATATGCGGTGATAAGCCTGTGGCTCCTCGCGCGGACGCTCCCGCTCGGCTGGCTCGCGTCGCCGCCCGACCCAGCTCCGGACGACCTTGTGCTGCTCACGTTCAACACACCGATCAGCGGTGCCATCCCTGAGGTGCTGCTGGATGGGACCCGGACGTTTTTCGAGGACACCGCCCCGACCATCGCTGGTCTCCAGGAAGTTGTTACGGTCCAGGGACGCGAGCGGCGCTGGCTGCCCAACCATATTGCTCTCGTGGCGGATTCCCTTGACTACCTCGTCCCGATGCCGCCGCTTGGCACCGAGCGGACCGTCGATGCGCGCGTGCCGCTGCTCATTCACCCCGCAGCGTCCGAGGTCGGCTTCGAAACCCTGTCGCAGAGCGCGTTCGAGCTCTTTCCGGACGAGGAGATGACGTCCGAGGTGTTCCGCACCCACTTCCGCTGGCAGGGCCGCGAAGGCGTCCACTACAACGTCCACCTCGTCTCGTTCGGCATCGCTAAGCCGTGGACGGACGGGGTACCCTTCTACTCGCTCTCGGGCGCACTGGGCTACCTGCGCCAGTACCGCGACGCCTACCGCCGCCGGGCCGCCCACGTCGAGGCGATCCGTGCGATGCTCGCGCAGGAGACCCTCCCGGTCCTGATCTCGGGCGACTTCAACGCGACGCCCTACAACTGGAGCGTCCGCCAGCTGAGCCAGGGCCGCACGGACGCCTTCCGTACCACCGGGCGCGGCTGGGGCGCGACCTACCGCGCTGACCTCCCCGTCGTCCGCATCGACTTCGTGTTCGCCGATCCCGCGTGGGAGGTCGTCCGGGCGGAGGTGCCGAGCCTATTTCTCTCCGACCACAAGCCCCTGCTCGTACGGCTGCGGTGGGCGGAGCCAGAGTAGGTGGGAGCTTTCGGCAGCGAGGGCGGTATATTTCCGCAGCACCCTTCGGGGTGACTCTCAACACAGTGCACCGCACTGCTTGCCGTCCCGCCCGGTCGTAACAGGCCGGGCGGGATGTTTTTTGGTCGGCCTCGTACGGAGGGGCACGGCGTATCTGCCGATCCATGGGGGCCCTGGATTTCGTACCTAGCTGTACACCATCGCTCCGCGGAACCCTGATGCCATGCGCCTCCTTGCTCTCGTCCTGCTCCTCGCCTTCCCGTTCGTCGACATCGGCACCTCGGCGGTGACCCTCACCGGAGACACCGCCCCTGCGTCGTTTGAGGGCACGGCCTACTTCGTCCCCGGCATGGAAGGCATGGGCGTGGTGGCCCTCGCTACTGCGCCGCTCGATGGCAGCAGTTGGGCGCATGAGGACGCGCCGTTCTCCTACGTCGAGGTGGTGGCGTTCGCCACGCCCGCCGAGGGTGCCATTGAGGTGGGGTCGGATGCGCGGGTGACGGTCTACCACTGGGACGATCACGACGAGGGCCCGGCCTTCTTCGCGATGGCTGACTCCGGGACACTCACGCTCACCAGCGTCAGCGCCGACGCTGTGACAGGCACCCTGTCCGCGGCACTCACGACCTACGACGACGCGGGCAACGCGTCTCCCGTCACCATCGAGGCCACGTTCAGCGCCGTGCCTGGCAACGTGCCCTCGCCCTGACGGATAGCTAGCCTTGGTCGGAGGTCTCCTGGCGTGGCGCCTCAAGCGCCTTCACGGTCGCGATGTAGGTCGGGACGTAGTTGCGCGTCTCACGCGGGAGCGAGCCGTAGATGTCCCAGAACGTCGCCGGGCGGCCGAGCCGCGCCGTGGCACGCTTGGCGAGGCGCTCCACGAGGTACGGGCCGCAGTTGTAGCCCGCGAGCGCGAGCTGCCAGTCGCCGTCGAACATCTCCGAGAGGTCGCGGAGGTGGCGCGCCGCGGCGCGGGTCGACTTCTCCGGGCGGAAGCGGTCGCGGTGGCTGAGGCCGTACATCCGCCCCGTGCCCTTCATGAACTGCCAGAGCCCGGCGGCCCCCATCGGGCTGACTGCCTGTGGGTTGAGCGCGCTCTCGACGACGGCGAGGTACTTCAACTCGACCGGCACGCCCTCCTCACGAAAGATGCGCTCGATCATCGGGAAGTAGCGCGCCCCACGCTCGCGGATGCGGTCCTGGTAGTAGTTCTGCCGCTGCAGGTACGACGTCTGGCGCTCAATGCGCGGGGCGAAGGAGCCCGGCGCCGTCATCACGTTGGCGAGGAAAAGCGAGCGCACCGTCTCCACGTGAAGGTTCAGGTCGAGCGGGCCGCCCTCCGGGTTGAGCGAAGCAAGCGCGTCGGTGCGGAGGCGGCGGAAGTCGCCCGCCGAGAGGTCGAGGGCGGCGACGGCCCCGTGGTGGCGCTCGTAGGCGGCTTGCACGTCGAGCACAAGCAGGCGCGTGCGCGCGTCGCGGAGGAGGTAGGGGTCGGCGGTGAGGGCCTGGGCCAGTCCGAGCGCGTCGGTGGCTAGCGTGGCGGCGTGCTCCGTGTCGCCCAGCGCCTCGGCGTCGCCGATGGCATTGAGCAGACGGTCGGCCTGAACGAGCTGGCGGGCCCACAGCGGGGCGTTGCCGTCGCGGCGTTCCTCCGGCGTCTCGTCCGGCGTAGGCTCGTCGGGGGCATGCGCAGATGCGGCAGGGGCGACGAGCAGGAGCGGCGCGAGGCCGAGCGCGAGCAGCGCGGTCCGAAGGCCGCCAGAGCCGCGGAGGCCAGCGAAGAAAAGCATGGGAGGCGAGGTGGGATCAGAAACGAGGTGGGTCGCAGGGGGGGAGTGCGGCCCAGCAGCGCGCCCCAACGAGGTGCCTGCCGGAAAGAGCCCAACGCGTTGCGTTTTCGCAGGATGTGCATCCCTGGTTCATGCGTCGTCCGAGAAAGACGGTGCAACAAGGGACGGGTCGAAGAGAAACGACCGCCGCGAACATACGACGGCGGCCTCTATCTCCGCGTATCTACGTTGCAGCCTGCCGGTCCACGTGGAGCGACAGCACCTCAGACACGTCCTGGTGGTAGAGCGGACACAAGTGTGTGAAAGATTCGCAGGCGGAGGAAGATCGCATGGCCTTGCTCTACCTTGCGCCGGATTGCTAAGAAAGCGACGCACCCTCTGACCATCCACCTGAAATGAACGTCTTGTATCCACGCTCAATGCTCCTCGTTGCCGGACTTGCCCTGCTGGCCACCTTGTCAACGGCCCGCGCGCAAGCACCCACCCCGGACGACTCCACGGCCATCCGTCCCATCGTGCTCGACCTACTCGAGCGCACCATGTTCGACTGGGTCGTGACAGACTTCGAGACGGCGCTGGTCGAGGAGTTCGCGGCGGAGGTGGACTCACTCCTAGAGGCAGACTCCTTGCTGGAAGCCGCACGCGCTGCCTTCGACAGAGACGCCTTCACAGAGACAGTCATTCGCTCGCTGACCAACGCACTGACCCTCGATGAAGCTCAGGCGCTGCAGGTGTGGATGGACCAGCCTGCGGTACGCCGTGCCCAGCGCGCCGACTCGGTCTACATCGTAGACCCCGCTTCGGACGCCAACCTCAACGCGTTCGGGCAGGCGCTCGGGCAAACGATCCCGATCGACACCACGCGGGCGCAACTCGCCTACTACATGGAGGACGTGACGCAGGGCGGAGCCTTGCTTGCTGATATCACCCTGCTCTTCCTGGAGGCCCTGATCCCAGACGCCGACCAGATGACCGAGTCGGAACGCGCCGAGACGCGCGCTGTCATGTTGCCCTCCATGACCGACTATTCGGTGCTCTCCACCTACTACATCTACCGGAATCTGACCGTTGAGGAAATGCGCGCCTACGCGCAGTCGATTGATACGCCCGAGGGGATAGCGTACTACCAGAACTATGCGAATGCCCTCGGTCAGGCCATGCAGGCAAGCGCCCGGTCGATGCGGGAAGCGCTGCTGTCTGCTGCCCGAGATGCTGACGAGGACTGATCAGGACAGACCTACTGAGCGAGCGGCGAAGCTATCCGCTGAACCTTCGCTAGGCCCTCGCGTAGCTTTTTGCTCTGCTCTGTCCACCCTCTCCCCAGCCGCACCATGGCAGGCTACCCCTTCGACGCCATCGAACCGAAATGGCAGGCGTACTGGGACGCCCACGAGACGTACCGCAC
>JBCDFO010000047.1:0-17795 GCA_039177895.1 Bacteroidota bacterium
CGTCGTCACGCGGTAGCCCTCGTCGCGCGTGCCGTCGAAGTCCTCGCTGTCGATGAGGATGCGCGCGAGCGTCGACTTGCCTGCGCCGTTCTTGCCGATGAGCGCGAGCTTCTGCCCCCGCTCGATCCGTAGCGGCCCCGCGTCCTCGAACACCACGTTGGCCGTGCCCTCGTGCGTCGGGTAGGCCTTCGAGAACGGCGAGAGTTCGAGCACGGCGCGGCCTGAAGCTTCAGGCTCGGGGAAGCGGAAGCGGATCGCGGCGTCGTCCGAGGGTGGCGGCGGGATGCGCTCTAGCTTGTCGAGCATCTTGACGCGGCTCTGCACCTGCTTCGCCTTCGTCGCCTTGTAGCGGAAGCGCTCGATGAAGCGCTCTGTCTCGGCGATCATGCGCTGCTGGTTCTCGTAGGCCGCCGCCTGCAGCGCGATGCGTTCCTCGCGCTCCTCCATGTAGAAGCTGTAGTTGCCCGCGTACTCGTCGATGCGGCTGTCGCGCAGCTCGGCGATCTGCGTCACCATGCGGTCGAGGAAGTAGCGGTCGTGACTCACCACAACGACCGCGCCGGGATAGCTACGCAGGTATTCCTCCAGCCACCCAATCGACTCGATGTCGAGGTGGTTCGTCGGCTCGTCGAGGAGTAGCGCGGAGGGCTGCTGGAGGAGGAGTTGGGCGAGCGCGACGCGCATCCGCCAGCCGCCGGAGAAGGTGTGAAGCGGGCGGAGCATCTCGTCCTCGGAGAAACCCAGCCCCGCGAGGATCGCCTCCGTCTTCGGCTTGATGAGGTGGTGCTCGGCGGCGGCGAGTTCGGCGTGGACGCGCGCGTGCCGCTCCACAAGCCGCGTGTATTGGTCCGAGTCGGCCGCGACGCCGTCCGCGAGCGCCTGCGTCATCTGCGCCGCGAGGTCCCGCTCGTCGGTTTCGAGGTCCAGGACGTGCTGGAAGGCGGTCATCGCCTCCTCTAGCACGGAGCGGTCGAGGTCCATCTCCTGCACGTCCTGCCGGAGGTAGCCCACCGTTGCGCCGCCATCGAAGCCCACCTGCCCGCCGTCGATGGCCTGCTCGCCCGCGATCACGCGCAGCAGCGTTGACTTGCCCGCGCCGTTCGGCCCGATCAGGCCCACGCGCTCGCCAGGTCGGATGGTCCACGTCAGCCCGGTGAAGATCGGCTGCCCGCCGAAGGCGAGGTCGAGGTGCTGGAGGTAGATCAAGGCAGAGGGGTGAAGGCAGAAGGAGGGAAGAGGGGCGCGACCGGCACCGCTCGGCTCGAAGCCGGAGCGAAATGCGGACGAAGGGAGAGTCGCCCCATGCTATCCAAGTCGCACCTCCCCGCTACGATCCGTCCGTCAGGGTTTTCACCCGCCATCCTCTAGCAAGAGGCGCGCGGTGTTCTGTGAAGGGCAGTGGGCAGTATATCCTTTTCTGCCCTCATCTCTCTGCATTCAGCCTTCCTTTAGTACGCGTTCTCGTTCACGAAGCCCTTGAACACGGTCAGGAGCATGATCCGCAGGTCGAAGCGGAGCGACCAGTGCTGGATGTAGTAGAGGTCGAACTCGATGCGTTTCTCGATGGAGGTGTTGCCGCGCCAGCCGTTGACCTGCGCCCAGCCGGTGATGCCCGCCTTCATCTTGTGGCGCAGCATGTAGCCTGGGACATGCTCCTTGAACTCGTCGATAAAGACGGGGCGCTCGGGGCGCGGGCCGACGACCGACATGTCACCCTTGAGCACATTGATGAACTGCGGGAGTTCGTCGAGGCTCGTCTTGCGGAGGAAGCTGCCAAAGGGTGTCGCGCGGTTCTCACCCGCCTTCGCCCACACGGCGCCGGTCTTCGACTCCGCGTTGGTGGGCATCGAGCGGAACTTGAGCATCTTGAACGTCTGCCCGTTGAGCCCCATGCGCGTCTGGCGGTAGAACACCGGCCCCGGCGACGAAAGCTTGACGCCGAGCGCGAGCAGCAGGAAGAGCGGCGCGAGGAGCACCAGCACGGCGGCCGAGAACGCGATGTCGAGGCCGCGCTTGATGACCTGCCGCCCGTCGAACGGGGCCTCGTCCATGAGGTGGATCACCGGGAGGCCGTCCACGTCCGAGATGCGGCTGTTGACGAGCAGGCCGAGGTGGAAGAGATCCGGTACAAGGCACATGTGGGCCGTCCGCTTCGAGCACGCCTCGGCGATCGGCTCGATCTTGGGCGTCGCGCGCAGCGGCAGCGCCACGTAGACCAGGTCCACGTGTTGGCCGGACTCGCCCAGCCGATCCATCACGTCGGCGAGGTCGTCTACGCCCCCGAGGGTATCAAGGCGGCGGGGGATGTAGTCGTGGACGAGGCGGCCGGGTGGCGGCTCCTCGAAGACCTCAGCACGGTCGTCTACAAAGCCAAGTACCTCGAAACCCATCCACGGGTACTGCCGGAACGCCCGCGCGAGGCGCTGCCCGGCCTTGCCCGCCCCCACGATCAGCACGCGGCGGAGGTTCTTGCCCTGCTGGCGCGCTCGCCGCAGCGCCGTGTAGATCGTCAGCCGCAGTCCCACGAGTAGTCCGGCGGTCGTCACGCCGAAGAGCAGCATGTGGACCCGCGAGAAGGAGAACTCACGGTAAAAGAAGAGGGCCGCCAACGATGCCACGATGCCGAGGGCAACGGCTCGCGCGACGCTGTAGACGACCAATGGCAGGCGCGTCGCGCGCCGCGTCTGGTAGAGCCCGGAGAGCAGGAACACCGCGCCCCAGAGCACCAGCACGCCCGGCAGGAACGTGAGGTACTCGTCCAGCGCCCGTGGCGCGGGGTCGTTGACGAGGGGCAGCGCTGCGATCAGGCCGTCGAGCGCGTAGGGTGAGGCGGGGTGGAGCAGCCCGAACCGGATTCCGTATGCGATCAGCCATCCGAGGGCGATCAGCAAGAGGTCCGCGAAGAAGAGGCTGCGCTGGAGAAACTGACTCTGTTCCTTGAGCATGGGCGCGAGGAGGGTGAACCCGAAGCCGTGCGATGAGGGCGGTCAGTAACGAAGATCCAGAGGCAGCGCAGGGGCGGATGAAGAGAGGGCGCGCGGAATGTACGAAGCCGCCGCGAAAATGCCAGCCCGTTCCGGTCGGGGCGGCATACGCCCGAGCCGCATCACAATCGGTAGGGGCGGTTTGCAAACCGCCCGTACGAGACGAGCATGCGGTCATGTCCTTGCGAGGTGCCCATGCCTGTGTGATACGGCCAGGCGAGCGCCCGGACGATGCGGCGGTGCGCTACGCCGACACCTCGGTGGCGCGCAGCTTGGCTGGGTGCGCAGCGCCGAGGAGCGCCCGAGCCAGCGCGCGCGTCGAGTTGACCATCGGCAGACCGGCTACGGTTGCCTCCGGGATGGCCAGCGGCAGCTCCGTGCAGCCGAGGATCACGGCCTCGGCACCGTTCGCCTTCAGATGATCGATGGCGTCAAGGAGGTGTTGGCGGGCCCGCTCGGTGGGGCGGGGCTGCGCCTTCAAGCCCCACGTCTCGTCGTAGATCGTCGGTTGGACGAGCGTCTCTTGGATGTCCGGGTCGGGCCGGATGGCCTCCAGGCCCATCGCCTCCAGCCCGATCGCGTGCAGCCGGTTGTGTATCGACGACGACGTGGCGAGTACACCGATCCGCTGCGCGTCGGGCGCCACCTCCGCGACGTGCGCCACGATGGCGTCGATGAGGTGGAGCAGGCGCAGGCTCCGCCCCTCGATGGCGAGCGCGTCGGCGAGGTGGTCGAAGAGGACTGGCGCATGGGCCGTGTTGCACGGGATGCCCGCAACGGCGCAGCCCGCGTTGTCGAGGCGGCGCAAGACCTCCACCATGCCCGGGACGGGACTGGGGGCGTCCTGGTCTGCGATCCAGGCAGCGCGGTCCGGGATGCGGCCTGGGTACGAGATCAGCGTTACCGGCACGTGCTCCTGATCCGTGTGCGCCTCCGTTTCGTCGAAGAGCGCGCGTACAAGGTCGAGGCCGGCATAGGGCCCGAGTCCGCCGAGGACACCGATGGCCTGCTGCTCGTCGGAGTCGGCGTAGGCGTCGTCGGGGGTGAAAGCAGGGAGCACGGCGCGGACCGGTAGGGCGGAGGGGAAAAGCAGCGGGGAAACTACGTCGTCCCCGCCCGGCCTGGCGCTGGTGGGTGAAAAGCCGGGCAAGACAACCCCACAGCGAGGCCTCGTCTCGCGCAGCACGTTGGCGGCGGCCTATCTTTATCGCTCTGTACGCACCACATCCACACGCGGTCAGCCTGATCGCCTCCGGAGGGCGCGTCGCCTGCCCGATAGCTCAATTGGCAGAGCACCACACTTTGGATGTGGGGGTTCCAGGTTCGAGTCCTGGTCGGGCAACCTCGTTGAGTATGGAGGTGTGAACGTACGAACGTGTGGAGGTGGACTTGTCTCCACCCTCGGCAGCGCGTCCTTACGTCCACACATCCATGCGTGCACACGTCCACACCGAGCGATGCTCCCCCACGCCGTCCCGCCCGTCTCGATCTTCGCTGGCCGCTCCAACCCTGCGTTGGCGCGCGCTATCGCCGAGGACTACGGGCGCGAACTCGGGCATGTGAGCCTCCGCAACTTCTCCGACGGCGAGATCTACGTCCGCTACGAGGAGTCCATCCGCGGCACGGACCTCTTCATCATCCAGTGCACCCCCGCGCCGGGCGACCACTGGATGGAGTTGCTCTTCATGATCGACGCCGCGCGGCGGGCCTCGGCGAGCCGCATCACGGCGGTCATCCCGTACTTCGGCTACGCCCGCCAGGACCGCAAGGACCAGCCCCGCGTCTCCATCGGCGCGAAGGTGTGCTGCAACATGCTGGAGACGGTCGGCGTGGACCGCATCCTCACAATGGACCTCCATGCGGCCCAGATTCAGGGCTTCGTGGACATTCCCGTCGATCACCTCTACGGCTCAGCGGTCTACTTCGAGCAGGTCCGCGACTCACTGCCCGACAACCTCGTCGTCGTTGCGCCGGACCTCGGCTCGGTGAAGGTGGCCCGTTCCTACGCCAGCCGCCTCGGCGCCGACTTCGCGATCATCGACAAGCGCCGCCCGCACTCCAACGTCGCCGAGGTGATGAACATCATCGGCGAGGTGGAGGACCGGCACGTACTCATGATCGACGACCTCGTGGACACGGCTGGCACGCTCTGCAACGCCGCCGATGCGCTCATGAACGAGGGCGCCCTCTCCGTCGAGGCCTTCGCCACGCACGCGCTGCTCTCCGGCCCGGCCTACGATCGCCTGGAGCAGTCGGCCATCAAGCGCCTCGTCGTCACGGACACGATCCCGCTCACCCGCACGAGCGACAAGATCAAGGTGATCTCCGTCGCGCCGCTCTTCGCCGATGCGATCCACCGCATCTACGCCGACGAGTCCATCTCTACCCTTTTCGTTGAATAAACACAGGTTGCTAGTTGTTGGTTATTGGTCGATGGTGAATCGCGCGTAACCAAGAACCGAGAACCAAAAACCAAACACCACCATGGACGTCATCAAGCTCGACGCGCAGGCGCGCGACCTCGGCAAGAGCGCCACCAAGGCCGTCCGCCGCGACGGCGAGGTCCCCTGCGTGCTCTACGGCCCCCACCAGGAGCCTGTGCACTTCCGCGTGCCGCAGCTCGCCCTGCGCCCGCTCATCTTCACTGCCCAGATGCACCGCGTCGAGGTCGCCCTCGGCGACGCGACCTACGAGTGCATCCTCAAGAAGGTGGACTACCACCCCGTCTCGGACGACCCGCTCCACGCCGACTTCCTCGCGCTCGACGCAGGCGAGGCGGTGGCGCTGCGCATCCCTGTTCGCCTCACCGGCTCGGCGCCGGGCGTAAAGGCCGGTGGTCGCCTCGTGCAGGCGCTCAACTTCCTGGAGATCTCCTGCCTGCCCAAGGACATCCCGTCGGTCGTGGAGGTCGATGTCTCCACGCTCAAGATCGGCGACACGGTCCACGTGGACACGCTGGACGTACCGGAGGCGGAGATCCTCACGGACCCGCGCCGGACAGTCGCCACGGTGGCCGCGCCGAAGCGCGGCGGCCTGCTCGACGACGAGGAGGACGGCGACGCAGCCGAGGGCGGCGACGACGCTGCTGAGGGCGACGCCGAAGGCGGCGAGGAGTAAGCCTCCCCCTGCGATTCCCTGCGCGATGCGGGTCGGCAGCATGTCGGCCCGCATCGACGTTTCTAGTACGGCCGTTCTGCCGTGGTGCCGTTTTTCCGTGCGGAGAGTTGGCTCTGACTGCACGGCAACACGAGACACAGCAACACGGCAGCACACACGATGGCACGTAAGCGACTGATCGTGGGCTTGGGCAACCCTGGCCCGGAGTACGAGGCGACGCGGCACAACGTCGGCTTCATGGTGGTGGACCGGCTCGCCGAGACGGTCGGCGTGGCCCCGCTACGGCGCACCGTTGCGGCGTCGCTGGCCGACGAGGCGAGCCACCGAGGCCGCGCGCTCGTGCTGGCGAAGCCGCAGACCTACATGAACCGCTCCGGCGAGGCCGTCCGCGCGCTCACCCGTCGCTACGCGCTCACGCCCGACGACCTCATCGTGGTCTACGACGACCTCGCGCTCCCGCTCGGGGCCGTCCGGCTGCGCAGCAAGGGCGGCGCGGGCGGCCACAACGGCATCCAGGACATCATCGATACGCTGGGGACGAGCGCCTTCCCGCGTATCCGTGTCGGCATCGGGAGCGACTTCGGGCGCGGGCAGCAGGTGCGCTACGTCCTCGCGCCGTTCGATGACGACCAGATCGAGGCCCGCGACGAGGCGGTGGACTTCGCCGCCAAGGCCGCGATCTCGTTCGTCCGGGACGGCCTCGTCACGGCCATGAATCGCTACAACCGCAAGGAACCACCGCAGAAGGAAGCGAAGCGCCCGGGGGACGAGGACGCGGCGGCGTAAGCGGGCCGGGCAAAGCGGACAGCGTTGACGGCAAGTGGGATGGCAGCGAGAGCGGGGCGACGTAAGTGGTGCTGGCTACTCGCTTGCAGCCCTGACTCGGCGCGGCGTTCGAGGGGCCTTTTCCCCCAATCTCCCGCGCCGTGCTGGAGCGCACCAGAGCGTGCGGCGTAGCTTGTTGGTTGTCAGATTTGTCTTCGTTTCCACCTCCTCCGTCATCCCCGCGCAGGCGGGGATCCATGCGATCCACCGTATAGATTCCCGCCTGCACGGGAATGACTCGATGGGGAACACGAGAGATGGTCTTGTATCTCCTCGCCTGTTGTTCGCCGCTCCCATGCGCACCTCGTCTCAGATCCGTCAGGACTTCCTCGACTTCTTCCGCCAGAAGGGCCACGAGATCGTCCCCAGCGCGCCGCTTGTGCCGCAGGACGACCCGACGCTGCTCTTCATCAACGCGGGCATGAACCCGTTCAAGGACGTCTTCCTCGGCACCGGCAGCCGCCCCTACACGCGCGTGGCCGACACCCAGAAGTGCCTTCGCGTCTCTGGCAAGCACAACGACCTCGAAGAGGTAGGCCTCGACACCTACCACCACACGTTCTTCGAGATGCTCGGCAACTGGAGCTTCGGGGACTACTTCAAGCGCGAGGCGATCACCTGGGCCTGGGAGCTGCTCACCGAGACGTGGGGCCTCGACCCCGACCGGCTCTATGTCACCGTCCACGAGGGCGACAAGCAGCTCGGCCTCGACGCCGACACGGAGGCCGCCGCGCTGTGGAAGGACGAGACGGGCATCGACGCCAGCCACATCCTCTACGCGCAGTCGAAGGACAACTTCTGGATGATGGGCGACACCGGCCCCTGCGGCCCGTGCTCGGAGATCCACTACGACGGCCGCTCCGCCGCCGAGCGCGCGCAGGTGCCTGGCCAGGACCTCGTCAACCAGGACCACCCGAGCGTCATCGAGATCTGGAACCTCGTGTTCATCCAGTACAACGCGCAGACCGACGGCTCGCTCGAACCGCTCGCGGCGCAGCACGTGGACACGGGTATGGGCTTCGAGCGCATCTGCGCCGTGCTCCAGGGCAAGACGTCGAACTACGATACCGACCTCTTCGCCGCGCTCCTCCAGGCTATCGCTGATCTCGCGGGCGCCGACCTCTCGGACGGCGTGGCGGCCTACGCGAGCGCCGACGAGAAGCAGCAGATCGCGATGCGCGTCATCGCCGACCACGTGCGGACGGTGGCGTTTGCGATTGCCGACGGCGCGCAGCCGAGCAACACGGGGCGCGGCTACGTGATCCGCCGCATCCTCCGCCGCGCCGTGCGCTACGGCTACCAGTCGCTCGGCCTCAAAGAGCCGTTCCTGCACCGGCTCATGGGCCCGCTCGTCGCCGAGATGGGCGATGCCTTCCCCGAACTCCGCGCCCAGCAGGACTACATCGAGCGTGTCACCAAGGCCGAGGAGGAGAGCTTCCTGCGGACGCTCGGGACGGGCATCGAACTGTTTGACGCCGTAGTAGAAGAACTCCAAAGAGCCAGAGCCTCTTTAGACCTCGTGAAGTACCAGATCACTGGTGACAAGGCTCTAGACATTGCACAGCAAGCATCAGATTTGGTCGGGATAGAAAGGCTGAGTCGGTTCTTTGGCGAGGCAGCGCTTGCAGGCAAATTCCATGGCGAAATTGCCTTCCTCCTCTCCGACACCTACGGCTTCCCCGTGGACCTCACTGCGCTGATGGCGCGCGAGGAGGGGTTGACGGTTGACATGGAGCGCTTCGAGGCGTTGCTGGAAGAGCAGCGCGCGCGAGGGCGGGCCGACCGCACCTCTATCGACCAGAGCCAGGTCGATACGTGGGTGCCGACCGCTGAGGCGCAGACGCACGACGGCACGCCCATCGAGTTCGTCGGCTACGATGCGCTCACCCTCGAGGACGCGCGCATCCTCAAGACGCGCTCGGTGCGGCCCTCTTCCGGCGAGGACGAGAACGCTGCGCCGCGACACGAGGTCGTCCTCAACAAAACACCGTTCTACGCCGAGTCCGGCGGGCAGGTCGGCGACACCGGGACGCTCACCGTCGGCGGCGAAGAGATTCGTGTACTCGATACGCAGAAGGACGCCGAGGGGACGATCATCCACATTGTCGATACGATGCCGTCGGACGTGGACGCGCCCGTCACCGCGCAGGTCGACGCGGGCACGCGGGGGCAGACGGAGCGGCACCACACGGCGACGCACCTCCTCCACGCGGCGCTGCGCGAGATCCTCGGGCCGCACGTCCAGCAGAAAGGCTCGCTCGTCGCACCCGACCGGCTGCGCTTCGACTTCAGCCACTACGAGCGCGTCGTGCCGGACGAACTCGCGCAGATCGAGCGGCGCATCAACGACCTCGTGCAGCAGAACATCCCGCTGGAAGAGGAGCGCGCGGTGCCCATCGAGGAGGCCAAGGCGCGCGGCGCGATGGCGCTCTTCGGCGAGAAGTACGGCGACATCGTCCGCGTCATCACCTTCGATGCCGACATCTCCGTCGAACTCTGCGGCGGCACCCACGTCGACGCCACCGGCGCGATTGGGCTCGTCAAGCTCACGAGCGAGGGCAGCGTCGCCTCGGGCGTCCGGCGCGTCGAGGCCGTCGCCGGAGCCGCCGCGCTCGGTTTCCTCGCGGCGCAGGCCGCCACGCTCGACGCCGTGCGCGGGCAGTTCAAGACGCTCAACCGGCCCGTCGAAGAGGCCGTCGCCGACCTCGCGCAGCAGACGAAAGACCAAGCCAAGGAGATTGCCGCGCTCAAGGCGCAGCTCGCCGCCAGCGGCGTAGACGCGCTCATCGACGACGCCACCGACGTGGACGGCGTGCGGCTCGTACGCGGTGCCATCGACGGGGCCGACGCGAAGACGCTCCAGGACCTCGCCGCCGACCTCCGCGAACGGCTCGGCGAGAACGCCGTCGTCGTCCTCGGCGCGGCCGACCACGAGGCGGGTAAGGCCATGCTCGTCTGCGCCGTCACGGGCGACCTCCCGAAGCGCGGCGTGCAGGCGGGCAAGCTCGTCGGGCTCCTCGCGAAGCGCGTCGGCGGCGGCGGCGGCGGACGCCCCACGCTCGCCACGGCGGGCGGTCGCCAGCCGGAGCACCTCGGCGCCGCGCTCGCGGATGCCGAGGCGCTCCTCCGCGACGCGCTCGTGTAGGCGTTGCGGTGTCGGTGTTGCGCTGTCAGTGGTACCCTGACGTGCGTACACTCATCGCTCTGCTGGGCTGCGTCGGGTGCGGTGCAAAACGTCCGTTCCGTTCGGCATGGGGCTTGTGTCACGCATAGCGGTTCGTCCAGCACGCCCCTATGACGCCCGACACGACCTCCAGTAGTACGCCTTCGCTCCGCGTCATCCGATTCTACCAGATCGCCGCGCTCGTCGCCGCGCTCGGGCTGCCCCTGTTCTACGTATTCGAAGGGGCGCACGCCGCCGAGGGAGCGCTGAACCTCGTGTCCCGCCTCGTGGTCAGCGCGGCCAGCCTGGTCATGCTCGTGGCCCTGCAGGTGAGCCCCTGGGCGCAGCGGCGCGTCCACCTCTTCGGCTACGCGCTAGCCTGGGTCGCTGGGCTGTGGTATGTCTGGATGCTCAGCTACTCCGGCTTCGCGCCGCACCTGGCGGCGGGCACCTTCGTGATGCTCATCGGGCAGGTCGTGCTGTTCCGGCACCCGCGCCCCTTCGTCTACTTCGCTGGAGCCACCATCGCGATGTACGCTGTGGTCGCCTACGGCACACCGGGGCCGCACGTCATCCCGCCACGGTTTTTCGTGGGGTCGATTGCGATGGTGTGCCTCGTGATCTACGTCCTGTTGCGCTTCCGCTTGGAGCTGGAGGACGACCTCGTCGCTGCACGTCAGGAAGCCGAGCACAACCAGGCCGACGCCGATGCTGCCCGCGAGCGCGCCGAGGCGTCGTTGGTGGTCACCGAGCAGGCCCGCCGGGATGCCGAGGAGGCGCGCGAGCAGTCGGAGCAGGCGCGGGAGCAGGCCGAGGCCTCGCGCCAGGACGCGGAGATGGCCCGCGAGGAAGCAGAGGCCGCCCGTGAAGAGGCTGAGGTCGCCCGCGAAGCGGCGCTCCAGGCCGCCCGCGCCAAGAGCGACTTCCTCGCCACGATGAGCCACGAGATCCGCACGCCCATGAACGGCGTCATCGGCATGACCGGGCTGCTGCTCGACACGCCGCTCGACGAGGAGCAGCAGGAGTTCGTCGAGACGATCCGTGTCTCCGGCGACGCGCTGCTCGCCATCATCAACGACATCCTCGACTTCTCGAAGATCGAGGCCGGGAAGGTAGAGGTGGAGCGCTACCCGTTCGAGGTGCGCACGGTCGCCGAGGAGGCGCTCGACCTCCTCGCGGCGCAGGCGGCGCAGCGCGGCATCGAGTTGGCGCTGCGCGTGGACGAGGACGTCCCGCAGGCCGTCGAGGGCGACGTGACCCGCGTACGGCAGGTGCTCGTCAACCTGCTCTCCAACGCGGTCAAGTTCACGCACGAGGGCGAGGTCGTCGTGCATATCGCGGTAGCGGAGGACGGGCCTGGGCTCGCGGTGTCGGTGCGCGACACGGGCATCGGCATCGCGCCGGACCGCCTGGCTTCGCTCTTCGACGCCTTCACGCAGGCCGACACCTCCACGACGCGGCAGTATGGCGGCACGGGCCTCGGGCTGGCGATCAGCAAGCGCCTCGTCGAGCTGATGGGCGGGACGCTCGGGGCGGCGAGCAAGCCGGGCGTCGGCTCCACCTTCCGCTTTACCGTCGCGACCCCGACCGTCGCGCCGCCCGCGCCGCCGCAGATCGTGCCAGACCTGGAGGGGCGGCTCGTCCTCATCGTGGACGACAATGCGACCAACCGCGCCATCGCGGCTGGGCAGACGCGCCGTTGGGGCATGCACCCTACCGTCGCCGCGAGCGCCGAAGACGCCCTGGCCCTGATCGACGAGGGGGCCGAGTTCGACATCGCCGTCCTGGACATGCACATGCCGGGCATGGACGGCGTCGCGCTCGCTGAAGCGCTCCAGGCACGCATCGCCACGGCGACGCTTCCGCTCGTGCTGCTCTCGTCCGTCGGCACCGAGTATGCCAGCCGCGACCTGTTCGCCGTCACGCTGAACAAGCCGGTCCACCTGGCCCGCTTCCGCCGGGCCCTTACCGTGGCGCTGGGAGCCGCGCCGGACCGCCCGCGTGCCCAGGCCATCGCCACGCGCGAGGCGGCTACGCAGCTAGGTCACGGGACCGCGAGCCTGCGCGTGCTCGTCGCCGAGGACAACGCCACCAACCAGCGCGTCGCGCTCCAGCTGCTCGGCAAGCTCGGAATCCGCGCCGACGTGGTCGCCAACGGCGAGGAGGCCGTCCGCGCCGTCCAGACCGTGCCCTACGACGTGGTGCTGATGGATGTCCAGATGCCTATCCTTGATGGCCTCGCGGCCACGCGCCAGATCCGCGCGCTCCTCCCCGCAGACGAGCAGCCGCACATCATCGCTGTGACGGCCAACGCGATGCCGGGTCACCGCGAGCAGTGCCTCGAGGCGGGCATGGACGCCTACGTCGCAAAGCCCATCCGCCGCGCCGAGTTGGAAGGCGCGCTGGTGGCGCTGGCCGAGGCCGTCGTCTGATCGAGGCTGTCGTCTGATCGAGGCCGTCGTCTGACCCGGCGCTGAAACGAGAACAGGCCAAGGCGTATGCTTCGGGACGCTCCAGCCCCGATGCCTATGTCCGACTCGTCGCCCGTCTACACTTCCGGTACCGCGCGCACGGTGCTGCGTCTCGAGGGCGCGCTCGTGCTCGTTGCCTGCGCGTGGATCTACAGCGGCCTCACCCAGGGCTGGATGCTGTTCGCGCTCCTGTTCCTCGCGCCCGACCTCTCGGCGCTGGGCTACATTGCGGGCAAGCGCACCGGGGCCGCCGCCTACAACGCGCTGCATACCTACCTCGGCCCGCTCGCGCTCGGCATCGCCGGCGGCGTGCTGGCGATGGACGTGGTCGTCGGCATCGCGCTCATCTGGGGCGCGCACATCGGCTTCGACCGCGCGCTCGGCTTCGGGCTCAAGCTGCCGACCGGCTTCCGCGACACGCACCTCGGGCGCATTGGAAAAGTTTGAACGGGTGCGGGTATGAACGTGTGGACGTGTTTCCTGCGAGCGCCTCGCTCCGGTGAAACGGCCCCCTTCATACGCCCACACCTGCACACATTCGCCCCTCTGCATGAACTCCAAGCTGCTCCTCGTTGTCCTCTTCGCCGCGCTCATCGGCACGACGTGGCTGCTCGTGCGGCTGGTAAGCCTGCCGCCGATGGGCGACGCGCCTGCGGCCCGTGACACGTCGGCGGTAGCAGACCGGAAGGCGGTAGTGAACCCGTTTGCGCCACAGGCGACGGATGGGGTTCCGGACAGCGTAGCGGTGGATCCGGACAGCGTAGCGGTGGATAGCGTCGCGGCCTTTCCAGCAGCGGCGGACAGCATGGCGGGCGAAGCGGCATCGGAGGGAGCGCGTCCGTAGTTTCTCGGCCCCACTCCTCGTCCGCCCTGCCGCCCCCTTGATGGCTTCTGTATACGATCGCCTGCTCGCCGCCCGTGACGCCCACGGCGCAGGCTTCGTCGTCCTGATCGACCCCGACAAGCTCGCGCCGGAGGACGCGCCGGGCTTCGTGGAGCGCTGCGCCGCGGCGGGCGTGGACGCGCTCTTTCTCGGCGGCAGCCTCATGCACCAGGGCGAACTGGAGCGCTACGTCGAGATCCTGCGCGCGGCGTCCGACCTGCCGGTGATCGGCTTCCCTGGCTCGCTCAGCCAGATCACGCCCAACCTCGACGCGATCCTCTATCTATCCGTTGTGAGCGGGCGCAACCCAGAATATCTCATCGGGCAGCACGTCCACGCCGCGCCGATGCTCAAACGCTGCGGCCTGGAGACGATCTCGACGGGCTACATGCTCATCGAGAGCGGGCGTATGACGACGGCGACCTACATGAGCGGCTCGCCGCCGATCCCGCGCCACAAGCCCGAGATCGCCGCCGCGACGGGCCTCGCGGCTGAGATGATGGGCATGAAGCTGCTCTTCACCGACGCTGGAAGCGGGGCCGAGCACGCCGTCTCGGAGCAGATGGTCTACGCGATCACGAAGACCTGCGGCATTCCGCTCGTGGTCGGCGGCGGCCTGCGCACGCCCGAGGATGTGGCGCGGCGCGTGGCAGCCGGCGCGAGCTTCATCGTCGTCGGCAACGCCATCGAGCAGCAGCACGGCGACGGGACATTCATGGCCGAGCTCGCCGCCGCCGCCCACCAGGCGCACGCTCAGGCACTCAACTCGTAGTCCTGGCACAATCGGCGTTACAGCTTCGCTCCCTGCTGCCTCCGCTTGTGAAGTTAGGGCGTGCACGGGGAGGTGTGAACGAGGAAAAACACGTTCACCCGTCCATACCCAAGACGTTTGGGAGCTGGACGCCCCAGTCGAACTGCGACGTGGCGTCCAGCTTCGCCTTCAGAGCGAAGCGAGGAAGCGGTGGATGAAGTGCACCGTGACCGAGCCCTCGCCGACAGCGGAGGCGACGCGTTTGACGGAGTCGCTGCGGACGTCGCCCGCGACGAAGATGCCGGGGACGTTCGTCTCGAAGAGGAACGGGTCGCGCTCCAGCGGCCAGGCGCGTAGGTGCTCGTCGGTGAGCATCGGGCCGGTGAGGATGAAGCCCTTCTGGTCGCGCGCGACGGCGTCGCCGAGCCACTCCGTGCCGGGGGCCGCGCCGATGAAGACGAACAGGAAGCTCGTGTCCACGACTTCTGCTTCGCCCGTTGCGTTGTCGACGAGCGTGACGCATTCGAGGTGGTCGCTGCCCTGGCAGGCACGCACCTCGGTCTGTAGCCGCACGTCAATGTTTGGCGTCTCGTAGATGCGCGTCACGAGGTATTGGCTCATCTTCGCCTCGAGCGAGTCGCCGCGCACGACCATCACGACGCGGCGCGCGTAGTCGGCGAAAAACATCGCGGCCTGGCCAGCCGAGTTGCCCGCGCCGACGATGTAGACGTCCTCGTTCTTGCAGTTCATCGCCTCGGTCATCGCCGCGCCGTAGTAGACGCCGCGCCCGGCGAGCTCGTCGGCGCCGTCAGCGGGAAGCCGCCGCCAGTCGACGCCCGTCGAGAGGATGAGCGCGTGGCACGAAACCTCTGAGCCGTCGCCGAGGGTGAGCGTCTTGTAGGGGCCGTCGACGTGAAGCGCCGTGGCCGTTTGCGGCGTCAGGATCTCGACACCGAAGCGCCGCGCCTGGGTGGCTCCGCGCCGCGCGAGGTCGGCCCCGGAGAGGCCCTGCGGGAAGCCGAGGTAGTTCTCGATGCGGCTCGACGTGCCTGCCTGGCCGCCCGGCGCGTGGCTCTCGATCAGAACGGTGCGCAGGCCCTCCGACGCCCCATAGACCGCGCCCGCCAGCCCCGCCGGTCCTGCGCCCACGATGGCAAGGTCGTAGAAGTCCTTCGCCGCGTTCGTCTGCAGGCCGACGTGCCCAGCGAGGTCGCTCGGCTTAGGAGCGAGCAGCCGCTCGCCGTCGGGCAGCACCACGAGGGGCAGGACGCTGGATGCCTCGCCGTCGCCGCCCACGCCATCGCTATGGGCGCGGGCCTTCTCGGCGATCTGCTGCGCCTCATCGCTTGCCTCCACGTCGAGGAACTCGTACGGGATCTGGTTGCGCGCGAGGAAGTCCTTGATCGCGTGCGACTGCGGGGACCAGCGGTCGCCGACGACGCGGATGCCGCCGAAGCCGGGGCGGTAGCTCGCCTGCCAGTCGTCGAGGAGGTCGTCCAGGACCGGGTAGAGCCGCTGCTCAGGCGGGTCCCAGGGTTTGAGGAGGTAGTAGTCGATCTGCGAGTCGTTGATCGCCGAGATGGCGGCCTCAGTGTCGGCGTAGGCGGTGAGGAGCGCGCGCTTCGCCTTGGGCGCACGCGTGCGTGCCTGCTCCAGGAACGCGACGCCGTTCATCTGCGGCATCCGCTGGTCGGAGAGCAGCAGCGCGATGGGGTCGCCGCGCTCGGTGAGCGTGTCGAGCGTGTCGAGCGCAGCCTGCCCCGAGTCGGCGCGGACGATGCGGTACGTCTCGCCGTAGCGCTTGCGGAGGTCGCGCGCAACGGCGCGGAGCACCTGCGGGTCGTCGTCGACGGTGAGGATGACGGGCTTGGCAGCCATGAGCGGGGCGGGGTCGAGGTGGAGGAGCGAGAGAGGGGCGGTGCGGAGGCAGGCTGAGCCCTGGACGCGTTATACCTTACGCCAGCGTGGCGACTTCCTGCTTCGCGGCTTCGGGGGCCTCGCGGCCGTTGACGGGGAGCCGGACGAGGAAGTGCGTCTCGCCGGGTTCGGACGACACGTAGATCACGCCGCCATGCCGGTTGCGCACGATCCGCAGCGCGATGTCGAGGCCGAGGCCCGTGCCTTCGCCAGGCCCCTTGGTCGTGAAGAAGGGCTCGAAGATCCGCTCCTGCACGTCCGGCGGGATGCCAGACCCGTTGTCGAAGAGGTCGATTTGCACCATGCAGCTAGTGTGGTCGTAGCTCGTGCGCAGGCGGATCTCGCCGCCCTCATCGGGCACGGCCGCGATAGCATTGTCGAGCAGGTTCGTCCACACCTGGTTGAGTTCGCTGCCGTAGGCGAGGATCTCGGGCACGTCGTCGCCGAACTCCTTCGTCAGGCGGATGCCCTTCTTCTTGAACTTGTGCTTGAGGATGATGACCGTGTCGATGATGCCGCGCTTGAGGTTGACGCGCTGCTGCTGGCTGTCCTGGTCCATGTAGGTGTAGGACTTCATCGCGCTGACGAGCTCGGAGATGCGCGTCGTGCTCTCGGCTAGCTCGCGGGTGAGCGCGCGCATCGCGGTGTCCTGCACGATCCAGTTGATCGTGTCTACGCGGTACTCCTCGCCGAGGGTGCCGATGAAGTCAGCGAGGAAGTCGGCGGTAAACCCGGCGGCGGTGAGCGTGGAGGCAGCCTCCCACGGCTGCGCGACCTGCCCGAGGCCTGCGTTGGCGAGGTCGTCGAACCAGTCGGCGAAGGCGTCCTCGCGGTCGCCCTCGGTGAGCGGGTCGAGGTCAGGCGGTTGGCCCGTGATGATCTCGTAGACGGGCTGGAACGGGTCGCCCTCGACGCGGCACTCCTGGTCGCTGTCGACCTCAGGGACGCCGTCGGGGAAGATGAGCTTGCGCAGCAGCGTTGAGGCGCGCTCGTCGAACGTCTGGAGCGTCTCGCAGAGCGTCTCGGCGGCGCGCTTGGCCGCCGACGCGGGGTTGTTGAGCTCGTGCGCGAGCCCCGCCGCCATCGTGCCGAGCGAGACGAGCTTCTCCTGCTGCAGCTTCACCCGCGCTTCGGTGCGGCTTCGGTCGATCATGAGGTGCGCCAGTCGCGCGTCGAACTCGGGGAGGTCGCGCACGAGGTCGCGGAAGTGGCGCTTGTGGAGCCGCGCCAGCCGCACCGGCGTCGTGGCACGTGACCGTGCCGGGAACGTCTCCATGCGGGAGCGCGGCAGCACGCCCGCAATCTCGCCCGCCTCGAAGCTGTAGGCTGCCACCTCGCGCTCCCCGTCCCGGACGATAGCGCGCACGTGGCCCTCGAACATGAGGTACATCCACTCGGCGGGCACGCCTGCTTCGCTGAGCAACTCGCCGGGCTCGAGGACGACCTCTTCGGCACGCTCTGCAAGCCAGGCGAGGTCGTCCTCGGGCAGGTCTTCGAGGAGCGTGACGGCGCGGAGATCGGTAGGCAGCAGCATAACATCTAGGGCTAGCGTGAAAAGGCCCCGCTCCAACGCGCCACGAATCGGCGCGGTCCCGTCGCCGAGCCTACCCAACAGAGTAGGGCCAGCCCGAGCGGTGACAGCATCAGGAGCGCAGTCCGAAGCCGTAGGGGCGGTTTGCAAACC
>JBCDFO010000048.1:0-17657 GCA_039177895.1 Bacteroidota bacterium
CGGGTTTGGGTTGACCAGGGCGACGGAGTAGCCCTCGGCGCGGAGCGCGCGGCAGGCCTGGGAGCCGGAGTAGTCGAACTCGCACGCCTGCCCGATGACGATCGGCCCGGAGCCGATGAGCAGGATCTTGTGGATGTCGGTACGCTTGGGCATCGGGACGAAGTTTGAGGTGGGACGTTCGAAGGGCGAAGTGGGTGACGCTCTTCACCCCCTGCTTTCCTCCCCCTGAAGGGTCGGAAAGCTGTCCCCCTCACGGGTGAGGGGGACAGTTCGAGCAAAGCGAGAACAGGGGGGTCAGCCTCCGAACCCGCTCACGTTGAAGTCTTTCTCGCGCTCCAGGATGACGAGCGCGGCGAAGTGCGGGCCGTCGCCGATCTGGTCGTCGCCGCCGCCGCCCATGGCGGTCGTGGTGAGCGGCATCCAGCCGTCGGCGAGGTGCTGGTTGAGCGTGTCGAGGCTCGCGCCGTCGCCCGAGTGCGGGTCGAAGCGGACGATGAGGGCTTTGCGTTCTTTGGACATGGGACGGCCTGCGGCCTGTGGTTGGTGGGACGGCGGCTGCGCCGCCTGTGGGACGCTCGCTTCGCTTGCTGTGGTCAGTGGTATTCTCTGCTCTTCACTCTTTACCCTTCACCCCTCACTCAAGCCTCGACCTCCCGCCCTTTCTCAATCAGCTGAAGGAAGTCATCGAAGAGGTACTGGCTGTCGTGCGGGCCGGGGCTGGCCTCGGGGTGGTACTGCACGCTCATCCCGGCGAAGCGCGCGAAGCGGACGCCCTCGACCGTCTGGTCGTTGAGGTTGCGGTGGGTGAGCGCGGCGACCTCATCGGTGATTGACTCGGGATCGACCGCGAAGCCGTGGTTCTGCGTCGTGATCTCGACGCGGCGCGTGCCGAGGTGCTGGACGGGGTGATTCGCGCCACGGTGGCCGACCTTCATCTTGTAGACGCTGAGGCCTTCGGCGAGCGCGAGGAGTTGGTGACCGAGACAAATACCAAAGAGCGGCGTACCCGAGGCGATGGCCGCCTGCGTCATCGCGATGGCGTCGGGCATCGCGCGGGGGTCGCCGGGGCCGTTCGAGAGGAAGAGGCCGTCGGGCTGCCACGCGAGCACGTCGGCGAGGGGCGTCGCGCCGGGGAAGACGCGGACGGCACAGCCACGCGCCATGAAGCTGCGCAGGATGTTGCGCTTCACGCCGAAGTCGTAGACCGCGATGCGTTTGCCGGTGACACCGTGTTCGGTCCGCGCGTCGCAGTAGTCGTAGGCGGTCTGCGTGCCGACGCGGCTCGCGAGTTCGAGGCCGGCCATCGACGGGTGCGCCTGCGCTTTAGCGACGAGGCTCGCGTCGTCGAGGTCGGTCGCGGAGATGACGGCGTTCATCACGCCCTGCGCGCGGATGTGCCGCACGAGCCGGCGCGTGTCGACGCCGGTGATGCCGACGAGCTCATGCCGCTTCATGAAGGCGTCGAGCGTCTCCTCGCTCTCGGAGTTCGACGGCCGCGCGTGGTGCTCGCGCACCACGAAGCCGGCTACCATCGGGCGGTCGGCCTCCATCGCCGCGCGCATCGCGCCGTAGTTGCCGATGTGCGGGTAGGTCATCATCATGAGCTGGCCGACGTAGCTGGGGTCGGTCAGGATCTCCTGGTAGCCGCTCATCGACGTGTTGAAGCACAGCTCACCGGCCGTCTCGCCGGGGTGCCCGAAGGACGTGCCGGTGACGACGGTGCCGTCGGCGAGGGCGAGCTTGGCCGGAACCGGAGGCGCGGGCGATTCGGGACGCGTCTGGATCATCACAGGGGTCGTTGGAGGCGTGTAGAGCGCCGCGGGCGGGCAAAAAAAAACCTCCCCGGCGTCGGGAAGGTCAACGGCGCACGGCATCGAGCAGCGGCTCGAACAGAAAGGGCCCGTAGGTCGTCGGGGCACCGTAGTCGAAAGGAAGGCCGGGCATGGCGTGTCGGATGGCGGTGGAGCAAGCTACGGGAGGCGGGCCAGACCGTTCCGCTTGGGACCGAGGCCTTTGCGTGATCTTCCCGGACTACACCCGCCGCGCAACCTGTAGGGAGGCCTCAGGGTTGGGACGCGCTTCCGTATCGAGCGCTGAGGTCACGGCTCGTCCCCACCCCAAGACCACTGGCTGGGACCGGAGACCAGTTCGTCGACCGACCCCGAAGCACCACCCACGCGATTTCATACGTTTCCCGGTCCCTTCCTGTCTCCTAGAACGCGCGTGTCCACCCCCCACGACCCCGTCGCTGACCGCATTCGCGGCCTCGCAGCACTCGCGGCGAGCCTGGCGCTGGTGTGCGCGGTGTTCACATTCTGGCCCAAGGACCTGCTCGCGCCCGCCACGGACCGCGTGTTCTCGACAGCCGCGCCGGAGGTGATCCAACTCGAAGAGATCGCGCAGACCGTGCAGTCGCCGCCGCCGCCCCCCCCGCCGCCGTCGCTCCTGCCGCCTGTGGAGGTCCCGGACGACGTGGAGATCGAGGTGGAGGACCTCGACTTCGAGGAGCCGACGCTCGACCTCCCGACGGAGATCGCGATTCCCGACGCGCCCGCTCGTGAGGCGACGCCCGCTCCAGCCCCGGCCGCTCCGGCGTTCGTGGAGCGCCCCCAGCGCAGCCCGTCGCAGATCAGCATGAGCGCGCCGACTTATCCCGACGAGGCGCGGCGCGCAGGCATCCGGGCTCGCGTACGCGTTCAGGTGCTCGTGAGCGAGGGCGGCCAAGTTGCGGAGGCAGAGGTCGTGGAGCGCATCCTGCTGCGCGGCGACAACGAGGAGTTCGTGGACGCCATCGGCTACGGCGTCGAGGAGGCGGCGCTGGAGGCGGCCCGCCGCGAGCGCTTCCGCCCCGCCCGCCACGAGGGCGCGCGCGTCCGCACCTACACGACGATCACGTACAGCGTCGGCGTGTGAGGCTGGGGCTGTTGGCCGTTGGCTTTCAGCTATCGGCTGGTAGCGTTTGGGAATACCGTCCACCAGACGGATCGGGTTCGATGCCGAGAGGACACGAGGAGCCAAAGAGGTGGGGTCTCGCCAGATACGCTTCAGGGGGCTGTATGCTGCGACACCAACAGCTAAAGACCAACAGCCAACAGCCCTGAATCCAGCCGTCAGCCCTCGTGGCGCACGGTAGGCTCCACGGGCTGCGCCGCGCCGTCGCCCGCCCCGTCGGCCAGCGGGAGGTCGATGAAAAACGTCGTGCCTGCGCCTAGCTCGGTCTCGAAGCGGATCGTGCCGCTTAGGTCCTCGATGGCCTTCTTCACGATGGCGAGCCCGAGTCCCATTCCGCTGTTCTTCGTCGAGAAGTTGGGCGTGAAGATGCGCGGCTGCACGTCCTCCGGAATCCCACGCCCGGTGTCTGCGACCGCGCTCCAGGCCCGCGTGCTCCCGTCCCGATCGTCGCGCCGCTGCGTCTCGATGGTGATGCGCCCTGGCTCGGCGGCCTCGCCATCCCCACTCGACTCGGGCATGGCCTGGAGGGCGTTCTTGAGGAGGTTGATGTAGACGCGGCGCAGCTCCTCGCGGTCGGCGTAGACGGGCAACGCCGCCGCGCTAAGGGCGAGGCGCAGTTCCACGCGCGCCAGGCCGACGGCCTCGTCCCGGACGGCGGCGGCGGCCTCGCGTACGACGTCGTTGAGGTCGAGTGGTTCGAGGCGGCGGCGCGGCAGGCGCGCGAAGCTGGCGAACTCGCTCGCGATACGGCTGAGGGCATCGATCTGCTCGACAAGCGTGCCGGTGGTACGGTCCAGGAGGCCCGAGAAGCGGTCGTCGGCCGTGCCAGGGCGGTAGGCGCGGCGAAGGTGCTGCACCGAGAGCTTCATCGGCGTGAGCGGGTTCTTGATCTCGTGCGCCACCTGCCGGGCCATCTCGCGCCAGGCGAGATCGCGCTCCTGCGCTGCGAGTTGGCGGCGGCTCTCGATGAGTTGCCGCTGCATCAGGTTGAACGACTCCACGAGCTCGCCGACCTCGTCGCGCTCTTCCACGGGCAGCGGCTCCGCCTCCTGTCCCTCGCCGATGGCGCGCAGGCCCGCCCGGAGGCGCTGGAACGGTCGCGTGAGCCGGTTCGCCAGAAGCGCCGTGATGAGCACCACGGCCAGTGAGAGCACCAGCAGCGTCCCAAACAGGTACGCCACGATGCGGGCCTGCTCCTCCTCAATGGTGAGCTGCTCTGGGAGCGTCGGCACGGCGATCACGCCGAGGGGCTGCCCGCGCTCGTTGGCGATGGCCTTGAAGCCGGTCGTGTAGGTGTAGCTCCCGATCTGATCTTCGGCAAAAGCGAACCGCTGTCCATTCACGAAGAGCGCCTGGTAGACCGACATCGGCAGGCGGCGGTCGATGAGGTTCTGCCGGACGAGCTGGGACCGGCTCGACGACGAGAGCAGCGGGCCACGGTAGAGGTTGATGTCGAGCCCCAGCCGCGAGCCGAGCACATCGGGGCGGACGACTTCGAGCAGCCGCGCGATGGACGCGTCGGCGAGGGCCGGGTCGTCGAGAGCGAGGTCCTGGATCGCCGCCTCGACGCGTTGGAGGCGTTGCTGGAGGCGGTCCTGGGTGGCCTGCCGGTTCTGCTCCACGATCACCCGCTGCCCGACGAGCCCCGCCACCACCACGCCCGCCACGCCGACGAGCAGGAAGCGGTTGAGCACCTTATCGTGGAAGCGCGTCCGCCGCGCCGGGATGAGGCCTGCGCGCCAGCGCAGCACGAGGCCGAGCAGCCACGCTCCGAACGCGAACGGCAGCCCCGAGAGCGCGAGCCGGAGGAGGTTGTAGAGGTGGTCGTACAGCACAAGCGCGGGGGCCCGCACGGCGATCACGGTGGCGTCGGAGCCACCCGGCACCCAGTAGTACACCCGCGTGGGGCGCCCCTCGATCTCTTCCTCGCGCCACAACGCGCGGTCCAGAGCCAGATCTGCCCGCAGTGCCGGGTCGAGGGCCAGCGGGCCGCTCAGGGGGCCGCGCGTCCGGGCGAGCACGTCGTCCTGGTACTCCGCAAACGAGAACGTGGCCTCGTCCTCCTCGAAAAGGCCCGTCGGGACGAGCACGCGCGGGAAGGGCGTCTCGGAGACGTAGCGCGCGGGCTTCGGCGCGGCGCGGATGAGCAGCCAGCCAGCTGGCGAAGGCTCATCGTCCACGCGGACGGGCCCAACGCCAGCATAGCGGTAGACGCCCCGCCGGTCCTGCACGAGATCGCTCTGCACGAAGAAGCCGACCTCGCCCGCCTCGACGTACCGCCGGCGCAGGTCACCGAAGCGGAGGGGGTCGTTAGCCGTCCGGCGGCGGACCGGGACAGGACTCGTCTCCTCGAAGCGTCCGAGGGCCCGCCCGCTCGGATAGCGCCGCGTGACCGGGCTGCGCAGTTCCACCGAGATCGTGTAGTCGCCGAGGGCCGAGAGCAGGGAGCCCGTGACGAGGTCGGTGGCGAGCGAGTCGAGGCGCTGGCGGGCGAGGGCGCGGCGCGAGAGGCGCGGCGTCTCCGGCGCGGGCGTCTCGGCGAGGAGCGTGTCGACGGGCAAGACCGGCGTCGGGATCGTCTGCTCCGGCTCCAGGCTGTCGGGGTCGATGGGACCCGGGGCGGCCTCGGCGAGCGCGCGCTGGAGCGCCGGGTTGGCGCGGGCATCGGCGAGCACCTGTTCGAGGGCGAGGACCACACGCAGGTCCTGGCCGCTGCGGAAGCCGTAGGCGGCCTCGACCATGCGCTCCTGGCGCAGCGTCTGATCGGCCTGGTAAAGGAGCGGGTAGGTGAGGAGGGAGAGCCCGAGGACCGCCAGAGGCAGGATGCGTAGCGAGAGAAGCGCTGCCCACCCGTGCGGCGTCCGCGTCAGGAAGAGCGTCAGCAGCAACGCTACGCCCGCAAACAAGGCCAGGGCCACAGGCGGCACCAGGTCGGCGAGGGCGCTCGTGGCGTAGATGAGACCGAGGGTGAGCAACGCGCCCAGCAGCGCCGCCCCGGAGCCGCGCAGCACCGACCGCCCGTAGGAAAGCCATGCCCTCGCGAAGCAGAAGAGCGCGGTGAGGATCAGCCCCGCCGCTAGCACCCCGCCCAGCAAGGCTGCGAAGGCCAGCATCGTGAGCGGCTCCGGCATGGGCCCTGAGCGCTCGAAGTAGGCTAGGGTCGCATCGCGCAGGACGGAGCGCACCCCGGTGGCGACCAGCATGAGTACACCCGCCCCGATGGCCGCCAGGAGAGCCCCGCCCAGCAGGCCCCGCCACGCCGTGCGACGCTCAGAAGCGCGGTCGAGCCGCCGCCCCATCCGCAGGGCGAGGTCCAGCACGGCGAGCGCCGCTAGTACCGACGCGACGGCTGTCACGATCAGGTCGCCGAGCGTGCGTGCCACGCCCGCGCCGAGGTCGGAGGCCAGGTTCGACGGATCGAAGAGCGGGGCGAGGACGGGCGCGGGGCGGATCCACCGCGCAGGCACATCCATCGCGAGCAGGCCGTAGCGCGCGGCCACGAAGGCGATCAGGCACGCGAAGAGCGATGCCACGGCCCGCCCCCACGCTTCGGGGGTGCGCACCGAGCTAGCGTACGCCAGCACCAGCCCGTGTGCCATCCACATCCCGGCGATCATCCAGCCGAGCAAGACGACGACCCAGAAGAGCTGCACCGACTGCCAGCGCTCCACCGCCGCGTCCAAGAGCACCTGCGGCGACGGCCGGGCGACCACGAGGCGGGCCAGCGGCGTCCCGTCACTGCCGCGCAGCAGCGTCCCCTGCTCGATAGCGGTCAGGACATCCGCGCGGTCGAACACGACGGAGAAGGGCAGCCCGGCCGCCTCGCGCCAGGCCTCAGCCACGCTATAGTCCTGGAGGTAGCGGTTGCGCACGGGGACGCGCTGCTCGACGAGCCGCATCGCCCGCACCGCGCCGAGGGTGTCGCCCTGGCTCACGACCGGCTGCCAGACCACGAGCGCCCGCCGCGTCGCGCCGTCACCGACGATGCCCGTCTGCGTGCGGCGTAGCCACGTCGAGTCCTGGGCGGCGGTGCCGAGCGGCAGGCTGAAGCCCTGCCAGCCGATAAGCTCCTGCGCGGGCGTGTACACCTCCACGGCAACGCGCCTCGGGAGCGTGAGGTCGCTCAGGGTGCGGTACATCGCCTCGGTGTCGGCTTCCGGGCTCGCCGTCGGGGCCTGGCCGACGGCGGCGCGCAGGCCTGCCTGGATGGCACCCGTCCGAGCGATGCGGCGGGCGAGGTCGGTCTGCTGCTCCTCCAGCACCATCAGCCGGTGCGCGCCTGAGCGCTCCAAGGTGGCGACCGCCTCGGCCGTCTCGGCATCAGCGTTGGCGGCGATGTCACGCAGCGACCAGCGCTCCCCCAGCCACGTCCCGCCGAGCAGTAGCAGCAGGACCACCACGCCGAGCGCGAGCCGACGCAGGAGCGCACGCGGCGACAGCGAGAGCGGGGAAGCGAGCAGGTCGGCCATGGCCGGAGACAGGGAAGCCCAGAACGTAGAGGGAACGCAAGGGGCGCACAGCCCAGGGGGGGGTACCCGCTCCCAATATCGCGTTTCCTCGGCGCGACTACGACATGGCGGCTGAGCAGGAAGTCAGAAGTTCGAAGGCAGAAGGAGGAAGTGACGGTCTCGGGTCTTCGGGAGCGCGACGGCCTGAGAAGCCGCCCTCGGGGCGTCCCGGTCACACAGCGACGGGTCCACACGGTGGTGAGGTCTCACCGCCACACCGAAACACCGCAGCACGTTGGCACACGTGCTTATCACCAACCAAGACCATAAAAAAGCCCCGGCCTCTGCTGGATCCCATGGTCCAGGAGGCCGGGGCATGCTGGAGCGGCGGTTCCCAGGCCGCCGACTCCTCCCACCGCCGCTGCGTGGCTGACGCAGCGGCCCTAGAATCGCGCTAGAACTGCGCCGCTTCGGTCGAGTGCGCCATCGCGCCCGTGGATGCCTTGCCGCCGGTGATGGCAGTGCGCACCTCGTCGAAGTAGCCTGTGCCGACCTCGCGCTGGTGCTTCGTGGCCGTGTAGCCGCGGTCCTCGCTTGCGAACTCCGCTTCCTGCAGCTGCGAGTAAGCGAACATGCCGTCGGTCTTGTAGCCGTGCGCCAGGTCGAACATGCTGTAGTTGAGCGTGTGGAAGCCCGCCAGCGTGATGAACTGGAAGGTGTAGCCCAGCTTGGCAAGCTCCTTCTGGTAGACGGCCAGCTCGGCGTCGCCCATGTGCTGCTTCCAGTTGAAGCTCGGCGAGCAGTTGTAGGCGAGCAGCTGGTTCGGGTACTTCGCGTGGATCGCCTCGGCGAAGATGCGGGCCTGCTCCAGGTCGGGGTGGCTCGTCTCCATCCACACGAGGTCGGCGTAGGGCGCGTAGGCGAGGCCACGCGCGATGCACGCCTCCATGCCGTTGCGGACGTGGTAGAAGCCCTCCGGCGTGCGGCCCTGCTCCCGGTCGATAAACGGCGCATCGTACGGGTCCACGTCGGATGTGATGAGCGTCGCGGCCTCGGCGTCGGTGCGGGCGACGAGGAGCGTCGGCACGCCGAGCACGTCGGCGGCTAGGCGCGCGGCGTTGAGCTTCTGCACGAACTCCTGCGTGGGCACGAGCACCTTGCCGCCGAGGTGGCCGCACTTCTTCTCGGCCGCGAGCTGGTCCTCGAAGTGGACGCCTGCCGCCCCAGCGCGGATCATGCCCTTCATCAGCTCATAGGCGTTGAGCACGCCGCCGAAGCCCGCCTCGGCATCGGCCATGATCGGGGCCATGTAATACGTCTCGTCCTGGCCGCCCTCGGCGCGCGCAATCTGGTCGGCGCGCAGCAGCGTGTTGTTGATCCGCTGGACCACCTTTGGGACCGAGTCGGCGGGATAGAGGCTCTGGTCGGGGTACATCTCGCCCGCGAGGTTGGCATCGGCCGCGACCTGCCAGCCAGAGAGGTAGATCGCCTTGAGGCCTGCCTTCACCTGCTGGAGCGCCTGCCCGCCGGTGAGCGCGCCGAGCGCCGCGACGAACTCGCCGTTGCCCTCGTGAATCAGATTCCAGAGCCGCTCCGCGCCCATCTTGGCGAGGGTGTACTCGATGGGGAACGAGTTCTGGAGGCGCGCCACGTCGGTGGCGGTGTAGTCGCGGGTGACGTGCTTCCAGCGCGGATTGCTATCCCAGTCCTGCTGGATGGCGAGGGCAGCCTGGTCGACGGAGGTCATCTTGAGTTCCATGGGAGTAGAGGGTGAGCCCGTTGACGGAGCGGGCGGGTTGGGGGGTTAGAAGTTGGGGCGGGACACACCCCCTGATCTCGCTGCGCTCGATCTGTCCCCCTCGCTAGCGAGGGGGACAGCGTTCCGACCCTTCAGGGGGAGGAACGCAGGGGGTGACGCATCACACCATCACGGCGCGGTCGCTGGGGACGCCGGTGAGGTCAGAGCGGGTGGCGAGGAAGTCGCGCATGCTGTCCTCGGTGAAGATGGCAGCGGCGTCGCGGGCGGCCTGCTCGTAGCGCTCCAGCTCGGCGGCAACGACCGCCTCGGGCTGGCCGGCCATCAGATCGCCGACCTCCTCTTTGATCTGGGCAAGCTCCTGGCTGAAAATGGAAAGCACGAGCGCCTTCGTCACCTGCGGTCCTTCGTCGAGGAAGATGCCCTGGTGGAGCCACTGCCATGTCTGCGCGCGGCTGATCTCGAGCGTCGCGAGGTCTTCCATGAGGTTGTCCCACGCCACGCAGCCGATGTCCTGGTTCCAGCCCTTCATGTAGGCGATGCCGACGCGCACGTTGGTGCGGAGCCCGGCCATCGTCTTGGGACCGTCGGATTTGGGCAGCAGGGCGGGGCGCGCGGGCAGGTCGGGGATCACGCCGAGTTGGTTCTTCGCGCCGTCCAGCTTGGCGAGGAACGGCTCCATTGCGGGGCCGATGAAGTAGGGGTGCGACACCCAGCAGCCGTCGTGGCCGATGGACGCCTCGAACTCCTTGTCGGCGACGACCTTCGCAGTCTGCTGCGCGCGCAGCTCCGGGTCGCGGCCAGGCGTGAACGCGGCCATGCCGCCCATCCCGAACGCGCCGTGCTTGTGGCACACGCGGATGAGCTGCTTAGCGTAGTTGCTCATCCAATCGCGGTTCATCCCGATGGTGGCGCGGTCGGCCATCACGCGGTCGGGGTGCGCGCGGAGCGTCTTGATGTCGGAGAAGATCTTGTCCCAGCGCCCGCCGTTGAGACCGGCCGCGTGCGTGCGGATCTCGTAGAGGATCTCCTCCATCTGGTAGGCCGCCGGCAGCGTCTCGATGAGGAACGTCGCGCGGACCGTCGAGCGCGGCAGGTCGAGGGCGTCCTCGATGCCGTCCATGAGGGTGTTCCACCAGCGCGCTTCGAGGTAGTGCTCCACCTTCGGGACGTAGAACTTGGGCGTGATGCCCTTCGCCACGAAGGTCTTCGCGGTGTGGTAGGCGACCAGCGCGAAGTCGAGGAGGCCGCCCGAGATCGGCGCGCCGTCGATGCGGAGGTTGGACTCGTCGAGGTGGAGGCCACGCACGCGCACCATTGGGAGCGCCATGTCGGCGGGGTCGAGTTGGTAGCGCTTGACGACCACACCGAGGTCGTCGGTCTTCTCGTGGGAGAGCGTCCCCTCGGCGATGCCGATCACGTTCTCGACGCCCTGCATGACGTTGTTCCAGGACGGCTTCATCGAGTCCTCGAAGTCGACCATCGCGCAGTCGGCGCGCTGGCCGTCGGCCGTGCGCGAGAGCATGTTGATGACCATTTTCGCATCCGACACGGGCCCGGTGATCTCGACACGCCGCATCTGCAGGTCCTCGGGCAACGGCGCCACCTGCCAGTCGCCGTAGGCGTCGGGGTGCTCCGTCGGCTCGAGGAAGTCGGGGCGCATGCCGTCGTCGAAGGCGTCCTGGCGGGCCTTGCGCGCCATGAGGAGGCTCTGGCGCTGCGGCTCCAGCGCCCGGTGCAGCTTCGCGAGCAGCGCGATCGCGTCAGGCGTGAGCAGGCGGCGGGCCTGCGGGGTCCAGGCAAACGTGTTGATCTTGACGCCGTCGGCGAGTTCGTTGGAGCGGTCGGTCAGGGGGGGCTGCATGGGCGTGGGAGCTAGCTAGGCGTGGGGGATTGGGACAGGGAGACGGGGCAGAAGCGGCGGTAGATGAACCTAGAGCGGCAAAAACCTGGAAGCAAGCGAAATTTCGCTGGCAGTTTACTTTCATAGATCAGCGTGTTTGACCCGGGCGGATTCGCTCGCAGCGAAGCGTGTAACCGCTTACCGCCCGTGTCTCCCGGAAGATGAATCGGAAGCGCTTCCGATAGAAGAGGGCTGCGGCGCTTCGCGTCGTGGTGAATCGCCCGGCCTCCGCGCAGGCACAGCCGTGGGATCGCCCGCACGGGCCTCGTCGTAGAGCCAGTCTACCCGACCGCTTCCGCGCCATGCACCTCCTCCTCACCGGCGGCACCGGCTTCGTCGGCACCTACGTCTCGCAGGCCCTCCTCGACGCCGGACACAGCCTCCGCTGCCTCGTCCGAGACAACGCTGAACGTGGGGGTGGCGGCAACCTTGACGTGCGCGAGCGCGACGGCGTCGAACTCGTCCAGGGCGATATCCTGAAGCCGGAGACGCTGGGTCCGGCGATGGCCGGCTGCGACGGGGTAGTCCACCTCGTCGGCATCATCGAAGAGAACCCGGCGCGGGGGATCACCTTCGAGCGGATCCACCACGAGGGCACCGCGAACGTGGTCGCTGCGGCGACGGCGGCGGGTATCGAGCGGTTCATCCATATGAGCGCCAACGGGGCTGCGCCGGACGGCGTCTCGGCCTACCAGACGAGCAAATGGGCCGCCGAGGAGGCCGTCCGCGCCGCCGACTTTGGCCACGCCGTGATCTTCCGCCCGTCGGTGATTTTCGGCGACCCAGGGCCTGGCCGCCCCGAGTTTTGCTCGCAGCTTTGGGACACGCTCGTGAAGCCGTTCCCGGTACTTCCTGTCCTCGGCGACGGGCAGTACGAACTGCAGCCCGTCCACGTCACCGAGGTCGCGGCGGCGTTCGCGCAGGCCGTCACGAGCGAGGCCGCGCGCGGACGGAGCTACTGCGTCGCGGGACGCGAGCGGGTCACGTTCGACGAGACGCTCGACCGCATCGCGCGGGGAGCCGGTATCGCGCCGAAGAAGAAACTCCACCAGCCGCTCTGGCTCGCGCGGCTGGCTGTCAACACGGCGGGGCGGGCGGGCCTGCTCCCGATCTCGCCCGCGCAGTTCGCGATGCTGATCGCGGGCAACACCTGCGACCCGGCACGCTTCTACGCCGACTTCGACGTGACGCCGATGCCCTTCACGCCGGATTCGCTCGCCTACCTGCGCGAACGATGAGGGGCTGGGCGGTCCGGCCTTAGATTTGCGGGCGCTGGCTCAGCCGCCTTGCCAGCGTGACGCCTCGCCCGTTTGTGGGCCCTCGCTGGCGTTCCGCGTATCCGCACACCGCACCGCTCCATGCCCTCCGACCCGAACCGCGCTGTCAGCCACCGCGCCGTCAGCCGCCGACGCTTCCTCCGCCTGGGCGGGGTCGCCGCCTCGGCCGCCGTCCTCGCCGCCTGCGACTCCGACAACGAAGACAACGACGGCATTGAGCCTGAGGACGAGGTCGTCTTCGATTTCGCGACCGACTTCGGGGTGCTCAACTTCGCGCTCGCGCTCGCGCAGGCCCAGGCCGCGCTCTACACCACGACGACGCAAGCGCCGTACGTGGGCGCGCAGACCGAGGAGCAGGCGCTGCTGGATCAGATGCTCGCGCATGAGAACGACCACCGGCGCTTCCTTCGCACCGCCATCGAAACCGCAGGGGCGACGCCGATCCCTGCGCTGCGGGTCGACCTGCGCACGGTGAGTTTCACAGACCGGACCTCGGTCCTCACGACGGCGCAGCAACTCGAAGACCTCAGCGTGGCGGCCTACAACGCCGCCGCGCTCGCGGTGAGCGACCCCGACTGGCTCACCATCCTCGGCAAGATCGTCTCTGTGGAGGCGCGGCACGCGACGGCCATTCGAGGACTCATCGGCGGGGATACCCTCTTCGCCATCGGAGCGGAGGACGACCTGGCGACGCAGGCTGTCGATCCCGGGACGGGGCTCGAACGCGCATCGTCGCTCGCGGAGATACTCGACCGCGCCGCGCCCTTCTTCACGGCCCCACTGCGGGCGGTCAACCTTCCTAGCTGAGCGATGCCTGTGTCTCCCCCGAAGTCCTCCGTGCTCGGTCTCCTAGACGAGGACCACCTTCACGCGCTCGCCAGCGAGGCTGTAGACCGCCGTGGTGCGCTTCGACGCGCCGGGGCGCTCGGTGCCCATGCGCTCCTCGCCTCGGTGCCGCTCGCGCTTGCGTCTGCGGTGCGTCCTGTCTTTGGGCAGGCCACGCCACCGACGGTGACCGAGGTGCTCAACTTCGCGCTCACGCTCGAGTACCTCGAAGCGGAGTTCTACCGCCAACTCAACGCGTCCGGCGTCCCCTCGTCGCGCGAGCAGGTCGTCTTCGAGTCCATCGCGGCGCATGAGCAGGCGCATGTCGACTTCCTGCGCGCCACGCTCGGGGCCGACGCCGTGGCTGCGCCGACGTTCGACTTCACGGCAGGCGGCCTCTTCGACCCGTTCAACCCCGACCGCATCGGGCCCGACCCGGATTACCTCAAGCTCGCGCAGGCGTTCGAGGACCTCGGCGTGCGGGCGTACAAGGGCCAGGTCGCTAACCTGCTCGGCACCGACGTCTTAGACGCCGCGCTGCGCATCCACTCGGTCGAGGCACGGCACGCCGCATTCGTGCGTAGCCTGCGCAGCTTCGACCCCTGGATCAACCGAGCGGAGAACACCACCGCCGTCCCGGCCTTCGACGCTGTCTACCGCGGCGAGGACGAGCAGCGGCAGTTCGTGCGCGCGATCAACCTGCGCGTCAACATCAACCTACCCGACGCGTACGACGAGCCGCTGACGGGCGAAGAGGTCGTGGCCGTCCTTGAACGCTTCATTGTGTAGCGGTTTTATCGCGTAGTGGTCAGCCACCCATGACGATGGTGCGCGTTGGGTGCGTCACGTCGGTCCTCCGCATGCAAGGACGGCGGCGCGCGACCGTTGGCCTGGCACGGGAGTCGGGAGGCAAGACGGGGTGGCGGCCTACCGTAGATTCAGGGGCCCTTCTCACCCGGCTCCTCACCCGATGCCCATCCGCCTCCTCCCGTCTGCCCTGCTGCTGTTCGCCTTGGCCCTACCGGTTGTAGCGCAGCCCGTCCCGCTGACGGTGCCGTTCACCGCGCCCGGCACGACCGGCTACGACCCTGCCATCCCCACGCCGGAGCAGGTGCTCGGCCACACGCTCGGCGAGCGCCACACGCGGCCTGCCGACGTGGTGCGCTATTTCGAGGCCGTCGCGGCGGCGTCGGACCGGGTGAGCACGCTCGTCTTCGGGCAGACCTACGAGGGACGGCGGCTCGTCGTCGCGCACGTGGGGCGGCCGGACCGCATCGCGGACCTCGCGCGCGTGCAGGCCGCCAACCGGAAGCTCTCCGACGACCCCGCCTCGGTCGCCGACACCGACCTCGACGCGCTGCCGGTGGTGGCGTACATGGGCTACGGCGTCCACGGCAACGAGGCCAGTACCACGGAGGCCGGCGTGCTGCTGCTCTACCACCTCGCCGCCGGGCAGGGCCCCGCTGTCGATGCCATCCTCGACGACGCGCTCGTGCTCATCGACCCGATGCTCAATCCCGACGGGCGCGACCGCTTCGTGGACTGGGTCAACGGCCAGCGCGGCGGCGTGGCCACGCGCGACCTCCAGGACCGCGAGCACAACGAGCCGTGGCCGAACGGTCGCACCAACCACTACCTCTTCGACCTCAACCGCGACTGGCTCCCGCTCCAGCACGTCGAGTCGCGTGCGCGGATGGACCTCTGGCACGGCTGGCGGCCGCAGCTCTCGACCGACTATCACGAGATGGGCCGCAACGCGACCTACTTCTTCCAGCCCGGCGTCCCCTCGCGCACGAACCCCAACACGCCCGCGCTCAACCAAGCCCTCACACAGCAGATCGGCGAGTTTCACGCCCGCGCGCTCGACCGCATCGGGCAGCTGTATTACGCCGGGGAGTCGTTCGACGACTACTACTACGGTAAGGGCTCGACCTACCCCGACGTAAACGGGTCGGTGGGCATCCTCTTCGAGCAGGCGTCGAGCCGCGCGCTCACGACGGAGACGGTGAACGGGCCGCTCGACTATGGCACGACGATCCGCAACCAGTTCGCGACCAGCCTCTCGTCGCTGGAGGCGGCTGTGACGCTGCGCGACGACCTCCTCCGCCACCAGCGCGACTTCTACGCCGGGGCCGTGGCCTTCGCGCGCGACGCGGACGTGCAGGGCTACGTCGTGGCGACGGAGCCGTATCCCACCCGGGCGGCGGCGCTCCAGCAGGTGTTGCAGCAGCACCGCATCCGCGTCCACGACCTCGCGCAGCCGGTGACGGTCGATGGCGAGCGCTTCGAGCCGGGCGCGGCGTTCGTGGTGCCCGTCGCGCAGCCGCAGGCGCGGCTCGTGAAGGCCGCGATGGAGCGCGTGACGACGTTCCCCGACTCGATCTTCTACGACGTCTCGACGTGGACGCTGCCGCTCGCGTTCGGCGTCCCGTATGCCGAGATGCCCGACGTGACGGCGCGGGTGCTCGGGGCGGAGCGGCCTCGGACGGCGCTCCCCGCAGGGCGGCTCGTCGGCGGACGGGCGGCCTATGCCTACGCGATCCCGTGGGGCCGCGCGCTCGCACCGCGCGCGCTGGGGCGGTTCCAGCAGGCAGGCGTCCGCGTGCGCCTCGCCACGGCTCCGTTCGCGATGGATGTGCGCACGTCCAGCGAGCGGATGCAGCGCCTCCGCTTCGACCGGGGGACGCTCATCGTACCGGTGGAGCAGCCGGGGGTGGACGGGCTGACGGTGATCCGGCTGGTAGAACAGGCCGTCGCCGAGGACGGCGTGGACGCCTACGCGCTCCCAACCGGCCTCACGCCGGAGGGTCCCGACCTCGGCGGCCCCAGCGTGCCCGTGCTCGACGCGCCGACCATCGGACTCTTCGCCGGGTCGGGCACGTCGGTCTACCGCGTCGGCGAGGCGTGGCACCTGCTCTCGGAGCGCTACCGCCTCCCCGTCTCGCTCCTCAACGCACGGGACGTAAACCGGCTCGCCCTCGACGACTACGACGTGCTGGTCCTTGCCGGCTTCCTCTTCGCGTGGGGCAGCGACGAGCGCGAGGCCATCGAGGCGTGGGTGCGCGCGGGCGGCACGCTCGTCACGCTCGGGCGCGGGATGGTCGCCGCCGCGCAGGCGGGCTGGCTCGACGCCGAGATCACCGAGGCCGACGACGACGCGGACGTGGTGCCCTACGAGCTTCGCGACCGGCAGCGCGGCGCGCAGGCGCTCGGTGGCAGCATCTTCGCCGCCACTCTCGACCCGACGCACCCCCTAGCATACGGCTACGGCCCAACGGTCGCGCTCTTCAAGCAGGGCGCGTTCTTCCTCGCCGCCGACTCGTCCAACGCCGAGGCCGTCGTCGGGCAGTACACCGACCGCCCGCGCCTGAGCGGCTACGTCTCCGCACGCAACCTCGACGCGCTGACGGACGGAGCAGCCGTGGTCGCCAACCGGCTCGGCCGAGGCCGCGTCATCGGCATCGACGGCGCGCCGAGCTTCCGGGCCTTCTGGTGGGGCACGCAGGGGCTCCTCGCCAACGCCGTATTCTTCGGGCAGACGTTCTGATTCCGGATCGAAGACAGACAACGCAGTCGAGGCAAATGCGGAGACACGCTGAGCTTCGGGGCCATACGTGTGAGCATGATTCCATGTAGGAGCCTGCGTCCATACGTTCACACTTTCCCACGTTCACACCGCCTGCGCGCATGGAAGCCGTCGCCTCCTGGCTGATGGAGCAGCTGAGCCTCGACTCGATGCAGAGTGAGACGGTGGTCAAGCTGCTCCAGACCATCGCCATCCTGGTCGGGATCAACGTGGCGCGGTGGCTGGTGCTGCGCCTCGTCTTCCGCCAGACCGAGGACGTGCGCCTGCGCTACACCTGGCGCAAGAGCATCGGCTACGTCACCGCCGTCCTCGGCGCGCTGATGCTCGCCTACGTCTGGTTCGGGCTCTTCGATAACGTCGGCACGTTCCTCGGGCTCCTCTCGGCGGGCATCGCCATCGCGCTGCAGGACCTGCTCGTCGGCTTCGCCGGGTGGGTGTTCATCCTCTGGCGGCACCCGTTCCACACAGGCGACCGCATCCACGTCGGCGACCACATGGGCGATGTCATCGACGTGCGGATGTTTCAGTTCACGCTCCTCGAAACCGGCACCAAGGGCGGGTCGGGGCAGTCGACCGGGCGCATCATCCACGTGCCCAACAGCAGCGTCTTCCGCCAGCCCATCGTCAACTTCACGGCAGGCTTCCCCTACATCTGGAACGAGGTGCCGGTCGTGGTGACGTTCGAGAGCGACTGGCGGGCGGCGAAGGAGATCCTCGTCGAGATCGCCCAGACGCACGCGACGCACCTCTCGGAGGACGCCGAGCGCAAGGTGAAGGCGGCGGCGCGGGAGTACCTCATCTTCTACGCCAAGCTCACCCCGACCGTCTACACGACCGTGACCGACTTCGGCGTGCAGCTCACGCTGCGCTACATCGAGGCGCCGCGGCGGGTGCGCGGCAGCGAGCAGGC
>JBCDFO010000049.1:0-17606 GCA_039177895.1 Bacteroidota bacterium
AGGCATACCCTGCCCAGAGCGCCACTTCGAGGCCTGCATAGACCGCCGCCCGCACCCAGTTCCGGTTGTAGGCCTGCCCTGCGCCTGGCAGCGCCGCCGACAGCAGGAGCGCGAGCGGTACGCTGCGCCTCGCCTCCGGCAAGGCTTCGCCGTCCCACATCGCGCCCTCGTCCTCGTCCCATCCCTGGAGCACAAGGTCGCCGTGCAGGTAGCCCGTGACCACGACCGAGTCAGGCGCACTCGCCATCGCATGGAGCGGCAGCAGCGCGAGAAGGGCGAAGAGAGACCAGCGCATGGCGGCAGGAGGCAAGACGGCGTGGCTGGCAAGTATACCCGGAATCACTCCGACCGTCCAGTCTCTTTCAGGTGCCGTTCGGCTAGTTGTACGCGTCCGCCGCGTTCGTCGGCAGTTCGGCCCCGCCGACTTCCGCGAGGACGGTCTCGTCGAGTTCGCAGACGTGAATGCGCCCGCCGGGGTAGCCCGCGTCGCCGCCGTTGAGGTAGGACGTGGCGACGGCGCGGGTGAACTCGTCGGCGCGGGAGCGGCGGAGGTGCGCGAAGTCGGGGAAGTCGTCGTCGTTGCAGAGGAACGACGGCGTGCGGACGTAGCGGAGGTTCTGCTCCTGGCGGTAGGCGGTGAACACCTCCAGGCTCTTCAGCTGGTTGGGCGAGCCGAAGCGGATGATGCCGTAGGAGCCCATCGGCACATCGAAGAAGACGACCTCGCCGCCCTCGGCCCGCACCAACTCGACGATGCTCGCGACAGCCGTGCGGTCCCAGTCGTCCACGGGCGCAGCGATGTCCTCGGCCATGCGCGTCTCAAAGCGGACGAGGTCGCGCGTGAGTTCGATGCCGGCCTCGTCGCAGCGGACGCCGCCGTCGGTGCTCATGTCGGCCTCTTCGCAGTCCTCGTCCTTGGTCTCCGTCGCGCCCTTGGCGGCTCCGAACGTGCGGTTGAGCGCTGCCTCAAACTTGTTGGTGAGCGCGTCCCAGTAGCGCGTCGAGAGGAGCAGCGACGAGCCGATGGCGGCCACCTTGGTCTCCTTCGTGTCAGTGGACGAGAGCACGTAGCGCGGGAGGTCGCCGACGCGCATCGGCGGGCCGAGCAGCTCCGGCCAGGCCTCCTTGGCCCACTCGCCGTCCCAGGTGTTGGTCTGCGTGAGCCCGAGCGGAGCCTCGATCATCACCGTCGTCCCGTTGAGCGAGCCGGGATAGTCGGTGGCGAGGTTGCGGAGGTGGAAGTAGTGCTCGATGAGCGTCGAGTAGCCCTTGCCCTGGTCGATGGCCAGCGGGCGCGTCCCCGTGCGCTCCTCCACCACGTCGGCGAAGACGCCCGGCTCGACCGCCGCCGCCACGCGCGACGACCCGACGAAGAGGTAGTCGATGGGCCGGTCGTTGGCCGCCGCGGTGCGCGCCTTGTGGTAGAAGTCGACGTGCTTGGCCTGCCCCCGGAACATGTCGGCAGCGACCACGCGGATGCCGAACTCCATCAGCAGCACGGGGATCAGCACGATGAGCAAGCCACGCCCGAGGAGGCGCACGAGGTCGCGGCCCATGTTCGGGTTGAGGCGGTCCTGCTGGACGTCCTCGCGGATCTCCTCGCTGTGGACGGAGACGTCGTGGACGAGCGAACCCGCATCGGCCCCGTCGTTCACCGGAGCGCCGTCGCCGGAGTTCGTCTGCGAAAGGTTATCAGGCGTGCTCATGGATCAGGAAGGTGTAGAGTAGGTAGCGGTTGGTTGTTGGTAGGACCATCAACCATGAACCATCAACCGATCACTTAGAACTGGAAGTAGATGAACTGCTCGTTGTCGAAGACGCCGAAGAAGAGGATGATGAAGAGCAGCCCCCAGTAGAGCGTCCAGCGCAGCGCCGTCGGCATCTTGGCGAGGAGTCCGCTGATCGAGTGGCCACGCTCCTGAATGACGTGCACCGATTCGAGGAGCAGGATCATGCTGATGCTGATGACCATCATGGCGGGCGTGAAGCCCTCGACCATCCACGCGCCGAAGCCTTCCCACGGCGTCTTCGCCCAGGTGATGTAGACCGAGAGGCCGTCTGACACCGACTGCGCGCGGAACCAGGTACCAGTCACGTAGAAGAGTCCGAAGGTGCCGATGATGCTCGTGACGTAGCGGACCTTGCGGATCAGCCCGAGCGTGGGCCGCAGCGCGAAGCCGCGCGCGGCCACCGGGGCGGGGCTCGGAGCAGGGATCGCCCGCGTGCCGGGTTTGCGTCGGCGCATCGGCGCGGTCTGTCCCGTGAGCGTCTTCTCGATCCAGCGCCAGTTGTTGTCGCGCCACTTCCGGGTGGTCACGCTCGCGATGATGATGAGGCCGTTGAGGACGCCCCAGATGGCGAACGTCCAGGACGCGCCGTGCCAGATGCCCGTGAGGAAGAACACGATGAGCACGTTGCGGAACGCCTTTATGCGGCCCCGGCTGCCACCGAGCGGGAAGTAGACGTAGTCGCGGAACCAGTCCACGAGGGTCATGTGCCAGCGCCGCCACAGCTCTGCCGTAGACGTAGCGAAGTACGGCCGGTTGAAGTTCTGCGAGAGGTCATAGCCCATGATGCGCGCCGCGCCGATGGCGATGTCGCAGTAGCCCGAGAAGTCGCAGTAGACCTGGTACGCGAAGAACGCGCCTGCGACGATGATCTGCCCTGAGGACGCGCTCGGCAGGTCGGCGAAGAGGATGTTGACGTAGACCGCCACCCGGTCCGCGATGACGAGCTTCTTGAAGAAGCCCCACGCCATCAGACGCAGGCCGCTCACGGTGCGGTCGTACGAGAAGTCGTGCTTGCGGAAGAACTGCGGGAGTAGGTTGCCCGAGCGCTCGATCGGCCCCGCGACGAGCTGCGGGAAGAAGGTCACGTAGAGCGCGAAGATGCCGAAGTGCTTCTCGGCCTCGACCTTCCCGCGGTACACGTCGATGGTGTAGGCGAGCGTCTGGAACGTGTAGAACGAGATGCCGACCGGCAGCAGCAGGTTGAACGTCGGCGTGTCGATGTTCCAGCCGAGCAGGTCGGCCAAGCCGCCGACGTTGGTACTCGCAAAGTCGAAGTACTTGAAGAAGAACAGCAGCCCCAGGTTGGCCATGAGGCTCGCCCACAGGAAGGGACGGCGTTCTCGCTTGGTCCCTCGCGCGCTCATCGCTCGGGCCGCGAAGTAGTCGACCGTGGTCGAGAACCAGATCAGGCCGAGGTACGACCACTCCCAGAGACCGTAGAAGAGGTAGCTCGCGAGCAGGAGCAGGCCCCAGCGGTATTTGTACGGCAGCGCGAAGTAGAGCGCCACCACCGCCGGGAAGAAGAAGACGAAGTCGAGGGAGTTAAAGAGCATCGGGGGCGCTGGAGGGCGAGCGCTGGGCTACCGCGAGGCAGCGGACGGAGGGCGGCGAGCTAGGGGATTCCCGCAAGCGCGCAAGTCTAGCCGTTTCAGGCAGCAGGCGCAAGCGAGGTGTGTGAGGAAGCGGTTGGCTTTTGGCTGTCAGCTATCGGCAGGCACGAGGGTGGTTTTGAGAAGCCGACGGCTGACAGCCGATAGCTTTCAAGCAACAGCTTCGCGCAGCACCTCCGCCACTTCGCGAGCGACGCGGTCGGTGCCGAAGCGGGTCTCGGCGTCGGTGCGGGCGGCGGCGGCCATGGTGCGGGTGCGGCTGGGGTCGGCGAGGAGGGCGGCGAGGGCGGTGCGGAGCGCAGCGGCATCGCCGGGCGGAACGAGGCGGCCGGTTGCGCTGTCGTCGGGGGCGTCGGTCAGGATCTCGACGGCCCCGCCAGCAGCCGTGGCGACGACGGCGCGCTCAGCCAACATCCCTTCGACAATCACCCGGCCAAAGGGCTCGGCCGCCACGGATGTATGGGCCACGATGTCGCAGCAATGCAACAGAACCGGCACGTCATCGCGGAAGCCGGCAAACGTGACGCGGCCCGCCAGCGCTGGGGTAGCCGCGCGGGCGCGTAGCGTCTCAGCATAGGCGCGGTCCTCGGGGAAGATGGCGTCGCCCACGACGAGCGCCTGTACGTCGGGCAAGCCCGGACTGCCATTCGTACCGGCGAGCGCGTCCAGCAGCACGTGCTGCCCCTTCCACGGCGCGAGGCGACTGAACACACCCACGATGGGTCGCTCGTCCAGCCCAAGCTCTGCCTTCGCCTCCGCGACCTGTGCAACGGTCACGGCGTCGAACGGCGCGGCATCGATGCCGTTGAGGACCACGCGGACGAGCCTGGGCTTGCCGCCCGCCTCCACAAACGCATCGGCGGTCGCCTGGCTGTTGCAGATCACGGCTGCCGCGAAGCGGTTCGCGAGCGTGATCGCGACGGTGCGGTTAGCGCGGCTGAAGTGGTCGGCGGTCATCACGTCGCGGAGGTGCCACACCACGGGCCGCCGCGCCAGCGGAGCCGCGAGCGCCGCCGTCACGAACGCCTTCTGCGAGTTGGCGAGCGCCACGTCGAAATCACGCAGCCGCTTCGCCACCCGCCGGGCCTGCGTCCCGATGGCGGGCACCACGCCGAGCGCACCCGCGAGTCCCCCATCGCGCGTCACGTCAAGCAGCGCTTGCGGCGCATCGAGGACTTCGACGGCCACGCCGGCTTCGGAGAGCCGGTCGCGGAACGGACCATCGGCATAAAGCGCCACCACGCTCTCTGGCCCCGCCGCCCGCGCGATGTCGAGCAGCGACAACTCCGCTCCGCCCAGCACCGCCGCGTGGTCGAGGAAGAGCGTGCGCGGGAAGGTCGTAGGTCGTGGGTCCGGCGTCGTGGGTCCTGGGTCGAGCTTCGTGGGTGGAGCGTCGTGCGTCATTGTGGTTTTTTTTCCAGAAGAAGCCCTCCGTTCACTCGGCGCGTCGAGCCGCTGCCCGACCCGTGACCCTAGACCCTAGACCACGCTTCGGTAGACCTCCGCCGTCTTCGCCGCGATGACGGGCCAGTCGAACGTCGCGCGGGCGTAGGCTTGGCAGGCGGCGGCATCGGGCAGCGGACGGGCTCCGGTGAGTGCTCCCGCGAGCGCGTCGGCGACCGTAGCAGGCCTGGCATCGTCAAGGATGAGCGAGGCGTCGAGGCCGCGTACCGTCTCGGGGAGGCCCCCGACGGGCGTCACGAGCACCGGCGTGCCCGCCGCGAGCGACTCGATGGTGATGAGCCCGAAGCCTTCGAGCGCGACCGTCGGGACGATGCTCACGTCGGCGGCGCGGTAGGCGAGCGGGAGGTCGGCATCGGGCACGAAGCCGAGGAGGGTCACGTGGTCCGACAGCCCCCGCGCCTCGATCTGCGCCTGCAGCGTCTCTGCCAGCGCGCCCTTGCCTGCGATCATCACCTGCACGTCGGGCACCTGCTGGCGGATGGTCTCGACGGCCTCGATCAGCCCTTCGAGGCCCATGCGGGGCTGGAGGCGACGCACGGCGAGCACCGTCGGGCGATCTGTCGGCCAGCCGAGCAGTTCACGTGCCTCCTTCCGGCTGAGGGTGGAATCGAACGCAGCCGCATCGACGCCGCCGGGAACGATCTCGATTTTGGCGAGCGGCACCTCGTAGCGTCGGTGGAGCACATCGCGGAACGCCTCGGACAGCACGATGAAGCGGTCGGCGCGGCGGTAGACCTGCATCTCGAGCTCCCACTTGGCGCGCGCCGCGAGGCCAGACGCGCCCTCCACCGCGCCCTCGTCGGACCACGGGCCGTGAAAGTGCACGACGAGCGGCTGGTCGTTCATCGCGCCCAGGAGCGGAGCCGTGTAGAGCGCGAAGTGGCTCACGAGCACATCCGGACGGAGCGCCTGCAGCATGCGGCGGCCCGTCGTGCGCGCCTGCCACAGCCGGGTCGGCATCGGCGCGTCGATGCGCGCGCAGGCACGGACGCGTCCGTTTGTCTGCGCCGCCAAGCCCGTGGATCCCGCGACGATGCCGTGCACCCCAACACCCGCCTCGGGCAGCGCGTGCATCAGGTGGTAGTACATCCGGTTGAGCCCGCCTGCCTGCTCAGGAAACCAGCCCATGCCGACCTGCAGCGTGAGGAGCGTCGCGGGCGTGGACGGCGAGACCGGTAGCGCGGCAGGGCTTGGCAGCATAGCTCGGGAGGTCGCTCAGGAAGTAGGGGTAGGTACGGGCGGCGGGGTGACACCGCAGGCGTCGATCAGCGCGGCGTAGACGGCGTTGGCCTGGGCGAGGAGCGCGGCTTCGCTGTCGAGGTCGGCCTGCTTCTCGGCGCGGCGGCGCTCCTGCTCGGGGTTCGTCGCCTTGCGCGCGGCGCGGATGGCCTCTACGTCAGCGCTCGCGCCATCGCCCGTGACGGCTATGCCCGCGACGGCCGTACCGGTTGCGAAGGCGGTGCCGAAGCGCACATTCACGTCGGCCACGACGCCGCCGAAGTCGTGGATCGTCCGGGCGAACGGGCTCAGCACGATCCCGTCGGCGACGGGCAGCAGCGCGCGGTAGAACGCGACGTAGCCGCGGAGCACCTGCGCCACGTCGAGGTGCGGCCAGCGGGCGGTCGTGGAGAGAACCGCCTGCGCAGGCTCGCGGATCGTCACCACCGTCGGGAGGTCGCGGCGCACGGCGCGCACGATCTGTGCGGCGGCGTGCATGTGGTGCGACATCGCCACGTCGCGCGTCTGCCAGCTCTTGAAGAGGTCGGCCGCGTACGAGTTGGCCGAGCCCTGGAAGCCGTCGATCACGAGCTCGGTGTCGGCGCGGAGCCGGTGCTCGCGGGCGTCCTGCGCGCCGTAGCGCAGTCCCGATTTGATCTGGTCCCACCAGATGTACGGCTGGTAGAGCCAAAACAGCGACGGGTCCGACGAAAGCCGGGTGCGGAGGTCGAAAATGAGACGGCGCAGGGGCATGGAGACAAGGCTACCAAGAAACGCGCCGGATTCAAGCAGACGAGGGCACCGAATGCGACGGATTCGCCACACCTTCGCGGGCCGCACGTCCGGGCTTCGCCCTCCCAGCGACCTCGCCCCCAGCCACGTCGTCAGCGACCGCCTCGAACACGGCGACGTAGGCGCGGGCCATGCGCGTCCACGTGTGCTGCTCGGCGATAGCGCGTCCGGCCTGGCCCATCTGAGCACGGAGGTCGGTGCCCTCAGTGAGGCGACGCATCGCCGCAGACAAGCCACGCACGTCGTCGGGGTCGTCGAGGACGATGCCCGCGTCAGGTGTCACGAGCGCCGAGGCACCAGCCGTGGACGCCGTGACGATGGGTTTTGCGGTCGCCATAGCTTCGGTGACGACGAGCCCGAACGGGTCGTAGCGCGACGGGAAGACCACGAAGTCGGCCGCCTGCATCAGCGCGGGGAGATCGCGGCGGAAGTCGAGGAAGAGGACGCGGTCGCTCACGCCCAACGCCTCCGCGAGCGCCGGGTACGGGCTGCCTGCCACACGTCCAGCGACGGCGAGGTGCAGTCCGGGTACGTCAACCAGCGCACGGAGCGTGCCGTCGAGGTTCTTGCGCGGCGTGCGGATGTCGCCTACGAACAGCGCGACGGGCTTCGTTCCGGGGAGCCCCAACGCGCGGCGCTCTGCTGTCGGGACTTCGGCGGGGCGGAATTCCTCCACGTCCACGCCGTTGTTGATGACGGCGATCTTCTCCGGCGCGATGCCGATCTCGACGAGTTCGTCGCGGACGCGCTCGGCGACGGCGATCACGCGGCGGGCCTCCGCGAAAGCGCGGCGTTCGAGGCGGGCGTTGGCCGCCGTGTAGAGCTTGTGGTACGCCCCGAAGACGCCGCCGCGCAGCTTCGAGACGTGGACCGGCGACTTCAGCCAGGCGCCGTGCACGAAATGGACCGCATTGACATCGGCACGCGCAAAGGTCACGAAGCCATTCGCCACGACCAAGTCCAGCGTGCTCCGGTTAGCCTCGATCCAGCGGGCGCTGCGGCGGGCGAAGACATGGTTCTTGACGAGCTGCGTCGGCCCGCGCCCCGGCGCGATGTGCTGCCACGTCACGCCGTCGCGCGCCGCGAGGGCGTCGTCCACCCGCGCCGCGACGAGCACGACCTCGTGGCCTGCGTCCAGCAGCGCGTGCGCGACCTCGGCGTTGACGCGGCCCTGGCCGTCGCCTCGGATCAGGTTGTGCGTGACGAGGGCGAGGCGCATCAGGCGGGCACGAGTTCGGCTTCCTCGGTGGGGGCGTCCGGCTCAGCCAGCCCTGCTTTCTCGGCCGCAAGCTCTTCGCGCCGCGCCGTCGTGAACTGGTCGAGCGCGCCGATCATGAACCAGCAGAAGGCCGCGAGGAAGTACTCGGTCCCGCGCGTCCACCCGCCGATGCGTATCAGCAACATCCCACCGATGGCCAGCGCGAGCGGCGTTCGCACGGAGAGGTAGTACCAGAACGAGTTCCACCCGACGATGAACAGGATGCCGCCGTAGATCACCATCCCGAGGAGCCCGAGCGACAGGATGAAGTTGGTATAGTCCACCTCGCTGGACGTGCGGTTGCCACCGAACTTCTTCGACGCAGGCGTGGTCGAGCCCAGGCCGATGCCGAGCGGGTTCGAGAAGCCCGATAGGAAGCCGCGCTGCACCATGTCACTGTGCTTGCCGACCGTCGAAGTCTCAGCTTCCATCGGGTTCAGAAGCCCGTCGGCGTTGCGCCCCACGAGCATGTCGGCGGCCTCGTTCTCCACGTTCATCTGGGAGACGGCCGTCAGGCTGTAGGATGCCGCTCCCACCATGATGACGGCGGCCAGGGCGAGCCGGGGCACCCACGACGCCTTGTTCTGGCTCGTGATCGCCCACACGATCGGGAAGAGCGCGAACACCTTCACCATCGGCCCGCGGCTCCCGATCAGGAACAGCGCGACCACCATGAAGCCCACGATCGGTATCAGGTCGAGCCGCTTGCGCGTGGACACGAGCGCCCACGCCGCCACGATGGCCATCATCAGGAAGCCCGCGTACTCGGACGCCGCCGTGAACCAGGAGAACGGGCGCACCACGTCGTCCGCGACCCACAGCGAGGAATACCCCTCCGTGTCGATCCACTCCTGCTCGAAGGGCAAGAAGCCAACGAATACCTGGTAGGTTCCGAGGATGCCCGCCAGCACGCCGATCACAGGCAAGCCGACGAACACGAGCTTGCGCACCATCTCCTCGGTGGCATAGACCTGCCCGAGCCAGTACCAGCACACCGGCACGATGGTGAAGAGCGCCCCGGCGATGCCGACGTTGATGCCGCCCTGCTGCGGGTTCAGGATTTGGAGCGTCATCAGGATGAGGAACGCCACGACCCACTTCGAGAGCGTGCTATCGAAGCGCAGCGAGCGCGTCGCGACGAGCGAGGCCATCATGAGCACGACGACCAGGGGCGGCACGAGCAGGATCGGGTCCTGGCCCGTGTGCGGGTAGGTGATCGTGATGAACCGCCGGAAGTCCCCGAAGAAGCAGAGGATGCCGAGCAGCACCACGATCATGAGGCGCGGCGTGACGCTCGCGGCGGCCATGAGCGCGAAGAGCATCCCGCCTGCGATGGCGAGACGCGCCTGGCCCGTGCCGACGGCGTAGGCGCAGAAGAGCGCCATGCCGAGCGTGACGAAGACCGGCGAGAGGGCCGACCGCTGGGAGGCGCTGAGGCCGAAGGTGGAACCGAGGGTGCTCATGCGATGCGGGATCGGGCGGTCAGGAGCGAACGGTGGCAGTCACGAGTGCCGCCGCGTCGCGGGCGAGGCGCTCGGTGCTGAACTGGGCAGCACGGGCACGGGCGCCAGCGGCGAGACGGGCACGCGCAGCAGGGTCGGCGGCGAGGCGCGTCAGCACGTCGGCGAGGGCGGGGACGTCGCCCGGGGGCACGAGCAGCCCGGCCTCCGGCGTCACGATTTCGAGCGGCCCGCCGTGCGCCGTCGCGATGACGGGCTTGCCCAGCGCCATGCCCTCCAAGATAACCATGCCAAACGGCTCAGGCCCCGTGGAGGCGTGCACCACTACATTGAACGCACACATCCATTCGGGCACATTCGGCTGGTGGCCGACGAAGCGGATCTGGTCGGCGATGCCGTGCTGTTCGGCGAGGGCGTTGAGCTCGGCGGGGTAATCAGGCTCCGAGAAGTGCGGCCCGCCGACGACGACGAACACCGCATCGGGCTGCGCATGCGCGACCTGCGCGGCGGCCTCGACAAAGACGTGGATCCCCTTCCAGCGCTGGAGCCGCCCGACGAGGCCCGCGACGAACGCGTCGGCGGGAAGCCCGAGACGGGCGCGGAGCTCGGCTTGGGACGGCATCGCAGCGGCGTCGAAGCGCGCGAGATCGACAGCGGGGTAGAGCACGTCGGCGCGGCGCGGCGGCCAGAGCGTCGCCTGCCCGGCTTTCGCCGCTTCCGAGCAGCACAGGATCGACGCCGACGGCAGCAGCGTCGCCGTGCGATGGATTGGGTTCTTCGAGGTGATCGTGTGCTGGAACCAGAGCGCGGGGATGCGGGCGAGCAACGCCGCCGGGCCGCTGTAGAGGTGCCCCTTCGGCATCCACGCCAGCGTGGCGTCGGCGTCGAGAGCGCGCAGCCACGCCGCGATGCGCCGCACCGTCCCGACCTGCCGCCCGACCTGCCGCACGCGCCCGGCCTCGAACACCTCCGCCGGGACGTCAAGCGCGCGCGTAGCCGCGACCATCGGGCCGTCTTCCAGGAAGGCGACGGCGTAGCGTGCCACCGGCTCGCCCTCAGCGGCCAGGGTAGCGTTCGCTTGCAGTAGCTGCAACAGCAGCAACTCGGCCCCACCCCGCTGCTCCGCCAGCGGCATCACGATCCCGACGGAGGGCACGAAGGCCGACCCCTGCTGGTGTGTGGGCGGCACGTCCACCTCGTCTAGCGTTTCTAGGTCTGCGTTCATGCCTCGCCCCTCGCCGTTCCCGTGTAGCCATACTTCATCAGGAAGGGCCATGTCATCGCGTTCACGAGTGCGCGGTCGCGGACCGGGAGGTTCGCACGCCAGGCGTCGTCCATGCGGAGCTGCACCGTACCGCCTGCCGTCCGTTTCGGATTGCCCCAGACCGTGTGATTCTCGCCCATGGCCACGGCATCGGGTGCCACGAACGGCAGCGCAGCCGTGGGCTCACCGAGCCAATCGAGCACGCGGCGGACGGAGGCCTCGGGCGCGGCGATAAAGTCTTCGTAGCGCAGCCGGTGGTAGCGCTCCGGGCGGCGGCGGCGCATCAGTTCGAGGATGCCGTTCCACGCCGACCACTTGCGGGCACTCGCGGCCGTCGAGAAGCGCTGCATCTGCGCGGCACCGCGGCCGTCCTGCCGCGTGATCTGCTTGCGCCACGAGTAGGCCGACGCGCGGGGGTCGCGGACGAGGTGGAGCAGGTAGAGGTCCACCGCGCCCGTCTGGAGCAGCGACTCGGCGTACGACGGGAACTTCGACGAGTCCACGAGCACGCGCGCACCAGACGACTCGCGGAGGCCACGGTACATCCGGCGGAGCCCAGCGTGATAGGTCGCCGCGTCTGGGTGATCAAAAGCCGTACGTCCGCGAATGAGGTGCGTGAGCATCCCCTTGTTTTGCGGCAGCGCCTCCCGGGTCCGCGCCATGCGGGCCCAGTCTACGCCCTCCGGGAAAGCCACGTCGAAAGCAGGGCGCCAGACCGGGCAGGCGTCGAAGCGCTCGCCGCAGCCGCAGACGGCGTTGTCGCGGACGCCGCGCTCCCAGACGTGCCGCACCTCGCCGAGGTGGACGAGGCCATCCACGCTCCCGAGTACGTTGCCCACGAGCGTGCTCCCGCTGCGCCCCCACCCGGCGATGTAGAGCACCTTCACCGGAGCCGTCGCCTGGGGTCCGGCCATGGAACTGTCCGTGCTGCTCGCCGAGTAGCTCCCCTCCTGGACAGAGCCTTGCCCCCGCGCAGGCGGGGGAGGGGCTGGGGGTGGTCGAACGTCCAGGCCAGAAACCACATCGTGCTCGCTAGCTCCACCCCCTCCACCTCCCCCTGTCCAGGGGGAGAGCTTTTCTGACAACACTTTGAGGCCAGACTCAGGCATGCTGCACCTCGCGGGTGGGCACCTGGGTCGCGTCGTGACCGAGCGCTGCGAGGAGGCGGTCGGCGACGTGCGGCCAGGCGAATTCGGCGGCATAGAGGTCGCGCGCGGCGACTCCGAGCACATCGCGTTGGGCTTCGTTGACCACCAACGCAGCGGCAGCGTGGGCGAAGGCAGCGGGGTCGTCGGACGGCGTGGCGGCGAAGGCATGTCCTGCCTGCGCGTGCACGAGCGGGTCGGAGAGGTGGCCGAGCGTCGTGGCGGTTGGCGTGCCGTGCTGGAGGGCCACCATTGTGGAGCCGCGCCGTGTCGAAAAACCGTCGGGGTAGGGCGCGAGGTAGAGGTCGAACGCCGTGAACGCGCGCGAGACGGCGTCGGCGGGGAGCGGGCCGAGGTCGCGGAACGGCACGGCACGCATGGTCGGGGTCGCGAGCGCCTCGCGGAGCGCCGCGCCGCGCCGGCCGACGTAGCACAGCGTCGCGTTTGGCCGCGTCTCCAGAATCGCGAGAATCGCCTGCCGGACGTGCGCGTCCATGCCCTTCGTGAAGCCACTCCCGAAGAGCCCCACAGCGAACGTATCCGCCAGGCCAAACTCCGCGCGGGCCTCATCACGGCTTACGTCTTCCAGCGGGATGTTCGAGCCGATGGGCAGGTGGCGGACCGGAGCATCGAACCAGCGCGCGAAGCGCTCGGCCCACGGCGCGATGGAGGTGAACACGGCATCCGCGACTCGCCCGAGCGCCCAAAGCGTCGGCCGCTGCCATAGCGTTTCGACGAGGTAGGTCGGCGTCGTGAGCGGCACGAACGGCTCGTGGATCATCAGCGCGATCCGCAGCCCTGGGCACCGCCGCCGGAGTTGCCGCAGCGCGAGCGGGAGCCATGGGTTGAGGCCGTAGGTGCCGTACGAGAACGGGTTGTACTGCACCACCACCCAGTCGGGCCGGTCGGCCTCGGCGCAGTTTGCGACCGCATCAACCACCTCCAGGACGCCCTTCCGTGACGCCTTCGAGAACGCGACATCCACGTCTACGCCTGGAATCGGGTCGGCGTCCGGCTGTGCCGTCAGCACGGTCGTGCGCACGCGTTCGCCCAGCGTCGCCGCGAGGCGGGCCGTGTAGTCGCCGATGCCATCGAGGCGGGGCGGCAGCGTGGGAAAAAGCAGCGCGACGTGCATGGCGGAGGGAGCCAGCAGCGAGGGTGTGCGGAGGAAAACAGAGCCGCGGCCGCAGAGCGGGGGTGCACGCTCATAGAGGGCCGTCGCCGTCTACTTGGCGAACTCGACGATCTGGTAGTAGCTGTACTTCCGGACCGGCGGGACCGTGCGCCAGAGCGCTTGGTCGATGTCCTTGGTGAGCGTCAGCAGGCGGCGGTACTTCGCTTGGTGCCTGAAAACATACGTGTTCAGCTTTCGGAAGAACACGAAATCCGGGTGCAGCAACTCCACGTGCGGGAAGCGCGCGCGCAGCATGTCGACCTCCTCAGGGAGGAGCGGAATCTCGTCGTCGTCGCCATGCTTCGGGATGCCTGCACGGCCCGCGAGGTAGTTGCGCGAGAAGTTGAGGAGCGGGTTGCGGCCGTTGTTCTCCAAGAAGACGCCGCGCCCGCCGTCGGCCGTGACGTCGCGGAGGACGTCAGCGAACTGGTCGAACGGCTCGACGTGGTGGAGGATGTACTTGCCGTAGACGAGGTCGTATTGCTCGCCCAGCTCCCGCAGGTCGAGCGCGTCGCACTGGTGCCCGACGACGCGGTCGGCGACGCCGTTGATCTCGGCGAGCGGGCCGAGTTGCTCGATGGAGGTCGTCGAGAAGTCGGTCGCGGTGACGTGCGCGCCGAGCTTCGCCATGTAGATCGAGAGGTGCCCGTTGCCACAGCCCACTTCGAGGACGCGCTTGCCCGACGGGTCGCCGAGGCGGTCGAGGAACGCGCGCTTGATGAAGCGCCAGTTGTTGTAGAACGCCGCCGGGTCGATGACGGGCAGCGTGTCTTGGCGGAGGGTTTCGTCCCAGAAGTCCTTGGCGTTGGAGGCAGGAACGGTTGACGTGGCGCTCATCGGGCAGGAGGGTTGCGTGAGGGGGTGCGGAGCCTCAAGGCGGGCGGCGGTGCAGCACAGGCCTCTGAGAAAGCCACACCACGCGCCGGGTCCCCGCGTCAGACGCAGGCATGGTTGCACCCGCGTTCCAACGGCGCGGAGTATACGGGCATCGCGCCTGATCCCCCGTCGAATTCTCCCTGCGAGACGGCGCACGCGCCGAACTCCTCGCTTAGTTCACCAAGCCCTCGTAAACCTGGAGGTTACTCGGGTTCATCTCCACGAGGATGTCGTAGAGGTCCGCGTTCTGGTCAGCATCGCGAAAGAGGGCCACGATCTCGTCGCTCTTGACCGTGATGAACACGTCGAGCGCGTAGCGGAGTTGGTTGAATTCCTCGAAGACGCCGTACACCTCGTTGATCGCCGCGTAGGCCGTTTGCCACGCCTCCTCGTGCTGCGCGGCGAAGCGGTCGAGGCCGCCGAAGTGGTACTGGAAGGCCGCCTGGCGGAGTGGCACGTAGAGCGGGTCGAGCAGTTGGCGGATGAGCGTGCCCCGGCTGCGGTCCTCGCCGATGCTCAGCCAGTCCTGCTCCCCGCGCCCGGCGGCCAGATCGGCGATGTCACGCGCCTGCTCGAAATAGGGCGTCCCGCCAAGCTCCTCGAACGTGTCGAAGTCGTAGCCGAGGATGAGGAAGACGTAGAAGTCGAGGAGCGACGTGAGCGAGTTGTACTGGTTGGGGTCGTAGATGAGCGGGTCGCCGCGGTTGTAGTCGAACGTCCACGTGCGGTCCGAGATCAGCAGCACGTTGGTGTTGCGGTTGGTGCCGTAGATCGGGCGGCGGCTGCCGACGACGATCTCCGCCTGGAAGCGGCTCAGCGTCTCCGCCACCCGGATCGTGACGACGAAGTTGCAGTCGATGCGCTCGATCTCCTCGAAGAAAAAGTCCGTCCACGAGCGGTTGTTCACGTACTCGAAGATGGCGACTTCGAGGTCGCCGAGGAAGCTGTACTCGGTCCCGGGGATCTCCGAGAAGTTGACGGCGACGTCGCAGTTGAGCTCGCCGCGCTGCGCCTGCGCCTGGCTACCGAGCAGGGCGAAGACGCCGAGAAGGACGCACACGCGAAGGAGGAGGACGGGCATGACGGGATGAGAACGCGGAATTGGGGAGCGGAATTCGAGGGGCAATGGGTATACTGCCGCGTGGTGCGAGGGCAACCGGGTCGGCGCGCCGCTGGGCGAAACTAGCATCCTGCTGGGCCGCCCGCCATCCCTTCCGCTCCCCTCGCTGATGCGCACTCGCCTACGCTCCGCCCCAACGCGCTGCCGCCGCGTCTTCGTGCATGCGGTGCGCTCCCTAGACGCTGTGCGCTGGGCACCCGTCGTGCTCGCGGCGCTCCTGCTGGGCGGCCCGACCGCCCTGGCGCAGCTTGCCGAGGGCGGCGCGCGGGCGCTCGCGTTGGGCCGCGCCACCGTCGCGCTGGGCGACGACGCCTGGGGGCACTACAACCCCGCCACCTGGAGCACGCTCGACCAGGGCACGGTCGCGCTCTTCGCCAGCCAGCCGTTCGGCCTCGCCGAGCTCCGCATCGCGGGGCTGGCAGCGGCCTACCCGACACCCTACGGCACGGCCGCGCTCACCGCGCGCACGTACGGCTTCGAGGACTACCGCGAGACGACGCTCGGGCTGGGCATCGCCCGGGCGGTGCCGCTGAGCCGCGCCCGCCGCCTCCACCTCGGCGTCCATGCGCGGCTCCACACCCTGTCGATCAGCGAGGGCTTCGGCTCGTCGAACACGCTCACGGTCTCGGCAGGCGCGCTCGTGCAGGTCGTCGAGGGCGTACAGTTCGGCGTCCATGCCCGTAACGCACTCGCCCCACGCGACGCCGACGCCAAGCTCGACGCCCCGATCTCGACGGAGCCCGGCCTCGCGCTAGGCCTAGCCTACACGCCCATCCCCGATGCAACGGTGCTACTAGCCATCGACAAGAGCATCGAGGACCAGCCCGCGTCCGTACGCGGTGGCCTGGAGGTCCGCCCCATCGATGTGCTGGCGATCCGCGCGGGCTTCACGACGGCTCCGGCTCGCCTCAGCCTCGGCGTCGGCGTGAACCTGACGCGGGTGCAGGCCGCCCTCGCCTTCGAGAACCACGACGCCCTCGGCTGGACCCCAGCGGTGGACCTGACGGTGCGGTTTTGATGAGGGGGTGGGTCTTGGTTTTTAGTCATTGGTGGGCGGTCGAGGGTCGCTGGTCGTGGGTCCTAGGCCGGGGGTTGCGGGTCGGGAGTCGGAGGTTGCAGATCATACCAGATACGATGAACAGCAGTGCGTCGCAGCACTCCCCCCGCTTGTACGCCTGCGACGGCGCACAAGCTGTCCCCCTCAGGCGTGAGGGGGACAGTTCGAGCGAAGCGAGAACGGGGGGAGCCGAGCGGAGCTCGAAGCATGCACATCGCCTTACCGTATACAGTATCAGAGGTCGCGGGGCATGGATCGCGAGGCATGGGTCTTTGCTCTGTCTCCTCGCCTCCCCGTCTCCCCGTCTCCCCGCCTCCTCGTCTCTCCGCTTCCCCGTCTCCTCGTCTCCTCGGCTCACCAGCGCTCTCCGGCTCCTCGTCGCGTTGCTGCTCCTGCTCGCTCCTGCGGCCTTCGCGCAGAGCCCGGCGGACAGCACGGACACGGAAGCACTGGACGAGGCCGTGCTAGAGACGCTGGTGGACGAGGACGTGTCCGGCGATCCGACGGTGCTCTTGGAGACGCTCGAAGACCTTCGCGACAACCCGCTCGACATCAACCGCGCCACGGCGGAGCAGCTGGCGCTCATCCCGTCGATCTCGCCCATCCTGGCCGAGACGATCGCACGCTTCCGCGAGCAGTTCGGCGAGTTCGACTCGCTGCCGGAGCTGCGCGCCGTGGAGGGCGTGACGGACGACGTGTACGCCGCCGCGCGCCCCTACCTCTCCATCGGCGACGTGCTGGACGTGGTCGCCCCGACGCCGTCGCCGTTCCCGAACGCGCCGAGCGTGAAGCAGGTCGTGCGGGGCCTGCGCTACGAGGTCCGCCAGCGCGTGCAGCGCCGCCTCGACGAGGGGCGCGGCTACTCCGACGCGCTCCGCGACGACACGACGCGGGCGAGCTACAGCGGCTCGCCCGAGCGGATCTACACCCGGCTGCGCGCGACGTACCGCCGCCAGGTGTCAGCCAACCTCACGCTGGAGAAGGACCCCGGCGAGCTCTTCACGTGGGCCCCCGACCAGGGGAGCTACGGCTACGACTTCGCCTCGGCGCACGTCGCGGTGCTGGACGCAGGCCGCCTCGACGCGCTCATCGTGGGCGACTTCACGGCGGAGTTCGGGCAGGGCGTGGCGCTGTGGCGGCCGAGCGGCTTCGGCAAGGGGCGCGAGTTGCGGCCCATCGTGCGCAGCGGGCGCGGGCTGCGACCCTACAGTTCGGTGGAGGAGAACCAGTTCTTCCGCGGCGTCGCGGCGACGGTGGCGGCCACGCCGGAACTCTACCTGAGCGCCTTCGGCTCGCGGCGCTCGCTCGACGCCAACGTCGTCCGGGCCGACACCTCGCTCGCAGGCAGCCTCGCTGGGAGTCCGGGCGACGCCTTCGG
>JBCDFO010000050.1:0-17587 GCA_039177895.1 Bacteroidota bacterium
GCGACTCTTCGAATACGCCGACTACAACATCGTCGGCAACCTGAAAATCGGATACATCATCTCGGGTATCCTCCTCACCATCTCCGTCCTCTCGCTGCTCACGCGCGGGATCGAGACGGGCATCGACTTCCAGGGCGGCACTGAGTTCGTCATCGAGACGAGCGAGGCGCTTTCCGTCACCGACGCGCGTGCCACGCTCGGCGAGGCCCTCGGCACGGCGCCGGAAGTCAAGGAGTATGGCTCCGCCAACGAGCTTCTCATCCGCTCGACCGTGGGCGGCGACATCTCGGAGCTGAGCGCCCGCGTCACCGGCGCACTCGAAGCGGCCAACCCGGGTGTCACGCTGTCGGTCGAGAAGACCGACTCGTTCGCGCCGCGCTTCGCCGACGACCTCAAGCGGGGCGCGCTCTACGCCGTCCTCGGCTCGCTCTTCGTGATCTTCGTCTACATCCTGATGCGCTTCGGCGAGCTCTTCCCGTTCCGGCTCCAGAACTTCGCGTTCCCGCTCGGGGCCGTCGCCGCGCTGGCGCACGACGTCACGATCACGCTCGGGCTCTTCTCGCTGCTCCAGGGCGTGGTGCCGTTCTCGCTCCAGATCGACCAGGCGATCATCGCCGCGTTCCTCACCATCGTGGGCTACTCGCTCAACGACACGGTGATCATCTTCGATCGCATCCGCGAGTACACGAACATCTTCAAGACGGAGAGCGTGGCCTCGGTCGTCAACCGGTCGATCAACCAGACGCTCTCGCGCACGGTCGTGACCTCGCTGACGACGTTCATCGTGGTCGCGGTCTTGTTCGTGGCGGGCGGTCCGGTGCTGCGCGGCTTCGCGTTCGCGCTCATCATCGGCGTGGTGATCGGAACGTACTCGTCGGTCTTCGTAGCTTCCCCCGTCGTCGTCGCGTTGAAGTCGCGCGGCGAAGAATAGCGAGACGGGGAGACGGCGAACGGGGGAGACTGCGCGCACTAGCGTCGGCTGCCCCTTCGTGCTCCGTCTCTCCGTTTCTCCCTTTCTCCGGCTCTTCACCCATGACCATCTCCACGACCGAACGCGACGGCGTCACCGTGCTCGCCCTCGACGGCGACGTGATGGGCGGCCCCGACGGCACGGCCCTCCACAACCGCCTGAGCGACCTCCGCGCCGAAGGTGTGCAGCATGTCGTGGTGGACCTCACGGGGGTGCGCCTGATGAACTCGTCGGGCCTCGGTATGCTCATCGGCGGCCTCACGACGATGAAGAACGGCGGCGGCGACCTGCGCCTCGCCGGAGCCTCCGTCAACCTGCGGAAGCTCTTCACCATGACGCGCCTCGACAAGGTCTTCCGCCAGTACGAGACGGCTGCGGACGCTGTTGCGTCCTTTGGTGAAGAGTAAAGGGTGATGAGTAAAGAGTAGGAGGCCAGCTAAGAAGCCTCGTGCTCGGCTCGCCCCACTCTTCACCCTTCACTCCTCACTCTTCACTTCGAATAATGCCAGTCACCATCGTCATCGGGTCCCAGTGGGGCGACGAGGGCAAAGGGAAAGTCGTCGACCTGATCGCGCCCGAGCACGACATCGTCGCGCGCTACCAGGGCGGCGCAAACGCGGGCCACACCATCGCGTGGGGCGACCAGCAGTTCGTGCTGCACCTTATCCCCAGCGGCATCTTCCACGAGGAGACCGTCTGCGTGATCGGCAACGGCGTCGTGATCGACCCCGTGGCGCTCATGGAGGAGATCAAGCAAGTCGAAGCCCTGGGTGTGAGGGTCGAGGGGCGGCTCCTGATCTCGCACAACGCGCACCTGATCATGCCCTACCACAAGCGCATCGAGGCCGCGAAAGAGGGCGCGCGGACGGCGAACAAGGGCGAGGCGATCGGCACCACAGGGCGCGGCATCGGGCCGTCGTACGTCGACAAGTTCGCCCGAGTCGGCATCCGCGTCGTAGACCTCCTCAGCCCCGACGTGCTGCGCGACAAGCTCCGCCTCAACATCGAGGCGAAGAACGACGTGCTCCAGAAGGTCTACGGCCACGACCGCCTCGACGTGGAGGCGATCATCCGGGAGTATGTCGACTTCGACCGCCGCATCGACCCGTTCGTGACCGACACGACGGACTACCTCACGCGGGCGCTCGCCGACAACAAGTGGGTCCTCGCCGAAGGCGCCCAGGGCGCGCTCCTGGACGTGGATTTCGGTACGTATCCCTTCGTCACCTCCAGCCACCCGACGGCGGGCGGCTGCTGCACCGGCCTTGGCGTGCCACCGACCGCGGTGGACCGCGTCATCGGCATCGTGAAGGCCTACTCAACGCGCGTCGGCAACGGGCCTTTCCCAACGGAACTCGACGGCGATCCGGAAGGTGTCGGTGAGATGCTCCGCAAAGTCGGCCACGAGTTCGGTGCGACGACAGGCCGCCCGCGCCGCTGCGGCTGGCTCGACCTCGTGGCGCTGCGCTACACCGCGCGCCTCAACGGCTTCACCGAGCTCGCCGTCACCAAGCTCGACGTGCTCGCCGGGCTGGAGACGCTGAAAGTGTGCACCGCCTACCAGATCACCACACCGGAGGGCCACACGAAGACGACCGACCGTTTCCCGAACAACATCGCCACGCTGGCGACCGTCGAGCCGCTCTACGAGACGTTCCCCGGCTTCGAGGGCGACCTCGGTGCGCTCTCCCACGTGAAGGACCTCCCGCAGGAGGCCCGCGACTACCTCCGCTTCGTCGAAGACTTCCTCGGCGTCAAGGTGACCGTCATCGGCACCGGCCCGAAGCGCGAGGAAACACTCTTGGTGTGAACGTGTGGACGTGTGCCGGTGTGAACGTTCACACGTCCATACTTCCACACCGCCACACCTCTCATGAAGGCGTATCGCACCTCGGTCAAGATCAAGCTCGGGCTGATCGTGGCCGCGATTGCGATTGCGGTGGGGTCGCTGGTCTACACGAACGACCTCGCCGAGCGCATCATGGAGCGCGAGCGCGGTGCGATCCAGCTGTGGGCGTCCGCCATCGAGTACCAGGGCACGGCGCAGACGGCGCAGAACCCGTACACGCCTGAGCTTCAGGCCCTAGCCACCCTGCTCCGAACGCCTGGCGCCACCGCGTCGCTCGGGCTCGATGAGGCCACGCGGGACTCGCTCGCCGCTGCTATCGGCTGGGCGCGGAGCCAACCGACGAGCGAGGAACTGAACTTCGTCTTCAACGAGGTCATCGAGCCGCAGCGCTTCTCCGTCCCGGCGATCATCACGGACACGCTGCGGACGCAGGTGCTCATCGCCAACAACGTGCGGGTGGATTCTTCGAGTGGGGATGCGGCGGTGCAGTCCGAGCTGCTCCGCCTCGCGGCCTCGTTCGACGCGATCCACCCGCCGATCCGCATGAGCCTCGGTGGCGGCGTGGAGCAGTTGGTGCATTACGGCGAGTCGGACCTTGTGCGCGTGCTCCGGTGGTTCCCCTTCGTGCAACTGCTCGTCGTAGGGCTCTTCATCCTTGTCGGGTACCTCGGTTTCAGCTACGTCCGCCGCAACGAGCAGTCGAGCCTGTGGGTGGGGATGGCGAAGGAGGCTGCGCACCAGCTCGGGACGCCGCTCTCCAGCATGATCGGGTGGATCGAGTTGCTGCGCCTCCAGGGCGAGGACGACCCCAACTCGACAGCCCTCATGGCGGCCGACGAACTCGAAAAAGACGTCGAGCGGCTGCGGCGGGTGGCCGACCGCTTCCAGAAGATTGGCTCTATCCCGGAGGTGCGTCCGCAGCCCGTCGCGCCCGTGATCGAGAACGTGGCGGTGTATGTGCGTCGCCGCGTCCCGCAGCAGGGGCGACGTGTGACGGTCGAGACGGACGTGCCCCCGCACCTCGCAGCCCAACTCAACCCCGACCTGTTCGAGTGGGTGATCGAGAACCTGCTCAAGAACGCCCTCGACGCCATCGACGGCGACGGGGCGATCGCGGTGCAGGCGCAGGACGACGGGGAGGCGATCCTGATCGACGTGCGCGACACGGGACGCGGCATGGACCGGGCGACGGCCCGGCACGTCTTCCGCCCGGGCTTCTCCACCAAAAAGCGCGGGTGGGGGCTCGGCCTGAGCCTCGCCAAACGCATCGTGGAAGACTACCACGGTGGGACGCTCACGCTCCTCGAAACCAGGCCGGGCGTGGGCACGGCGTTCCGCATTCGGCTGGCGCAGGCCCGTCTGCCTGAGGCGGGCGGGCCCCCAGTCGCCGCGCCTGACACGACGGCGAACGTGCCTCCGCGCGAGGCATCGGTGCCGAGTCGCTCCTAGCCCACACGGTTGTCGGGGATTGCCCCGCAGGCACGGGTTGAGCGTTCGGCGCGATCCGGCTATCTTGGCGACCCGTTCTCCTCCCACGTAACAGAAGTCGTGATGCGTCTCGTCTTGTTCGGCCCGCCTGGTGCGGGCAAAGGCACCCAGGCCAAAATGCTCGCCGAGGGGCAGGCCCTCACCCACCTCTCGACCGGCGACGCCTTCCGCGCTGCGATCAAGAACCAGACGCCAGTCGGCATCGAGGCCAAGCGCTTTATCGACGCGGGCGACCTCGTCCCGGATAGCGTGACCAACCGCATTGTAGACGAGTACCTGGCGCGCATCGGCTACGGCGACGTGATCTTCGACGGGTACCCGCGCACCGTTCCCCAAGCGGAGTTCCTGCTCGACTTGCTGGACGAGAAGGACGCTCCGCTCGACGCCGTCGTCAGCCTTCAGGTCCCGGACGAGCTGATCGTGGACCGCCTGAGCAAGCGTCGGATGGACAAAGAGACCGGCGCGATCTACCACCTCGATTTCAAGCCGCCGCCCGCTGACCTCCCAACTGAGCGCCTGCTGCACCGCGGCGACGACCAGCCCGAAGCGATCCAGAATCGCCTCACGGTCTACCACGCCGACACCGCGCCCGTCGAGGGCGTGTTCGCCGAGCGGGGCCTCGTGCTCCAGGTCGACGGTACGGGCTCGATGGACGAAGTCCACCAGCGCATCCTCGACGTGCTGGCAGCGCAAGCGGCGTGAGCGACACGGAGCAGTAAGGCAGCACGCTGTATCTTGCGGGCGTCCGGCCAACCTGGCTGGATGCCCGTCTCCGTTTGCTCCTCTCGCGCAGCACCCTATCCACCGGCTGTGTTCCCTCTGGCCCCATGTCGCTCCTCGTTTCGCCTCCGGATTCCCCACCTGCTGGACCTTCCACCACCGCTGTGCCCGCATCGTCTGCCTCCTCGAAGCCTGAGGCGTCTGTTGACTTGGTCAAGTCGCTCGTGCGTTCGGTGAACGCGCGCCTGGCCGCGCTTGAACTGCCCGCTGAACCGGCCGTGCTCTACGACCCGGTGCGGTACGTCCTGGCCGGTGGGGGCAAGCGGCTGCGCCCGGTGCTCTTGCTGCTCACCGCCGAAGCCTTTGGGGCAAACCGCGGCGATGCCATGCCCGCTGCTCTGGCCGTCGAAGTGTTCCACAACTTCACGCTCGTCCACGACGACATCATGGACCACGCCGCCGAGCGGCGCGGGCGCCCGACGGTCCACGAGCGCTGGGATGCCAACACGGCCATCCTCGTCGGCGATGCGATGATGGGGCTCAGCTACGACCTGCTCGCGCAGACGCGCACCGACCACCTGGGCACGATGCTGCAAGTCTACAGCCGCATGGTTGCCCGCCTCTGCGAAGGCCAGGCGCTCGACATGGCCTTCGAGCAGACCGTTGACGTGACGGTGGACGACTACCTTGGCATGATCGAGGGCAAGACGGCGGCGCTGCTCGAATGCGCGCTCGAACTGGGCGCGCTCGTCGGCGGGGCGGACGAATCGACCCGAGCGCATCTCGTGCAGGCGGGCCGTGATCTCGGACGGGCCTTCCAGATTCAGGACGACCTTCTCGACCTCACGGCGGACGCGCCAGGGTGGGGCAAGACCATCGGCGGCGACCTCATCGAAGGGAAGAAGGCCTACCTGCTGCTGTGTGCCCTTGAGAAGACGACCGAGTCGGAGGTGGCGGAGGGCAACGCCACCGAAGCCGACGCCACCTTTTTCCGAGCTATCCTCGCCCAGAACGGCCTCGACCCGTCGCAGGTCGACGAGGCGCGCACGCGGATGGAGCGGCTTGGCGTCCTCAACGGTGCAAAGGCGCTGGTAGAACGGCACACCGAGGCGGGACGCGCCGCGCTCGAAGCGGCCTTGCCGCCATCCGAAGCGACGACTGCGTTGCTCGGTCTCGTGGACCGGATGGGTCGGCGGGGCACGTAGCGCTTCGACCTCAGGGGCGTCGACGTGCCGCCTTGGGGTTCCCACAGGCTTGCATCCTGATCCATGTAATGAACGCTAGGAATGGGACAATCCCGACTTCGCTCTAAACGAAGGCGTTCGCTATACTTGGCCAACCGGACAGCTGGACGCCGGACACCCAGGATCGAAGCGTGCGCCCCGCTCTGTCAGCCGAATCGATGTTGCCGTACAGGGGGACGTCTATCCGCGTCCTCGTGTGCGTAGGTGCGTGGCTGGTACTTGCCTCCGCGCTCGTGCAGGCGCAGCCCTCGGGGCCAGCGGGCGCTCGCGCGTTGCCGGGTAGCCCGAACCTGGACCGCATCGTGCCGCCGTCCTTTGTGGTGGAGCACCACACGGTCGAAGACGGACTGTCGGTCAACAACGCCAACGACCTCGCGCAGACGCCGGACGGCTACCTCTGGATCGCGACGAACGACGGTCTAGCCCGGTTCGATGGGGTGCGGTTCCAGATCTACCGCACGGATCAGGTCGACGCCTTCAGCACCAACCGGTTCCGGCGGCTGGTCGTCGACCGAGACGGCGGGCTGTGGATCAATGACGCGACGGATCGGCTGATCCACTACCACGCGGCTACGTTCACCGAGGTGACGCACCTCGACGGACGCGCACTGGAAACGGTACGGCGTATCCATTCGGACCCATCGGGCGAACTCTGGGCGGTGACTGATCGGGGCCTGGCTCGCGCATCAGGCCCGTACACGCTTTCTCCTGTCACCACTTTAGCTGGAGACGTACGTGTCCGCGATCTACTCTGGGACGCGGACGGTACGCTGTGGCTTTCCGCCGATACGGGCTTGTACCGCATCGAGCCCGATGCGAGCGTCCGCCGCGTCATCGACCAGCCCGTGCATGGGCTGAGCCGGAACGCCGAGGGGGTGGTCGTCGCCGATGTGCGAGGCGAGGAGGCGTTCGAGAGTCGGCCGGTTGCGGACGCGGAGCGGCACGCTGGATGGTGGCGCAGCGGCCACGCGTTCAACAGCGCGGACGACAACGCGTGGTCGGTGGACCAGGAACAGTTCGTGTGGTTGCTGCGCGAGGAGCGGACTCGGCTGGTGCGGAACGGCCAGACCGTGCTCACGACCGTCACGGAGATCCAGTCCGTCCTGCACGACCAGCGCGGAAACACGTGGGTCGCCACGAACAGCGACGGGCTTTTCCGCATCCGCCCGAGCAGCATGCACGTGCTCGGCACGTCGGAGGGGGTGGTCTCTGACAACCTGTACGCTGTGCATCAGACCGAGGGCGGCTCCGTATGGCTCGGCAGCTACGATTTCGGGGTAACGCGGGTGTCGGAGGGGCGGGTGCAGACGGTGCCCCTGCCCACGGGCTTTGCCGTAGCCTTCCATGCGGATCGCTCCGGCGCGCTCTGGGTAGGTGGCCAGGGGCTGTGCCGGATCGACCAACCCGACGACGTGGTCCTGCGTGACGGAGCGTTGGTGTGCGAAGCGAGCGGGCTGCCGACGGCCCTGGTACCGGGGGAGCGACCTGGCAGTACGCAGGTGCTTGCCATCCATGAAGACCGGTCAGGACGCCTGTGGGTAGGAGTTCGAGGCGGGCTGTGGATGCGCCCTGCAGGGTGCGATTCGGCGGCGTGCTGGACCCTGAGGCCGAGTGCTCTCAACGTGAATGCGCGGGTCTTTCACGAGCGCGCAGACGGGGCCGTGTGGATGGGTACCTCCGGAGCCGGGCTGGTTCGGTACACAAAGGGACGTCTCGACACCTTGTCGGTGGCGCAGGGCTTCCCGTCGGATCAGGTCCGCGACGTACACGAAGATGCGGACGGCGTGCTCTGGATTGGGACGGAGACAGCGGGGCTGGTCCGTCTCGACCCGCGCGGCACCTCGGACCTCGCGGCCATGCCGCGCACCGTGTATCGCAAGGCCGACGGGCTCTTCGACGATGGCATCCATCGCATTCTGCCGGACGGTCAGGAGCGGTGGTGGATGAGCACCAACCAGGGCCTGTTCTGGGTCCGGTACGACGACCTCGACGCCTTCCATCGCGGTGACCTCGACCGTATTCGTTCCGTCGCTTACACCGAGCGAGACGGGATGCGCAACCGGGAGGCCAACGGTGGGGTCTATCCAGCAGGCATGCGCGACAGGGCGGGCCAACTCTGGTTTCCGACGCAGTCCGGCGTCGTCGTGTTCGACCCTGCGACGCTGGGGGCAGATCCGCCGCCCGCCCAGGTCTTCATCGAGGAGGTGCGGGCGTCGGACCGGGCCTGGACGTTTCCTGCGGGCACGGTGTCGCTGGAGGCCGACCGGCGAGATTTCGAAATCCAGTACACGGCACCCAACTTCGCCGATCCGGAGGCGCTCCGCTTCGCGTACCGGCTCGACCGGGTTGGGCGCGAGGACGAGGGCCATTGGGTCGAGGCGGGCATGCGGCGCACGGCCTTCTTCACGAACGTAGCGCCGGGGACCTATGCTTTCCGGGTTCGTGCCCGGAACGACCATGGGGATGTCAGCGAAGAGTCGGTGCCGCTTGTTCTCAGCATTGCGCCGTATTTCACGGAGACGGGCTGGTTTCGTCTGCTCCTCACAGGCATCGCCGGCCTTGGACTGGTCGGGCTGTACCACCTCCGGGTGCGGCAGTTGAAGCAGCGGGAGCAGGCCCTCGCCGACTTGGTCGCCACGCGCACGGAAGCGCTCCGTGCCGAGAAGAAAAAGACCGAGGAGCAGGCAGCCAAGCTGCTCGAACTCGATGCGGCGAAGAGTCGCTTGTTTGCCAACGTCAGCCACGAATTTCGCACGCCGCTGACGCTCTCGTTGGGGCCGCTGGAAGACCTACGGTCGGGCGTGTACGGGCCTCAAACACCGTCGGCGCTGCAGCAGATCGAACTCGCGGTGCGCAACAACCGACGGCTGCTGCGCCTCGTCAACCAGCTGCTGGAGGTGGCCCGCGTCGAGTCCGGCGCGGTCAAGCTCGCGCTCACGGTCGGGGACCTGGGGGAGTACGTCCGGGTGCTCGCGCAGCCGTTTGTCGGGGCTGCTGAGCGGCGAGGCATCGCCTACACCGTCACGATCCCGGCGCAGCCGGTGCGGGTGCGGTTCGACCCGGACCACCTCGACATGGTGGTGGCCAATCTGCTCTCCAACGCGATCAAGTTCACGCCACGCGGCGGAGCTGTGTACCTGAGCGTCCGTGTCAGCGGGGCCAACGCTGAGGTCGCGGTCCGCGATACAGGACCGGGCATTGCGCCGGAACTCCGCGCCACGCTCTTCGACCGCTTCGTGCAGGGGCAGAAGTCCGAGTTGCAGCCGGGTACGGGCATCGGATTGGCGCTGGCGAAGGAACTGACTGACCTGCACGGCGGGGCGCTGACGGTAGAGAGCGAGCCGGGGCAGGGGAGCACGTTCACGCTCCGGGTGCCGCTAGCCGAGGTCGCGGGCGACGGTGAGGCTACAGAGCCCGACCAGATCGTCGCCGATGTGATGGCTGCTGCCGATGCTCCCGTGCCGGTAGAACATTCGCCGGAACACAGTGAGGGGCCGGATCAGACAACCGTGCTCGTGGTGGACGATCACGCCGACATCCGCACGTACCTCCGCAGCCACCTCGAACGGCACGGGGCCTACCGCGTCCTCGAAGCGGAGGACGGCGAGGCGGCGCTTGTGCTCGTCCGCGACCGGCTGCCTGACCTCATCGTCTCCGACGTGATGATGCCGCGTCGCGACGGCTTCAGCCTCCTCGAAGCGCTGCGCGCAGACCCCGAGACGGACTTCCTACCCATCATCTTGCTCACGGCGCGCGCCGAAGCGGAGGATCGCTTGGCCGGCCTCGGCCTCGGTGCCGACGATTACCTCACGAAGCCGTTCGACGCGCGCGAACTCACGGCGCGGGTCGACAACCTAATTGCACAGCGGCGGCGGCTTCGCGAACGGTTTGGGGCAGGGACGGTAGCAGAGGTCAAGAGCGTCACGTTGCACCCGACGACGCCAGCGGTAACCTCGGCGGATGCGGCGTTTCTGGAAGACGTGCGCGAGGCCATCGAAGCGGGGATGGAGGACGAGCTATTCGGCATCGAAGCACTCACTGAAGCAGTGGGGCGTAGCCGCTCCAACTTGCACAAGCGGCTGACGGAGTTGACCGACGAGACGCCGAGCGCCTTGCTGCGGCGTATGCGGCTGGAGCGAGGAGCCGCGTTGCTGGGGCAGCGCGCCGGTACTATAAGCGAAGTCGCCTACGCGGTCGGATTCAAGAGCGTGTCGCACTTCTCGTCGAGCTTCTCGAAGCACTTCGGGATGACGCCAACGGCCTACGCGGCGTCCCACGCAGCCTTGCTAGAATGAGGGGGGACGGGGCTCGAACGCCGCGAACATGGCAGACTAGGCTGGTTTTGGACGAGGCTGACAAGGTTTAGGACGTAGGTGAAAGCATGCGAGGGGCGTGCTTGCCGACCTAGTGGCAGCCCGCCGGGAGACTGCGCTCAGCGCAGCATCCGGTTCGGATCCCACCAACGATCGCAGCCGCCTCCATGACCGACCGTCCTCCAGAGCCCCCTCGTTCTCCAGCGCCGTCCCGCTACGTGTGGGAGGAGGCCCAACTCGTTGCCGGTCCGGCTCAGGTACCGTCGAGCGCCATGCCTCAACCGCTCGTACTGGTTGCCGAAAGCGAGGCGTATCTCCGGACGCAGATCACGGCGAGCCTCGCCGAGGACCAGGCTGAGGAGGCCCCCGCGTTCCGCGTCGAAGCCGTGTCGACGCCCGAGCGGCTGCTCTCGCGACTGCGGCGGGGCGGCGTCTCCATCGTCCTGTGCGGAGCCCTGCCGCCCCTCGCCGACGGGCGCTCGCTCGACGAGGTCCTCACGGACAAGGTTGTCGGCCGCACGGTGGTGCTGATGACCCACCAGGTCGACGGAGCGCTGTCGGCTTCGCTACAGCACACCGTCCAGGCCCGCCGTCTCGGCGACGCGATGGTGCGCCTCCTCCAGCGCGCACCGCTTTGTACCGCCTCGTGACCGCACAACGTTCGGCTCCACTTCCAACCCCACGCTCGCTATGGCACCCGTCAACAGCATCTCGCCCCGCACAACAGCCGCCACGAAGCCTGCACGTCGGTGGTCACTGTTCTCGTTCGACATCGACCTCAGCACCATCGTGCTCGACCCGGCGCACGTGGAGGCCGACCTCGCAGAGGGCTTCGCGCGGGGGCCGTATCGCAGTCCGGCGTTGCGCCTGCGTTCGTGGATCGGACTTGGCTTGAACTAAAGACTCATGACGGCACTCATCGACCGCTTCCTCCGCTCGATCGGGCCTGACGAGGTGCATCCCGTCGTCCGGCTCAACTTCTTCGTCCGGACGCCAGCGTTTTTCTCGCCCATCGTGTTTCTGGCGACGGTGTTCGCGCATCGCGGATCGCCGCTTGGATGGTGGGTTGCGACGGTCGTCATCAGCCTGACCTGGCCTGTGGTCGCCTACGCGCTCGCAGCCAACCAGCCGACGATGGACGCGCAGAAGAGGGCCGCTCTGCACAACCTCTTCGTTGACGCCACGCTCATCGGCATTACGCTCGGCGTGGCGGCGCTGGACCCGTGGGGGCTCGCTTTCGGCCTCACCATCATCTTGACGGCGAGCGGCGTGCTCGGTGGCTGGCGGTGGGTGCTCTTCACGCTGCCAGTCACCGTCGTGGTTGCCGTCGGCGTTGCGTTTGGCTTCGGCTTTGGCTTCAAGCCCGACTCGAACCCCTACACCGTCGTTTTCAGCATCCTCTGCGTCAACATTTACGCGCTGGGCATTGCGCTCTCGCAGCACGCCATCACCTCGACCGCGATCTCACGGGGAAAGCTGCTCAAGGCGCAGAACGAGCAGATTCAGGCGCACAGCGTCGCGCTCGCGGAAGCGCGTACAGCCGCGGACGATGCGCGACGGAAGGCCGAGACGGCGAACCAGACGAAGAGCCAGTTCCTCGCCAACATGAGCCATGAACTGCGCACGCCGCTCAACGCCATCATCGGCTACTCAGAGATGCTCGCCGAGGACGCCGAAGATGAAGGAGCCGATGACCTCGTGCCCGACCTCCAGAAGATCCAGGCGGCGGGCAAGCACCTGCTCGGCCTCATCAACGACGTGCTCGACCTCTCGAAGGTCGAGGCAGGCCGGATGACCGTCCACGCGGAGACGTTCAGCGTCCAGGACATGATCGGCAGCGTCGTCTCGACGATCCAGCCGCTCATCCAGAAGAACGGCAACACCCTCGCGCTCAACACGGACGCCCTGCCTCCGACGATGCGTTCCGACCTCACGAAGGTGCGGCAGATTCTCTTCAACCTCCTCTCGAACGCGAGCAAGTTTACGAGCGAAGGCACCGTGACCCTCGCCGGCACGGTCGATGGCGACACGCTAGTCTTCCGGGTGTCCGACACGGGCATCGGGATGACCAAGGCAGAGCTCGCCAAGCTGTTCCAGCCCTTCGTCCAGGCCGACGCCTCCACGACGCGGAAGTATGGCGGCACGGGCCTCGGTCTCACGATCAGCCGCCGCTTCGCGCAGATGCTCGGGGGCGACATCGAGGTCGCGAGCGAGAGCGGGGCGGGGACGACGTTCGCCGTGCGGCTCGCGCGCGACCTCGGCGGAGGGGAGACGCCCACACTCACGCAGCGCCCGGCGCGGGCCGTGTCTGAGTCGGCCCCGCTCGTACTCGTCATCGACGACGACCCGGACAGCCGCGACCTGCTCGCGCAGACACTCCAGCGCAGCGGTCTCCGTACCGCTGAGGCGGCCGAGGGCGAGACGGGCCTCGCACTTGCCAGCAAGCTGATGCCGGACCTCATCACGCTCGACGTGCTCATGCCGGGCGTCGATGGCTGGGCCGTCCTGCGCGCGCTGAAGGCTAATTCCGAGACGGCCCACATCCCCGTCGTGCTCGCGACGATCTCCGACGACCGGGCGCTCGGCTATGCGCTCGGCGCGGCGGGCTTCCTCACCAAGCCGGTCGACCGGGCCGCCCTCGTGCAGACCGTCCGCCGCCACGTGACGGCGAGCACCCCGCGCGCCGCACCGGGAGACCTACTCATCGTGGAGGACGACGACCATATGCGGGCGCTGCTCCGGTTGGGGCTCGAGCGCGAGGGCTGGACGGTCCGGGAGGCTGCGACTGTGGTCGAGGCGCTCGCCACCCTAGACGAGGAGGCTCCAGCCCTCGTCCTGCTCGATCTCGTCTTGCCCGACGGCTCCGGCTTCGACCTCCTCGACGCGCTCGACGAGGCGGTGCCCGTCGTCATGCTCACCGCCAAAGACCTCAACGACGGGGAGCGGCGGCGGCTCAACGGGCAGGTCGCGCATTTCTTCGAGAAAGGACGCGCGGACCAGGCCGACATCCTCGCCGAAGTGGAGCGCCTGCTGGCCCGTCACACCGCTGTGGCCTGACGCTCGCGACGTACGTCCGACCACCATGCCCACCCTGACCCCAGACACGCTCTCTCCCAATCCCGTGCCTACGATTCTCCTCGTTGAAGACAACGAGATGAACCGCGACATGCTCTCGCGGCGGCTCGCCCGAAAGGGCTTCGCCGTCACCATCGCCGTGGACGGGGGCGAAGGCCTCGACCATGCCCGGGCGGAGCGTCCCGACCTCATCCTCATGGACATGAGCCTGCCCGTCGTCGATGGCTGGGAGGCCACGCGCCGCCTCAAGGCCGACCCCGTGACCGCGCCGATTCCCGTCATTGCGCTCACCGCGCACGCCATGAGCGGCGACGAGGCCCGCTGCCGCGCCGCCGGCTGCGACGACTTCGACACCAAGCCCGTCGACTTCAAGCGGCTTCTCGGCAAGATCCGACAGTGGCTCCCGAGCCCGAGCGTGTCATGAACGGCGTCGCTTCTGAACTCACGCGCCTGGCCACGCTGGCGCACCTGCCGGCGCTGCTCGCCTTCCTCGATGCTGAGGCCCAGGCGGCGGGGCTGGACGACGCGACGCTGTTTCCGCTGCACCTCGCCACGGAGGAAGCCTGCGCCAACATCATCCGCCACGGCTATGTCGACACGCCCGGACCCCTCACTCTGTCGCTCATCGTCACGCCAGAGGTGGCTACGGTCGTCCTCGCCGACGAGGCGCCACGCTTCGATCCGGTCGGCGCGCCCGCGCCGCCGCTCGAAGGCACAGTCGAGGCGCGGCCCATCGGCGGGCTGGGCTGGCACTTCATCCACGCGCTGATGGACGACGTCCGCCACGCGGCCCGCCCCGAGGGCGGCAACCAACTCACCCTTGTCAAACACCGACCGATAGACCCATGAGCTATTCTCACGACCTCGCCATCGAAATCGTCCCGCACGAGCACGCGACCGTCGCGCGCGTCGTCGGCAACGTCGACACGATCACGGCCGACGACCTGCTCTCGTCGCTCAGCGCCGCCATCGGCGACGGCCACGCCAAGCTCGTCGGCGACCTCAGCGCCGTCGGCTACACGTCGAGCGCGGGCCTCCGGGCGCTCCTCGGCGCGATGAAAGAAGCGCGGCGCAGCGGCGGCGATCTCCGCCTGGCCGCTGTCGGGGAGAAGGTGCACAAGGTGCTCCAACTCAGCGGCTTTACCTCCATCCTGCGCCTCTACCCCGACACCGAGGCCGCCCTCGCCAGCTACGCCGAGTAGCCACGCTGAGCCATGACGACAGCCATCGCGCTCGAACGTATTCCGTGTTGGCCTGACCTGGAACGACTAACCCTGAACAAAGCCATGCCTACCGAATCCCTGGCTCCTGCTGCTCCTCCAACGGATCCCTTCCCGACTAGCCGTCGGCGCGTGGCGCTCGTGATCGGCTCGGGGGCGGTCAAGTGCGCCGCGGCCATCGGCCTCAAGCGCGTGCTCGACCGCGAGGGCATCCCCGTCGATTTCGCGGTCGGGTGCAGCGGCGGGAGCCTCTACGCGTCGCTCTTCGCGCTGGGCGTCTCGACCGGCGACATGGAGCGGATGACGCGGGCGCTCTGGACCCGCAAGGTCATGACGAAGCGCGACACGCGCGCCATCCTCAGCGCCGTCTTTCCGAGGTGGATGAAGTTCGACGGCGCGTTTGGGATGGTGGACGACCGCCCTGCGATGAAGGCCCTGCAGGAGCCGTTCGGCGGCCGGACCTACGCCGACACCCAGATTCCGCTGCGCATCGTGGCGACCGACTTCGCCAACGGCGAGCGGGTCGTGCTCTCTGAGGGGACGCTCCTCGACGGCATCCGCGCGAGCATCGCCGTGCCGTTCGTGTGGAAGCCCTGGACCGTCGATGGGCGGATGCTCTGCGACGGCTGCCTCTCAGACCCGATGCCCGTGGACGTGGCGATGCAAGAAGGCGCCGACGTGATCTTGACGATGGGCTTCGAGGCCGAGTACCCGCGCCGCGTCTCGTCCGCGCTCCGGTTCGCCTTCCAGGTGACGAGCATTTACACGAACAACCTGTACCGCGCCAACTACGCGTTCCACAACCTCGCGCACCACGCCGAAATCCTGCCGGTGATGCCCGAGTTCACCCAACGCGTCGGGCTCTTCGACACGGGCAAGATCCCGTACGTCATCGAAGAGGGCGAGCGCGCGGCAGAGCAGGCGGTGCCGTACCTCAAGCGCCTCCTGACGATTCCGGCATGAAGGCGACCCTCCCAAATACCGCCAAGGTGCGACCGAAAAAACCAAAAGTCGCGCTCGTGATCGGGTCCGGTGGCATCCGGTGCGTGGCGGCGCTCGGACTCTGGCGCGTGCTCGAACGCGCTGGGATCGAGGTCGACCTCGTTGTCGGGTGTAGCGGGGGGAGCGTGTTCGGCTCGACGCTTGCACTGGGCCGGACGGTGGACGAAGCGGAGGAGTTGACGCTCCGGCTGTGGAGCCAGGTATTCACGGGCGTCCGCTACCGCTCCGTGTTGCGCTTGGCCATGCCCCGCATCTTTGGCTTCCACGAGCGCGTCGGGCTGCTCGACGACCGCACCCTCAGCCGCGCCCTGACGGAGATCTTCGGCGACGCCACCTTCTACCAGGCGACCGTGCCGCTGCACGTTGTCGCGTCCGATCTCCACACGTCGGAGACGGTCGTGCTCGACCAGGGCCGCGTGGCCGACGCCGTTCGCGCCAGCATCGCGCTGCCGCTGCTGCTGCGCCCGTGGAAGGTGGACGGCCGCGTGCTCATCGACGGCGGCACCTCGAACCCCCTGCCCATCGACGTGGCGATCCGCGAGGGCTGCGAGGTCATCATCGCGATGGGCTTTGAGAATCACCAAAGCGCCGCTATCGCGTCGTTCTCGGGGCTCGTCGGGCGGACTACCGCCATCATGATCAACCACCTCATCCGCTCGACCTACGCCTTCTACAGCGCCGTCCACCACGCGGAGATCGTCCCCGTCATGCCCGACCTCGGCGAGTCGATTCGCCTCACCGATGCGCATCGCATTCCTGAACTGATCCGCAAAGGGGAAGAGGCGGCGGAGGCCCAACTGCCCTACCTCGAACGCCTCGTTACCTCATGCTAGAGGCCCCATGCTAGACCTGGCTCCTTCCGTGCATGGCCGCACGACAGCGACGGACGCGGCGCGGCTGCTCGTCGTGGACGACAACGAGATGAACCGCGACATGCTCTCGCGGCGGCTGCGCAAACGTGGCTACGAAGCCGAGGTGGCGCGCAACGGCCGCGAGGCGCTGGCGATGGTGGAGCGCGGCGACTTTGACCTCGTCCTGCTTGACGTGATGATGCCCGAGATGAATGGCTACGAGGTGCTCCAGCGCCTCAAGGACGATCCTGAGCGGCGGCACATCCCCGTCATCATGATCTCAGCGCTCGACGCGATGGAGAGCATCATCCGCTGCGTCAAGCTGGGCGCGGCGGACTACCTCCCCAAGCCCTTCAACGCGACGCTACTCCGGGCGCGCGTCGAGGCGAGCCTGGCCGTGAAGCGGCTCCACGACCGGCAGCGCGCCTACACGGAAAGCCTGTCGCGCGAACTCGAAATCGGGCGGCAGATCCAACGCGGCTTTCTGCCCAGCGAACTGCCCACCGCCCCAGGCTGGGACCTCGCGGCACGGTTCCGCCCCGCCCGTGAGGTCGCGGGGGATTTCTACGACGCGTTCTGGGTGGACGAAAGCGCAGGCACCCGCCGCATAGCGCTCGTCATCGCCGACGTGTGTGACAAGGGCGTCGGCGCAGCGCTCTTTATGACCCTGTTCCGAAGCTTGCTCCGGTCCATCGCCCAGGTGCGCCCGACGGGCCGGACGGACGCCGAGCACGTTCGGGCCACCGTCGCCACCGTCAATGACTACATCGCCACCACCCACGGCGACGCCAACATGTTCGCGACGGTTGTCCTCGTGCTCCTCGATCCCGAAACGGGACGGCTCGTCTACGTAAA
>JBCDFO010000051.1:0-17573 GCA_039177895.1 Bacteroidota bacterium
AACCTCCCGCAGGGCGTGACGGCGGCGCTGGCCGCGGTCGAAAGCCCGCTCGCGGTGCTGCTCTTCATCAACGTGGTGCTCCTCGCCGTGGGCGTGTTCATGGATATGACGCCCGCCGTCTTGATCTTCACGCCCATCTTCCTCCCCGTCGTCGTAGAGCTCGGCATCGACCCGACGCACTTCGGGATCATCATGGTGCTCAACCTCTGCATCGGGCTGTGCACGCCGCCGGTGGGGTCGGTGCTGTTTGTGGGTGTGGGCGTCGCGGACACGACGATTGCAGCGGTGGTCCGCCCGCTCCTGCCGCTTTTCCTGGCGATGCTCGTCGCGCTCGTCATCGTGACCGCCTTCCCGCAGCTCTCGCTCTGGCTCCCCGGACTCTTTGGATTTTAGATGTTCGATTTGTGATCGGTTTTGTTCTCCATATAGCGATGCACAATGAAGTAGATCGGCGAAGGCAAGAACAGTTCTCCCCCTGGACAGGGGGAGCTAGAGGGGGTGGACCCAGGCTGACGCGAAGCCGCATCGAGCTCGCGCGCTCGACCACCCCCAGCCCCTCCTGTCCAGGAGGGGAGCTAACCCGACCAGCGCTTCTGAGTACCGCCATAGCTAATCACTAGTCGCAAATCATCCATCTCAAATCAAAAATGACTTCCTCTCGTCGCTCCTTTCTTCGCCGTGCTGCCGTGCTCCCGCTCGGGGCGCTGCCTGTGACGGCCCTCGCCGCGCACGATTCGGACGCTGTCGCCGAGGCGCTGGCCCCGCGTGCGCCGTCGTGGGCGAATGAAGTTGGGCAGACGAAGGTCGCGAAGGTGGAGACGTACGCAGTCCGTCGCCTCAACGTCGTCAAGGTCACCGCAGACGATGGCACCGTCGGCTGGGGCGAGGCGGGACATAGCGGCGGGCGGCTCGTGCTCGACGTCGTCCGCCGCGAGATCACGGAGTTGGTCGAGGGCACCGACGTGTTCGACGCGGAGCCGACGTGGGCGAAGGTGTTCTACGAGATCGACGAACTCGGGCCGGGCGGGCTGGCGAGCCAGGCGCTCGCGGGCGTCGACTGTGCCCTCTGGGACCTGCGTGGCAAGCTGCTCGGCGTGCCCGTCTCGGCGCTGCTCGGCGGGACGTTCCGCACCTCATTCCCCGTCTACGGCTCGTTCAGCCGCAGCCTCGGCGGCGACCGCCGCATGACGCCCGAGCAGGCCGCCGACAAGGCCGTCGAGTTGGTGGAGGAAGGGTTCCGCGCACTCAAGGTCCGCATGGCGATCCGCGAGGAAGGCGCCGACCCGATCCCCGACCCCTCGTGGCCGGTCCTCGACGCGGTCCGCGCCGCCATCGGCGACGACATCGCGCTCTACGTGGACGCGAACAACGGCTACACGCCGGGTCGCGCCATCCTCGCCGCGCGGCGGCTGCGTGAGGACTACGGCGCGGAGGTCTTCGAGGAGCCCGTCGCGGCCTACCACTATCCGTCGCTCGGGCGCGTGTCGGACGCGACCGACCTGCTCATCGCGTGCGGCGAGCACGAGTACACCCTCTGGCAGTTCCGCGACCTCATCCTGCAGGGCCGCGTGGACCTCCTCAACCCCGACGTGAGCAAGCTCGGCGGGCTGACCGAGGCCAAGAAAGTCGCTGCGCTCGCCGAAGCCTTCGACCTGCCGATCTCGGTGCACAACGCCCGTCCGACGCTGCTTACGGCGGCGCACGCCCACTTCGTCGCGTCGTGCCGGACGGCCTACCGCACGCAGGAGCACCCGGGCAACGAGCGCCTGCAGAGCCTCTGGCAGTACTTCGAGAACCGTCTCACGCATGACAACGGCGTCTTTCACGTCCCCACGGGCCCTGGCCTCGGCCTCGTCGTGAACGAGGACGCGCTGAAACGCGACGCCGACTGAGGCTCGATTTCCTTTGAGTCAATCCTACCCGCTCCTCTCATTCCATGTCCTCCGCTCCTCCCTTGATCGACCCGCACGATGCCCCAGAGGCTGTCGTTAGCGAGCCGTTGCCCGATGGTCCTGAGCCGGGGCTACCTGGCGGGCGCGTGCGGATGGGCGGGCTGCTTGCAGGGCTGGTGCTCGGCGGCGGCCTGCTCGCGCTGCCCACGCCCGAGGGCCTCGACGTGGCCGCATGGCGGACGCTCGCGATCGGCGTGCTCATGGCGGTGTGGTGGATGACGGAGGCGATGCCCCTCGCGGCGACCTCGCTCGTTCCGCTCGTAGCATTTCCGCTCGTCGGCATCGCGGTTCCGGCGGACGCGGCAGCCCCGTACGCCAACCCGATCATCTTCCTGTTCCTCAGCGGCTTTCTCCTCGCCAAAGGCCTGGAGCGGTGGGGCCTCCACCGCCGCATCGCGCTCGGGATCGTAAGTCGGCTCGGCGTCTCGCCCTATCGGATCGTAGCAGGCTTCCTCGTCGCGGCGGGCGGCCTCTCGATGTGGATCTCCAACACGGCCACGGCGGTGATGATGCTGCCCATCGGGCTCTCGATTATTGCGCTCACGGAGGACCCGGGGCAAGACCGGCGCGGCGGCTTCGCGGTCGCGCTCATGCTCGCCATCGCCTACGCCTGCTCCGTCGGCGGCATGGCGACCCTCATCGGTACGCCCACCAACGCGCTGCTCGCGGCGTTCGTGCTCGACTCGTACGGTGTCGAGGTGTCGTTCGCAGGTTGGATGGCGCTCGGACTTCCGCTCGCGCTCGGTGGACTCGGGCTGCTCTACGTCATGCTCACCCGCGTCGCGTTCGATGTGAGCAGCGCGCGCATCCCGGGCGGACAGGCGTTCGTGGACACCGAACTGCGTTCGATGGGCCGGATGTCGTCGGCCGAGCGGCGCGTGGCAGTCGTGTTCGGCACGGTGGCGCTGCTCTGGATCACGCGGCAGCTCTGGCAACCGCTCGCGCCCGGCGTCAATGACACCGTGATCGGGATGGCCGGGGCGTTGGCTCTGTTCGCGCTGCCCGCAGGGCAGGGGAGGGGCGACGCGCGCCTCCTCGACTGGCCGAGCGCGGTGACGCTGCCGTGGGGCGTGCTGCTCCTCTTCGGCGGCGGCCTCTCGCTCGCGGCGGCGATCAAGAACACCGGCCTCGCAGCGTGGATCGGCGGCAGCCTGGCCGCGGTGAGCGCCTGGCCGCTCGTGCTCCTCGTCGGGCTGACGGTGCTCGTGATCGTGCTCCTGACCGAGATGACGAGCAATACCGCGACCGCTGCCGCCTTCCTCCCCGTGCTCGCCGCGCTCCCGCTCGGAGCCGACCCGATGCTGCTCCTCGCCGCCGCCACGCTGGCCGCGAGTTGCGCCTTCATGCTGCCCGTCGCCACGCCGCCCAATGCGATTGTTTACGGCAGCGACCGCATCACGCTTCCGCAGATGGCGCGCGCGGGCGTGTGGCTCAACCTCCTCTTCGCCGTCCTCGTGACGCTGTGGTGCCTGCTCGTCGTCCCGCTCCTCGCGGGCGGCGCGCTGCCCGTTCTGAACTGAGTTGCCATGCCCGCATCCCCCGTTCTCATCGGCTCCGCGCGCTGCGCTTCGCTCTTCAAACCGATAGGTTCACGGAGTAAACTGTCCCCCTCACACTCTGGACACCAGGGCAGGGGGACAGCTTCCCGACCCTTCAGGGGGAGGGGAGCGGGGGGTGCCGTTTGCCCTATCGCTTTTCTGGTTCGATGACGCAGACTCAACTTCAAAACCCGACCGTCCTCCGCGTTCACGCAGACGACACCGTCGCCGTCGCCGTGGAGACGCTGGCGGCAGGCACGACCGTAGAGGTCGCAGGCCGCAGTGTCGTGCTGCGAGACGAGATCCCAGCGGGCCACAAGCTCGCGCTGGTTGCCCACACTGAGGGTGACGCCGTGGTGAAGTACGGCTTCCCCATCGGGCGGGCGACGGCTCCTATCGCGCCCGGCGACTGGGTCCACAGCCACAACCTCGCCACGGCGCTCACGGGCGAGGAGGCCTACCGCTTCACCCAGCCGTTCGTCCCGCAGTCTTCCGAGTCAACCACCGCGCTCACCTTCGAAGGCTACGAACGCCCCGACGGCCGTGTGGGGACCCGCAACGAGTTGTGGGTGCTCAACACCGTCGGGTGCGTCAACCGCGCCGCCGAGCGCATCGCACGCATGGCGAACGGGCGCTACGGTCCGGCCGGTGCCGGACTCATCGACGGGGCGCACAGCTTCAGCCACCCGTTCGGCTGCTCGCAGCTCGGCGACGACCTCCAGTACACCCGCACCATCCTCGCGGCGCTCGCGCGGCACCCCAACTGCGGCGGCGTACTCATCCTCGGTCTGGGCTGCGAGAACAACCAACTCAAGGCGTTCGTCGAGGCGGCTGACCCCGACGGGTCGCGGCGCGCGGCGGGTCGCCTGAAGGCGATCACGGCACAGCTGGTGGACGACGAGATCGAGGCGGGAATGGAGGCCGTGGAAACACTCGTGGACGTGATGCGGCACGACGAGCGCACGACCGTACCGGCGCGCCGCCTCGTGCTCGGGATGAAGTGCGGCGGCTCCGATGGGTTCTCCGGGCTGACCGCGAATCCGCTCGTGGGCCGCGTCTCCGACCGGATGGCCGCGCTCGGCGGGCGCGTGGTGCTCACCGAGGTCCCCGAGATGTTCGGGGCCGAGCAGGTGCTCCTCGACCGCGCCGTGAGCCGCCCCGTCTTCGACGCCACCGTGGCGATGATCGACGGCTTCAAGCGCTACTTCCTCGACCACGACCAGCCGGTCTACGAGAACCCGTCGCCGGGCAACAAGGACGGCGGCCTGACGACGCTCGAAGAGAAGTCGCTCGGCGCGATCCAGAAAGGCGGACGCGCGCCCGTAGCGGAGGTCGTCGCCTACGGCCACCAGGCCAGCGTCGTGGGGTCGGACGACTTCAAGCCGGGCCTCGCGCTCCTCGAAGCGCCGGGCAACGACGGCGTCTCGGCGACCGCGCTCACCGCGGCGGGCGCGACGCTCGTGCTCTTCACGACGGGGCGCGGCACCCCGCTCGGCTTCCCCGCGCCGACCGTCAAGATCGCGACCAACCCCGACCTCGCCGCCCGCAAGCCGCATTGGATCGACGCCTCTGCCGGGCCACTCCTCACCGGCGAAACCGACCCGGATACGCTCGCCGACACGTTCCTCGCTGACCTCCTCGCCATCGCCTCCGGGCGGCGCACCAACAACGAGACCAACGACTACCGCGAGATCGCCATCTGGAAGCACGGCGTGACGTTGTGATGCGCCTTCCTTTCGGCAAGCAGGATCGGCGTCCCAGTACGTGTTGCGTATTGCGTCCTGGCCTTGATCTGATACGCAACAGGTAACAAGCAACACCCCGCCATGCTGGAGACCGCGTTCTCTTCCCTCTCGGCTGGTAAGACCTCTGAACCCATGACGCTCAACCGTGATCTCGTTCTCGCGCCAGCCACGCAGGCGCGCACCGACCTCCAGGTCCCGAGCCGCGCGCTGCTCGACCTCCCCGAGCGGATCGTCCAGTTCGGGACGGGCGGCTTCCTGCGCGGCTTCGCCGACGACTTTATCGACAAAGCCAATCGTGCCAAGGCTAATCGTGCGGGCGCAGGCATCGGGCGGGCCGTGGTGGTGAGCCAGACCGGCAGCGGACGGGCCGCGGCGTTCAACGAGCAGGACGGCCTCTACACGCTCCTCGTGCGCGGCATTGACCAGGGCCAACCCGTCGAGGCGACGCGCGTGATTGGAGCCGTGAGCCGCGCCGTCTCCGCGCGTGACGACTGGAACGCTGTCCTCGACCTCGCACGGCGGCCCGAGGTATCGCTCGTCGTCTCGAACACGACCGAGGTGGGCATCCGCTGGGACGAGGCCGATGACGTACACGCTGCGCCGCCGTCGTCCTTCCCGGCGAAGCTGACCGCTTTTTTGTTCGCTCGCGCTGAAACGTTTAAGTACACCGACGACGGGGGGCTGGTCGTCCTTCCGTGCGAGTTGATCGAGCAGAACGGCGACACGCTCCGCACGCTCGTGCATCGCTGGGCCGAGCGCGGCGGCCTTGGGGATGACTTTATGCGCTGGGTCGAGCGGACGTGCGTCTTTCCGAACACGCTCGTGGACCGCATCGTGCCGGGGTCGCCCGATCCTGCTGAGGCCGCCGCCATCCGGGAGCAACTGGGCTATGACGACGCGCTCCTCACGACGTGCGAGGTCTACCGCCTCTTCGCCATCCAGGCCCCTGACGGCGACACGGAAGCCCTGTGCAGCCGACTTGGCTTTGCGGACGCGGACCCGGGCGTGGTCGTGACGGACGACGTCGAGCCGTATCGCCTGCGCAAGGTGCGGCTGCTCAACGGGACACATACGCTGATGGTGCCGGTCGCACTCGGCTGCGGGCTTGCGACCGTCGAGGAGGCCGTCACAGACGCACGCGTCGGCGCGTTTGTGCAACAGGTGATGATTGAGGAGTTGGCCGTTGCCACGGAATCGGAGTTGGCCGAGGTCGGCGAGCAACCGGGTACGGCCGAGCCGTTCGCGCGCGCTGTGCTCGACCGCTTCCGCAACCCGTACATCCGCCACGAGATGGTCCAGATCACGCTCCAGCAGACGATGAAGCTCGGCGTCCGCGTCGCCCCAGCCGTGGAGCGCTACCACGCTGCGACGGGCCGACCGCCCGAAGGCATTGCGCTGGGCGTGGCTGCCATGCTGCTGTTGCACCGCGCCGCTGCGGGGCTTGACGGGCAGCACTTTCCCGGCCTCGACGTGACCCAGTTGCTCCGCGACGACCGCGCTGACACGATCCGCGCTGCCTGGGCACGCACCGACGCCCGCGACCCGAACGCCCTTGAAGCGCTCACAGAAACGCTCCTGGCCGACGCGCGGCTGTGGGACATGGATCTCACTAGGGTGCCTGGCTTCGCCGACGCGGTCGCTCGCCACCTCGTCCACGCCCACGCCGAGGGTCTCCCGGCTGCGGTGGATGCGCTGCTTGCTGGGGTCGTGGGTCAAGGCTCGCCGGTCGAGGCTCGCCGGTCTTAGCGCCGTGGAAGTTCCAGCCAACCCTGCACCCTCTCCTCCTCTCGCCGTCCCCTCACCCCTCCGTTTCCCCGTCTCCTGATGTTCCTCACCTTTCGCTGGTACGGCCCCTCAGATCCGGTCCGGCTCGAACAAATCCGCCAGATTCCCGGCGTGACGGGCATCGTGAGCGCGTGCTACGAGGTGCCGCCGGGCAAGGCGTGGTCGCCGAAGGCCATCGCCGCGCTTGTCGAACAGGTCGAGCACGCGGGGCTGCGGCTCGACGTAATTGAGAGCGTAGCCGTCTCCGAGGCGATCAAGCTCGGGCGGACCGAGCGCGACGCCCACATCGAGGCCTACCAGACGACGCTGGCGCGGCTTAGTGCAGCGGGTGTGCCTGTGGTGTGTTACAACTTCATGCCGGTCTTCGACTGGACGCGCACCGACCTCGCCTTCCAACTCCCCGACGGCTCGACGACGCTCCTGCACGATGACAACGACCTCGGGCGCGTGGAGGCTGCGCTGCTCTCCGGCGGCGGCCTACCCGGCTGGATCGGCGCGCCGTCGCCTGCAGAGTTGACCGCGCTGCGCGCTGCCTATGCCGACGTGAGCGCCGAGCACCTCTGGGAGAATCTCGCCTACTTCCTCGAACGGGTCGTTCCTCAAGCGGAAGAGTCGGGTATCAAGCTCGCGATCCATCCGGACGACCCGCCGTGGCCCGTCTTCGGGCTCCCGCGCATCGTGACGAGCGGCGAAGCACTGCAGCGCGTCTGCGCGCTCGTGGACAGCCCGGCGAACGGCGTCACGCTCTGCACGGGCTCGCTCGGAGCTGACCCTGTCGAGGCGGCACGCCTGCCCGACACCGTTCGCACGCTCGGCGACCGGATCCACTTCGCGCACCTCCGCAACGTTACCACCACTGGCCCGCACGCCTTCCGCGAAGTCGCCCACCCCGACGGCGACGTGAACCTCGCAGCCGTTGTCGAAGCGCTGCACGCGGTCGGCTTCGACGGCCCCGCCCGACCCGACCACGGGCGCATGATCTGGGACGAGGTCGGCGACACCGCGGCTCGACCCGGCTACGGCCTCTACGACCGCGCCCTCGGAGCCGCCTATCTGCACGGACTCTGGGACGCCGTAGCTGGGTCGCAGGTCGAGGGTCGAATGTCGCAGGTCACTGAGGCTGTGCAGCCTGCCTCGTAGCCCTCGAACGCCTCTCTCTATTTCTCGCTCTTTACTCTGAACCTGTCATGACCACCATCGTCACCCCGACCCGCGCTGATGTCGTGGACCGCATTCGTCAGGAGGGCGCGGTCGCCGTCGTGCGCACCGACGACCCCGATCGCCTTATCGAGGCCGCGCAGGCGCTCTGTGCGGGCGGCGTCGTCTGCTTCGAGATCACGATGACGGTGCCAAATGCGCTCGACGCGATCCGGCTCGTTGCCCAGGAGATGCGCGACACGGTGCTGCTGGGTGCGGGCTCCGTCACCGACGCCGCGACGGCCGAGGCCGCCGTCGAGGCTGGGGCACGCTACGTGGTCAGCCCCGTCTTCAAACGCGAGGTCATCGCCGCCGCGCACGCGAACGAAGCTGCCGCGATGCCCGGCTGCTTCACGCCGACCGAGATCCAGACCGCTCACGAGGCGGGAGCCGACGTGGTGAAGGTCTTCCCAGCGGGCGTCCTCGGGATGGGCTTCTTCAAGGGCGTCCTCGCACCGCTGCCGCACCTCAAGCTGATGCCTACCGGGGGCGTCTCGCTCACCAACGCAGGCGACTGGCTCCGCGCCGGGGCCGTCGCCGTCGGGGTCGGAAGCGCGCTCGTCGACAAGCAGGCCATCGCGGCGGGCGACTGGCAAACGCTCACCACCAACGCCCGCACCCTCATGGCGACCGTCCGCGCCGCCCAGGCTGCGTGACTCCGTTTTCCCGTGGAGCCGTTCTGCCGTGGGCTCCACTCTGACGTACGAAGCCGATTCTACCCGCGCTTTCACGGCAACACGGCTTCACCGCAACACAGCCTCACGTTCCTATGCCCCGCATCATCACCTTCGGCGAGGTCATGCTTCGCCTCTCGCCACCCGGCTTCCAGCGCTTCACGCAGGCCGCCTCGTTCGACGTCACCTTCGGCGGCGGCGAGGCCAACGTCGCGGTCTCGCTCGCGCACTTCGGGCACGACGCGGCGTTCGTCTGCAAGCTACCCGCCCATGAGATTGGCCAGGCTGCCGTGCAGTACCTCCGCCGGTTCGGCGTCGACACGCAGCACATCGTGCGCGGCGGCGACCGCGTCGGGATCTACTTCCTGGAAACGGGCGCGAGCCAGCGGCCCTCGAAGGTGGTCTACGACCGCGCCCACTCCGCCGTGAGCCAGATGACCGCCGACGAAGTGGACTGGGCGGCGGTGTTCGAAGGGGCGGACTGGTTTCACTGGACCGGCATCACGCCTGCGCTCAGCCCGGTTGCACGCGAAACGCTCCGGGTGGCCTGCGAAGCCGCGCAGGCGGCGGGCGTCCCGGTGTCGTGCGACCTCAACTACCGCAAGAAGCTCTGGACCATCGACGAGGCGCGCGCGACGATGCGTCCGCTGATGCAGTACGTCGACGTGTGCATTGCCAACGAGGAGGATGCGGACCGCTCGCTCGGCGTGACCGTCGAAGGCTCCGACGCCGAGGCTGCCGAGGCGGGCGAACTCGACATATCGGGCTATGCGCGCCTCGCCGAGAAGCTGCGCGCTGACTACGGCTTCGACTGCGTCGCGATCACGCTGCGGGAGTCGTTCTCGGCGAGCGACAACGGCTGGAGCGCGATGATCCTGGGCGGCGCTGGCAGCGCGGCCCCCATCGACGACGCGGTGCGGAGCCGCCGCTACGACATCCGCCTCGTGGACCGTGTCGGTGGCGGCGACAGTTTCGCGGCGGGCCTCATCCATGGACTGCTCACGAAGGAGCGGGCCAAGGACGCGCTGGAGTTTGCCGTGGCCGCGAGCTGCCTCAAGCAGACCATCCCCGGCGACCTCAACCTGACGACCGCCGACGAGGTCGAAAAACTGGCGGGGGGCTCGGGTTCCGGCCGCGTCGAGCGGTAGGCTTCTGTCGGAGTCATACCAGTTCTCTGAGATCGTGTTGCCTTGTTCCCGAACCCCACCTTGGTCACCCCGGACTTGATCCGGGATCCATAGGAGGTCTCGCGAGGTCTCGCATGGATTCCCGCTTTCGCGGGAATGACTCTGGAGTGAGTTTGCACCATCATCTAGTCGAGATGGTATCAGGTGCTGCCCGACCACGCTGGCGATGGTGGCCCAGGTGCTCCGAATAGCGTTTCGCGTCGCAGCATGCCTCCGTATGCTGAAGCACTCGGGAAGGACGAAGGGGGCGTCCTCGAGGAAGAGGCGGTTGTTGCGGGCGGTGCGTCCTGGGTCACCGCGCTTGCCCAGCAGCAGGGAGGGAGATGATGTGCGCGAACGGTTCGTTCGCGAGGACGTGAGCAGGCTGGGTAGCAGAGGTTAGTTGCTGCTGCTACCGGCTCGCCCGCGCCCGACTCACATGTCAACGCTTTCTACTCGAACGCCGCGAGCAAGGCGGCTACGTCGATGATCCCGTAGCCCTGCCCCCGATCCCAGTGCCCGCTGTAATTCTTGGTCGTGACGCGAAGGGTCTCGGCAATCTGGTTGCTACCGAGGGGCAGTCCGGCTTTCGCAGCTCGCGATAGGACGAGGGCAATGGCACCCGCGACGTGGGGCGCGGCCATACTGGTCCCGCTGGCGGTGCGAACGTCGCGCGGGGTGCCGGCCCTGGCTGCTTGAACCTTCACACCTGGGGCGCAGACGTGCGGCTTCCGTTGACTGCGCCGGGTGGGGCTGAACGTTGAAGTCGGGCCGTACGAGGAGCGAGGCCATACCTGGATCGGCAGGCCTGTCTCCACGGCCCCTACCGTGATTACGCTGCTTGCGGTCCCAGGAATGGTCAGCGTCATTTTCTCGTCGATGAAATTGAGGAAAGAGCTAGGTGTACCGTTGTCGCGTTCGATCCAGCAATGGATCGCGCTTCCGTCGCGCACCAGACCGCTGTGCATTTCGATCTCCCACTCGCCCGTCGCAGCGTCCCCGATGGCATCGCCTAACTCGACCAGCAGCAGGCTAGCTCCGTTGTCAACGTGACGTTTCGTAAAGGTGAGGCAGTACGGGCCCCCGTTCGGGAAAACCCCTTGAGCACCTGGCGCAGCGGTTTCCACCCACGGGGACTCGGCTCCGAATGGATCTCGCAGCCGGAAGGCGACCTCATCGGCGCTGCTCCACCACAGTTCCAGTCGTTCGGTGTACCCTGCGCTCGCGTGTCGCTTCCAGCGCAGTCGCTCCGACGAGTAGGAAAGCAGGGTCACCTTGGCATGGCCGTGCTTGCTGCGTTCGTTCCCTGCGGACTTCACCACCACGCGCCCGGGTTTTCTTCCTGAGTTGGAGAACTCGTCGAACCCAGCTTCGAGAGCAGACAGGCCATCGTGTGCACCAGCATTCATGCCCTGGCTCACGTTCACAACCACAGGGAGTTTGCGCGCTTCTGCGAAGCTATCAATGAAGGCGAGCGCCTCGAGGTGGCTTTGCGAGTAGCCAATCTGCCCGGCACTGCCCGACACGACGATGAGTAGCTTTGCCTCTGGCGCTACGCCTCCAGCAAAGGCCCCGACTGCCCTACCTCCCGCGATGCTGGCGACGTGCGTCCCGTGTGTGCCAAGACGAGCCCTCAACCCGTGAGGTACGGAGCCTGCTTGCACGTAGCTAGCAATGGTGGCGGTGTCGTAAAACGTGCCGCCGCTGGACGCTGGCGGAGGCGGTCCTGACGAGTCGGTCTGGTCCCAGATACCAAGAATCCGGGAGCGTCCGGAAGCGTCGAGGAACGCCTCATGCAGGACGTCGATGCCGTCGTCGATCACCGCGATCAGGGCACGGTCCCCGGTCTCGGTGAATGCGCCTCCCTCGAAGCTGTTACCGGGAGGGACTTGGATGAACGGGACCGAGCGGTCGCACTCGACCTGTCCAGCCGGCCGACTCTCCTCGACGGAGATGACCCTCGCATCGCTCAGCAGTTGGCGAATGCTTTCGTCGGTGCCACGTGCCGTGACGATCTGGCCGAGGCGGGTCCGGATCTCGAGGTCGGTGATCCCGCTCAGGTCCCAGTCAGGAACATCTAGCCGGATAACAAGGGCTTTCAGCGGGGTAGCCCGGGCGATTTCCTCAGTCCCCCTGGACCGCTTGGCAGGGGGGGGAGCCTTCACTGTGTCGGCGCGGTAGCGCTCGACAGCTTGACGCAGACGGACAAGGAGCGCGGCTCCTCGTGGCGTGCGCTCCAACTCCAATACCTCATCGAACTGGCGCAAGGTGGAAGACACCTCGAATGCCTGCATGTCTGGATGGCGGAGATAGATCTCAAGCGCCCCCTCTGCCTCATCGTACCGTTCGAGGGCCAGCCAGGCCTCCACGCGAGACGCGCAGTCCCACACGGCCAGCGGGGCAAGTTGCGCGAGTACCTCCAGGTCCTGCACGATTCGCCGTGCGATGTCCTGAGCACGTCCTGGAGGTACCCCACCAACTCCATCGCGCTCTGCGCGCAGCATGCAGCTAGCTGCGTTGACCCCATGCCAGAAGTTCCTCGGGTCCTCCTCGTAGGCCGTCTCGTAGGCCGCAATGGCTCGCCGGAGCAGGGGAGCGGCCCCTGCTGCGCTTGGCGCATTGACGTAGCGTTGTTTGAAGGTGCGGCCGGTCAAGCCATAGGCCTCGAAGATCTCGTCCTGCGACGACTCCGCATCGTCAAGGATCGAGCGTAGCACCTCAAGCGCGTGCTCGTAGTACCTGGTTTCGATCAACGCCTGTGCGTACATCCTGCGCACCCGATCCTGTCGTACACCGTTGGCAAGCACGGCCCGGCCGTACCGTCGCATCAACTCGAACGCACGGGCTTGGCGGAGCGCCTTCAAGTCCGTGAACGCCGGTGTTGAGGGGTACGGATAGGGCCGGTGATCGAGATGGTCGAGAAACGCTCCGACCAGCGCACGCGCGTGCGCATGGTCGCGGCGAGCGGTCGCCTCAGCCAAGGCCGTGCTAAATATCTCCTCGTTCCACTCGATGCGCTCGGCCCCCTCAGGTACACCCGAGGCCGATTCGGCCTCGACTGGCGGAAGTAGGCCAACGAGTAGGTGTTCCGCGTCTTCCTCGGCGGCGAAATCGACCTTGGGCTGCGTCCACACTTTTGCAGGAAGCAGGGCATCGGCCCGCTCCTGCTCAACTTCACCGAGTTGGACAACGATTCGCGTGCGTCTCACCCCCAGCGCGATGCGAACGTCTTCCAGCACGCTCGGTGCCTCTAGGGTCGCCGAGGAGAGAACGATCAACAGCGCATCGCATGCATACATCGCCTCCTCGGCGGCTTCTGGGCCTGGCTCAGAACCAGCGAGGTGGTGCCGAGCCAACCAGTGTCTGTACCCGTTGCTAGGCAGGGTGGGCAGGACCTGCTCCACGACCGCGGGTCTATCCCCTTCGGCATAGATGACGTAGACGGTTGCCATGGAAGACCTCCTTCAAGGTTGGCTGGGCGGAAGCGACTGCTCCGCAGAGCGTACCGCAATCGCAGTGTGAAACGCCACGGCACCGAAGGCCCTACGAAGATCGAAGCCAATCCGGTGGCTGGCGTTTCGCGCTACCGCGGCCAGGACCAGCTACTCAATTACACGAGGTCGTCGGGCAAGCTTTGGATGTAGGACTTGGTGAGCCTCTTCAACTTGACCTTCAGGGCAGCATTCATATCTGCGAGTAGCGCAGCCTCCGTCGAGAAGGAGAGGTTGGCCTGCTCGAACGTAGCATGCTGCTTGTTGATTTTGAAGAAGAGGACCTGCGTGCGCCCGTACGAAGCATCAAGGCGCGCCGCAGCCATCCTCAGGTGTACAGTGTCTCCCACGACCTGCACGACGGAGAACTGGTACTCGCTCACCTCGAAGCGGCGGCTCTCCCGATCAAACAGCGTGATCCATGGGGCGTCCTTGTCGACCTCTTTGAGCTGGTTTAGTGCCGTCAGGATCAAGGCACCTGCTCCAACTGCCCCGCCGAAGGCCGCGGTCAGAAACGGAATGATGGCTTTGTGCACGGCGACATCGACGCTGTCAAAGGTCGACTTAACAGTACCGCCCCCTTCTGTCCGCCAATTCAGGTTCTGCAACACGGTGTTGTGCAGATTCAGCCACTGGTCGGGAGTCTGGACGACCTTGTCGTTGGCAGCAACGCGCTGCGCGGCCAGTAGCGAGAGCGCCACGCTCGACTTGAGCTCCGCGCTGGCTCCTTCTGGAAACTGGATCAGATTCGACCCCGTGACGATGCCCTTAGGCAACGCGTCGACGTCAATCGTGTTGACCCTGGGTTCCCCCTCCTCAGCCATCGTAGCAGGGGGGTCCCCAGTGGGGAGGCTCGCGATGTAGCGAGTCAGTCTATCGTCGGACATGTCGTACCTGGTTTGGGTTTGGGAAATACTGGCACCATGACCAGTCTCGTGGTTCTGGAGCAGGGCGGAAGAGGTGATGGTCCGCACCCTAGACCTGAGCGAAGTCACGCTCATGGAGGAGGGTGTAGGTGAATGAGTTGCCGAAAGCCGCACGCCCTTTCTCGCACACCTCCATGAGGTAGTTGAACTGCAACGGGTCACACAGCACCTGGCAGCCAGCACTCCACCGGTTAACGTTGAGCGACTCGTTAAAACGAGACGCCCGGTGCAGGTTGATGAGAAACACCCCGGTCTCTTCCCGCCCGGAGTCAAACGTGAGGCGATCGTCTTCGTCGTAGTCACGGATCACCGTAGCGGGGCCCTTCTGGCGCAGCGCACGGTACCCCTTGTGTTTGCCCAACTCGTACATGCCTCGGTATTGCCCTTCTTTCAGGATCGCCGTACCGAGATCGTTGAGTGGGCTCCCCAACCAAAAGAGCCCTGGGTCCGTCGTCGCCGGAAAGGCGTTGTAGATCCACCGTCCATGGGAACGGTAGAACACTGTGACCCAATCATCGAACCGATTGGGCACCAGGGTTTGCGTTCGGATTCCGACGAGGTTCAGGTCAAAAGCCTGGTCGTCGTTGTGAAAGACGCGGTAGCCCTTCGCGCTCATGACGCGGAGGACCCCATTGAGGCTGGGGCGAAAGTCGGGCATAGCGATGCATGTACTGAGTTTAAGGGTGAAACAACTAAAGGCCTCTGCTTCAACTTGCCAAACGTATGCGTTTAATCTGCCTGACACCTCAGTTATCAAGCCCAGACGAGTACTATATGGCCTGGCCCGGTTAGCAATCCTAGCCGTCCCGGCTCGGACGAGGCAGCGGCAGGATGTGCGGCCCTGGTCACCGCAAGCCATGACGTCGGCGTTCCACGTGAACACAACGCGCCTTTCCAGTAGCGCACAGGCAAGAGGCGCCGCTTATGCCTAGCGCATCCTCGGTCGTGCGGTGCCTGTCCGTAGTGCCGTCTTAAAAGGCAGCGCCCCCGCTTTCGTGCTGAAAACGGGGGTGCTGAGGGATGTTAGGTGCCCAAGAGAGGACTCGAACCTCCACGACCATACGGTCACTACACCCTGAATGTAGCGCGTCTACCAATTCCGCCACTTGGGCAACAGGAGAATGAAAGTACAGCGATCCGGCGGAGCCAAGCAATACGCTGCTGGTGCGAATCCGGCCAGACGTGGCTCTTGGCGCTGTATTCATGTCACGCTGCGCGTCTGTCCTGCCTCCTCCTCAGCCAGGGCTGCAACCGGGCCGCCCGTTGTGGAATAGCAGGCCTGCTCCGCCCGTGTCGCTTCACGCATCGACCACCATGCTCCGTTGCCTATTCGCTACCGTTCTCGTCGCCGTCACCATATGGCCGACCCTCCACGCCCAGGAGCGCATCCAACCGTACCCGGTCATCCCTCCGCCGCAGTACGAGCGTGCCATCGTCCAGGGGACTCGGACCGTCTTTGGAGCGCCGGGGCCCGCGTACTGGCAGAACAGGGCCACGTACACCATCGACGCCACGCTCGACGTCGAGACGCAGAGCCTGTCGGCCCTCCAGCAGGCGACGTACTTCAACAACAGCCCCGATACGCTCGCCTACCTCGTCATGAAGGTGCGGCAAAACCTGCACGCGCCGGGCGTTCCGCGCAACCGCACGGTCGAGGTGACGGGCGGGGCCACGATTGAGGCCCTCAGCGTCGACGGTGCGACCTACTCGGCCACAGCTGGGCGGCTCCAGGCCCCGGGCTATGCCATCGGTGGGACGCTTCTTACCATCGCGCTGGCGGATCCCATCCCGCCGGGCGGCCGCGCGTTCGTGGAGACCGTCTTCAACTTCCCTGTGCCAAGCGCCGGCGGTGCACCGCGCATGGGGCAGGACGGCGAAGTGTTCTTCCTAGCCTACTGGTACCCGCAGTTCGCGATGTACGACGACGTCTACGGCTGGAGCACCGACCCGTACCTCGGGATGGGCGAGCACTACATGCCGTTTGCGGACTACGACGTTTCGGTGACGCTCCCCGAGGGCTGGCTCGTCTCCGCAACCGGTACGCTCACGAATGCCGAAGCAGTACTGCCTGCCTCCGTGCGCGAGCGGTTAGCGCAAGCCGCGGCCTCCGATGAGGTCGTACGCGTGGTGGACGAGGCGCAGCGACAGCCTGGCGAATCGACGGTGATGACAGGGGGGAGGCTGACCTGGCAGTTCCGCGCCGAGGACGTGCGCGACTTCGCGTTTGGCGCGTCCGCCGCCTACGTCTGGGACGCGACCCGCGCCAACGTCGGCGACCTCGATGCGGACGGGCAGGACGACTTCGCGATGATCCACGCGCTCTACCGGCCCGACGAGCAGGCCTGGCGAGACCGGGCCGCTGAGTTCCTCCGCTTCTCTGTGGAGCACCTGTCGGCGGTCTTCTTCGGCTATCCCTACCCCCACATGTCGATGGTGGAGGGAATTATCGGCGGGGGGATGGAGTACCCGATGATCACGCTCATCGGCAGCGGGCGCAACGAGCGCTCGCTCTTCGGCGTCACCTACCACGAGACCTCCCACATGTGGTTTCCGATGATCGTCGGCAATGACGAGAAGGCCTACACGTGGATGGAAGAGGGGCTGACGAGCTACAACACCCAGCTCGGCGAGGAGGTCTTCGCTGCGCGCGGCGGCTTCGGCGAGCAGTCCGTCGAGCCCTGGGCACGGCGGCGGCAGTACCACTACTTCCTCGCGGGCACCGGCTATGCCGTCGAGCCGATGCGCCATGCCGACCAGACGCGTATCGGCGGTGCGGACCGCGCGGTTGACCCGCTCGGGAGCGCCGCGCGCACCGTCGCGGCGTACTCGACGCCGGTCGTGATCCTGCGCACCCTGGAGGGGACGTTCGGGCGCGAGCGCTTCCTCGACGCGTACCGGCAGTATGCCCGCGACTGGGCGTTCAAGCACCCCTACCCGTGGGACCTCTTCAACAGCTTCGAGCGCTATCTCGGCGAAGACCTCGACTGGCTCTGGACGCCGATGCTCTACGAGACGTGGACGGTCAACGTCGCTGTGGTGGACGTGACGCCGAACGCGGACGGCGTCGCCGTCACGGTGCGCGACCTCGGCCTCGCGCCG
>JBCDFO010000052.1:0-17567 GCA_039177895.1 Bacteroidota bacterium
ATCTCGATGGCAAACGCAGGGCCTGGCACCAACGGCAGCCAGTTCTTCATCACGCACGCGCCGCAGCCGCACCTCGACAACCGGCACACCGTCTTCGGCAAGGTCTCCGCCGGGGCCGAGGTCGTCGACGCGATCCGCCAGGGTGACGTAATGGAGAAGGTCACCGCCGTGAAAGCTGCGTAGCGTCTCAGCGACGACCGAGAGCCCGCTGCCACGCTCAGGCTCCGTCCGGGGCCTCCTCGTCAGCGTTCCACTCCGAGCGCCGTGTTGAGCGCTTTTCCTTCCACGCTCGCAGCACCTCCTCGCGTGTGGCGTCGGGATGGTGACGGTGGTATGCCCGCGTGTGGCGGTTGAACTCCAGTTGTGCCTCGATCGGACGCTCCGGGTTCTCCTTTGACGCCCGCCACACGGCGACCGCTTCCGAGAGCGACCGGCCGACACCGGTCTTGACGAAGTCGATCAGCGCGCGGTTGAAGCGGAACGCCGGACCGACCTCCGCCTCGAAGAAAGCGCGGAGACGTTGGCCGCAGGTCCAGCCGCGACCGATCAGCGTGGTCCCCGTGAGCGTCTCCGGCATCGGATCGACGGGACCGGAGCGCTTCGGCGCGGGCTTAAGCACGGTACCGTCCCGGAGGTACGCTGCGACGCGCTCACGTACCTCGACCTTCGGCCCGGCGGTTGGCAGCCTCATCCGTTGGCAGAAGCCAACGAGCTCGGCTTTGAGCCAGTAGTAGTCGAGGAAGTCCTCGACAGCGAGATGCTCGGTCAGGGAGGGGCGACTCATGACAGCTAGGCGATACGGGAGAACCGGAGGTGTGACCCCTCGAAAGAAGACGGGGCACCGAGGGTTGGGTCTGCAGTCCCATCGTGTCTACGGTTGCCCTGTGCGGTCGCTCGCCAAGTCGGCGCCCAAGGGTACCAGGAGCGGCGACCCAATCGCCAGCGTAACCCCAAACCACGCCAGCAGTTCGGCCTCTGGTCCCGTCGCCTTAGCGACTCCGTAGAGGAGACCCACTCCGCCTGCAACGACCGCTTGGGTGAGCAATGCAGCGCCGACAGTCCACCCGAAGTCTCCGCGCTGCCCGTTGGCGAAGTGGACTGCCGGACCGACCGCAGCCGTGCCCCCCAAAGCACCGAGAGCGATCCGGAGGGGCAGCCGCTCCCCGCTCGGGGCGAGGAGATGTGAGAGGCCCACACCGCCAGCCGCGCCCACCAGGTAGCCGACCACGCCTGCGGCAAACCCCCGGCCCGGTATATACCCGAAGCTGCGGTCTGGCGTGACCCACGCGCCGTCTGTGTGGGCCACCACGGGCAGTGGGCGAGCGAGCACGTACCGGTCGGCGGTCGGTTCCTGAGCCTGGACGGCCCCGGTCGTGGTGAGGACAGCGGCGAGCCAGAGAGCAACACGGCGCATGAGCAGCGGACGTCGGCAGGTGGGAAGGCAGGGGCTCCGTTCAGGGAGCAGCGGAGCTCAGCGCTGGGTTAACGGACGGCGGTATCGATTCTGCGTGCCTGCCCCGCGCCGCGCTTGCCGACGAGGAACAGCCCCACGCCGCCCAATATCGCCACCGACGCGAGCAGCAGACGCACGGTGACAGCCTCGCCGAGGAGCAGCACGCCGCCGACGGCCGCTAGGATGGGCACGGTCAGTTGCACCGTCGCCGCCGTGCCTGCGGTCAGGTGCGGCACGACGGCATACCAGACCGCATAGCCCACGCCGGACGCCAGCGCCCCCGACGCGACGGCCAGGGCGAGTCCCGACGGCTCGGCCGCAGCGTCTCCCCAGAACAGCAGGCTCAGCACCACGGCAAAGGGAACCGCACGCACGAAGTTGCCCGCCGTCTCCTGCGTCGGGTCGCCGGAGCCGCGGCCGCGCAGCGAGTAGACGCCCCACGCGACGCCCGCGGCTAGCATCAGCGCGGCCCCGACGAGCGGCGGCGCTTGGAAGCCGGGCAGCAGGAGCCCTACCAGCCCACACAGGGCGATACCCGCCCCCACCGTCTGGCGAGCCGTGAACCGCTCCCCCGCCCAGAAGCCATAACCGATCATCGTGGCCTGCACCGCGCCGAAGAGCAGCAGCGCCCCCGTCGCCGCGGTCAAGCTGAGGTAGGCGAAGGAGAAGCCCGCCGCGTAGACGAACAGGGCGAGCGCCGACCGCCACGTGCCGCCCAGCCTCGCCGAGCGCCGACGCGCCACGACCAGGACCGCGAGCGTCACCGCACCCGAGAGCAGTCGCACAGCTGTGAACGAGGCCGCGTCTATCGACCCGCCCGCCAGCGCTTCGCGGCACAGCAGCGAGTTGCCCGCAAACGCCACCATGGCGAGGCTCGTGTACACGGCCAGTCGAATCGGGGGCATGCGTTCCTTGGGCGCAGACGGTTGACGGGGGCACCGCTCAGGCAACGTGAGTCATGCGCACGAGGGTGTGACCGATGGCGGTGGTCGTCGCTCAGAATACGTCGCCAACCGGACCGCACGAACGCTGGGGGGCGGCATCGGCCTGACGCCCTCAGGACGGCCCCGACGCGACGGGAGGACGCTCCACCGACTCGCCCCGTCGAACGCGACGCCAGAGGAGCGGGACCGAGACGATCACGGCAGCCGCCACCCACTGCGCAGGCGTGAGCCCGGCGTACGTCGCGTCGCTCACGCGGAGGAAGTCCAGCCCAAACCGGACCGGCATGTAGAGCGCGGCGAACGCGCAGAGAAAGAAGCCGACCGGCCGCGCCTTTCGGTCGAGCATGACGAGCACGGGCAGGACGACAGCGGCGAGGTACACCACCTCGTAGAGGCCGAGGTCGTGGAACCCCAGCGACGGCAGCACCGAGGGCGGCGGGAGCGCGGCAGCCTGGCCTGCCGAGGCGTACGCGTAGGCGATGAGATTCTGAGCGGCCTCGCTCTCCAGGCTGACGGCAAGCGGGAAGTCGGTGATCCGGCCGGGATGGTCGTGGACCAGCGCGCATCCGACGCGACCTAGGGCGAGCGAGAAGGGGAAGACGAACGCCGCCACGTCGAGGTAGGCCCACCGCTGGCGGAGGTTCGGGGCGCGGAGCCAGAGGTAGAGCGCCGCGCCGAGGAAGCCGCCGATCATGCCGCCGAACGAGCTGATGTGCTCCCAGAAGCGCAGGAGGAGCCACGGATCACGCGCGACTTCGCCCGGGAAGTAGAAGAGCACGGCGAACAGGTGCGCGCCGAGAAAGCCGCCGACGAGGAGCCACGTCGCCATCTGGTCTCCCACCGAAGGCTCCAGCCCGAGCCGCGCGAACCGCCGCCGAGCCATCGCGAGCCCAACCAATACAGCTACGGCGACCGTGAGCCCGAAGACCTGGATCGTCAGCGGTCCTAGGTGCAACGGCGGCAGGTCTGCAAACGGGATCATCGGTCAGGGTGAGTGGATCAGGTAACAGAGGAGTGGGCCAAGTAACAGAGGGCCACTCAGCCGGGTGGGGCAAGCGGTAGGAGGTGTGGGACGAAGCTACAGCAGCACCGCCAGCCGAACGAGGCAGAAGCACTTAAACCCCACGTCGGCCTGCAGGGGTAGGTTCTGCCGGCTCACTCTGATCGACTTGTCCGCACGTACCGAGCGACCGCGTCTCGAAGGCCTTCGAGATCGGTGTCCAGAACAAATCGGTCTATCGGCGCCTCCTCCCCTCGCTGCAGGCGATAGTCGGGCACGAGATCGCTGAACTCCTGGCGGACGAGCAGATCGACGAGCCGCTCGCGCTCCCAATGCTGGAGGTCGAGGGGCTGAGCGATGCCGTGCTCCACGGCGATATGGACCATCTCGTGGATGATCGTGTGCAAGCCGCCTCCGCCCTTGAACGAACCCTGTGTGTCAGTCCAAAGGACGATGCCGCCCGCGTCGGGGTCGAATGAGCCGCCCGGACCGTACAGGGTCAGCGTGACCGTCAGCGAGTCGTGAGCCCTGAACCCGTCATGGACGGCCCACGCTGAGATGCGCTCGACGGCCGTTCGCAGCGCGGTGCGCTGTCCCTCGAGCACTGCCAAGGCGGCATCGAAGTCGGACGCCCGGTAGACTTCCTCGACGAAGACCGAGCAGCGTTCCTCCCGGTCCGTCGTCGAGCGCGCCGCTTCGCTGAGGAGCGGATGATCGGGCAGGCTGACCTGATAGTTGTTGGCCCGGAAGAAGTCCATGTCTGCGAGCGTGCGTTCGAGGTAGTCGAAGGCATCGCTTGGCCGAGGGGCCTGCACGCGCAGCACCGTATCTCCAGACCTGACGGTGAAGCCTCCCAGCGTGGGGGAGGACGGAACGCTGGCGCAAACGATGCTCAGCAGTGCGCACGCTGTGGCAATTGCGGTGTTCACGTGTCGTCAGGAGGTGGAGCCAGCAGAATAGCAGCAGACCAGGTGACCGCTGAACTGTCTCAAGCTGAGGGCTCGCGGGTAGGGTGGAGCGAAGGATACGCCACAGGCCCGACGAAGCGAAAACGCTAGAGGCTATTGCAGAAGTCAATTCGCCGGGCGAGGCTGAGCGAGCAGCGGTCCCGCAAGGCGCGCGAAGCAGGCGATGCGTGAGCATCGGCGATACAGCGGAACGCTGCGGGAGCGATTGCGCAGCCAGACGCAGCCCGAAAGGAGTTTTGCAACAGCCTCTAGCACTTGAGGTCGGCTTACAGCGGTAGGTTCTGCAGCCTCGCCACCGGCGTTCACGCCTGCTCACTACCGGCACCCAGCTTTTGAAGAACCTCGGAGACGGCCCGCTCGGCCGCGACCACCGCGCCTGAGAGATAGCCGGGCTCGATAGGGCTCGTCTCACTGCCGCCTAGTGCGAGTCGTTCGCGCCACGGCCCCGTCACCCAGGCGGCCGAATCCGGAACGGGGTGGCCGCCTACCTTCTGGTCATCCGCCGTCGCCGTCAAGGGGTCAGCCGCCCAGTCCTTGAACAACGTCGCGCGGGGGGTCTGCGCTTCGGCACCGAACATCCGCCCGAGTTGGTCGAGGCAGACCTGGGCCAATGCCGCCTCCCCGAGGGCCGTCCGTTGCTCAGGGCCGGTGCTGAGGAAGCCGAACAGAGCCGCGGACCCCGACGCCGTCGTTGCATCGTGGATCTCGGCCATCGGCCCGACGAGACTCTGTGCCGTTCCGGACAGGCCCGCCTCGCGCCAGAAAGGCCGATCGTACAGGGCGAAGAACTTGGCGTGCGGGGCCATCCACGTCGGCGTATCCCGCCAGCGCTGCGCCGTCGCCACCGTCTGCTCGGGCGTGAACGACACTGTGGCGTTGAGGAGCCGAGGCGGTAGGGCCGCGACGACCTGCGCGGCTCGGAGTGTTTCAGCTTTCTCGCCACCGCGTCTCACCGCCAGTTCGACGCCGCTGGTGAGCGCTAACGCGGTCACCTTCGCGCGCAGCAAGACTCGTTCGGGTGGGATTCCGCTCGCCAGCGCGCGAACGAGCGCGCCCGTGCCGCCGACCAAGCGGGCGGTCTGCTGCTCCTGCGCGATGCCCTGATCCTGTACGATACCAGGGTAGCGCTGCGGCCCCTCCCGCGACATCCGCTCGAAGATCACGTCACCATCGGTGCGCTGTGCAAAGGCGGGGAGGTCGAGTTCGGCGACCAGAGCGGCGATGTCCGGCTGGATATGGGGCCAGTACCACGACGGGCCCAGGTCGAACCCGTCCTCAGAGGGGCGTCCGGCTTCGTCTACGGTAAGGACCCGGCCCCCGAGGCGGTCGCGGGCCTCCAGAAGCACGAACCCGACACCGGCCCTGTGCAACAGGCGGGCGGCACAAAGGCCCGCGAGGCCCCCACCGACAATGGCTACGTCCGTTTGCATCGCTGCAGATTAGATAGGGAACGAGAGGAGTGCTAGCCGACGGGTCGCGAAGGTACCTCCCAGGCCGCAGAACAGGTTGCGGCTCAGCCGCCGCACGAATGAGCGCCGAGGCGCGAACGAGGCGAAGCTAGACGCCGGCGCGCAGACGAGCAATCGACCCCGGCCGTGCGGTCGGCCTGCGAGCGCGGGTTGTGCGGCCCTGCGCCCGCGCCTAGTAGCGGAGGTACCTCCCAATACCCATCGAGAACCAAGGCACGAGCACCCGGCGGCCCTCGTCGCGATCCAGAGGGGACTCCACTCTCGTCCCGCCTCCGTTGACGTACCAGAACCACCTCCGCCTCTCAGCGCGAAATCCTACCCGCACCCACGGGTATAACTCGGTATCGTCGCCGCTCGTGAGATGAAACACCGTGGTGACTCCCGCGCTGACCTCCAAGGCGAACGACGATCCCAGCAGCGCGTGGAGACCGAGAGGGACGAGCATGGTCCCCAGTCCCTCAAAGGGGTAGAGCGCCACGCCACCACGGAGGGCGAGGTTCTCGCGGGTGGTGCCGTAGGGGCGGAGCGGCTGCTCGAAGTTGAGGGAATAAGCCACCCCGGCTCCGCCTAGCTCTAACACAACGGCACCGTCGCTACCCGGTGCCGGCTGGGCTCTCACGGGCTGCGTCAGAGAGAGCGCCACGATTGCCAAGGCAAGCCTCTTCATAGGCAGCATAACGTCTTTCGTATTAGCCGACCGAAGCATGCGTGATAGCGATGGTCAATGTACCACCTGCCCCGGCGCGGAGCAACCGACCCAAGGCGTGCCACAGGCGCGCTTTGGGTCGGCTGAATACGCTGGTTATGCCTCGTTCCCCAGAGTACACGACAATTTTAAATCTGATCAGGTCTCTTGATCATCGTCATCAACATCCTCTAAGGCAACTGCTAAGCTTTCCTCTATAGCATCCGGCTCCATGGGAGTTGACCGGCCATTGATCCACAGTTTATGAGCGTTTTTCTTAAGGCGGTCGTATAGCCAATTTGCGACGATAGCCACCCCGATGCTATGGACGTTGTCGACCACGTAAACGACTACGGAAGCCAGAGCCTCATCGAGGGACGCACTGTTCTCTTCCCCCTCGTATTGAACTTCCAAGTGCTTAAGGACTTCGTGCTCTAAAGAGTCGCGCGTGACCACAGAGTTCGTTGTAGCGATTTCGAGCTCTACCATTTTACCTCCGATAGTTGGGCCCAGAAGGATGTCCACGTATTTTGGTCAGGTTCAAGGCTCATCTGCTCCATGGGTTTGCCGTAAGGCTCAGCCTCGGGATTACCGAGGTTATCCAGTATCACCTCTCCGCTATGCCGACCGTACAAGTTCGTTGTGATATTCAGGAGCCTGAGTCTAGGAACGGGGTGGGTGTCTGAAACTCCAGAGACGCCCGAGATGATCTCGAACAGCGTCGCGAACTGAAAATACAATAGCCGATGGATACCTGTGTCCGATAGATTTTACTGTTTAAAATACCGCTTAGCAAACCTGTATGCTATTATGTAGCCAATGAGATCAGCCTGGTACTCTATTCCCCAGTTACTTGTAATCTTTTCGAACGCAATGTCTTCCTCATCGCTATCGCCAACCCGACCGTAATGGCTGTCGAGATGATGAAGAACAATATGGGCCAGCTCGTGACCAAGTGTGAATACAAAGCAAATGTAAATTGAAAGCGTAAAAGTCAATGCCTCAGTTGAGGACGGATCTAACGCAATCTTTATGCCCGTTAACTTGCGGTTGGAGCAGTATTTCTCAAAGGTTTTGTTATAAGCCTCTACGATATCCTGAGTCGTGTAGGATTTAGTGCGAGCGTCTCGGAGAATGCAATTAGGGTTGTGGATTGCAGCACTATACTTATTCAATTTAGATATTAAATCTAAGTAGTCGCTGTGCAGTGTGATCGCATAGTACCTTCGATCTGCAGACCGTTGGCAAGTAGGGCCGAAGTGCTCCGAAGTGAAGACCATACCTACTGCAACTCTATCGCTCACGTGCTCTCTCAGGTTTTCGGGCAACAACCTGATTATCTGTTCAAATATTCCATTGAGGGCGGGCTCCCACTTTAAAGCCTTCTGGTAAAGAGGCTGCACGTGCCATTCCTCATAGGTGTTTCGCGCTTTGGGAGGTAAATGCCGCGGGATGTCCGGCTTGGATCTCTCCCTCAACCTCTTTTGGAAGTGCTTAGCGCTCTTATACCTTGATCTCATAGTAGCAGCCGAGTTTGCCTAAGGCTACAGCCATCCAGATACGGTGACCTACGTTCGTTGTCTGACAACAGGATGCATAACCTATAATTCATAGTCGCTAGGGACAATATAACGCGTCCACCCGCCGCATAGTATCCATGGATGAGGTTGCGCCCCCTGCGCCTAAGTGCCGGGTCAGCCGAGCCCTTAGCCACACTCTACCTCGCCGTCGATGTACCGCGCCTCGATGCGTAGGATGCGCCCTGCCCCTCGCTACGAGCCGGGTTCGAGACGCTTTGCTACGCCTGCCGATGCGGAGCTATCGGCGGAAACGCTGAAGCACGACCTACCGCGTATCCACTCTTAGGGCGTGCACTCCTGCCCGAATCCCGCGCCGGGATGCGGCGTACATCGCCCGCCTTTCTCCTGTGCCCTTCCCACCGTCCCCTCTCCGCATGGCTGTCCTCGACGCCGACCGCCTCACGAAGGCCTTCACCAACGCGGGCCGCGCGCTCACCGTCCTCGACGCGGTGAGCTTTGCCATGGAATGCGGCGTGACGCGGACCAGCAAGATCATGCCGTCGAGGCTATCCACCTGAACAAACGGTAATCAATCTGAGCATGTCGTTTAAGACACGAGATCAAACTCCGCGACAAGCTTCTTTTTGATGTCGTCAGGCACCTCTAGTGTACCAAGCAGACGCTTCACTTGTATCGCGGTAGACTGGATACTGCCCTTCTCATGTTGGTGCGCAATGCGGGCATCATGGTAGAGTTCCAGCGAGCGCTCCCACTCTCCTTTGATCAGGAGTGCTTCAGGCTCCGTGACCCGCTGCCAGTAGTCAGGAGAAGGTTCTCCGCCCCGTTTGTCTCTTGCTGCTTTGAGTTCTGCAAGTACCTGGTCAGCCAGGACTATAGCTACATCTATTTCGCCTAGCAGAGCAGACTTTGACGCCGCATTGATTCCTGTGTAAGTATCCGTAGGGACCTTGGCGAACCCTTCTCTGTAGAGATTGCGTGAGCGTTCCAATGCATCCCGCGCACCCGATGTATCCCCGCTTTTCTTCAACTGCGCCCATTTGTCAGCCCACACAGCTGCCAAGATTCCCAGTGTTTCGGTATCGCGGTGGCCTTCTTCATGCAGTAGGGTCAGTTCGTAGAGTGCATCGTCGAGTCGTCCAGATCGTCGGAGAGCAAGCCCTTGCAATTGCTTAAGGCGAAGCGAGTTTGGAAACCGCTCTAAGGCAAGCTTTGCTGCCTCAATAGCCCTCTCATGCTCCTCAGGTTGCACAGCGCCGCGAATCAGTATCTCGACAGCGAGGCCAGGCAAGGTCGCCGAAGTAGTGTATGCTAGCTCGTCGCTTGTTACGCGTTCGAAGATTTTTTCAAAGCGCTTAGCCGTTGCCATCGCCCGGAGCTTGGCAGGCTCCTCATTGACGGCTTGGTCGTATGACACGATTCGTATGACCGCGTCCTCCCCGATCGGCACTCCTTGCAAGCCACTGGTAAGTCGGACGAGGTCCGCACCGCCTGGGCCTTCCGAGTACTCGGAGAAGTCAAGGTAGAGCTGACCCGCTAAGAGTCCTGGGGGGGGCTTTCCATCCAACGACGCCACAACGAAAAAGAACGGTACCTCCGTTCCTGCAGTGCTGTTCTTCCTAGCTATCATCGTATCCATTTCGTTCTCAACCCAATTAGAATCGTCAGTGCTTTTAGACCAGAGCAGTACTCCGCTGGCGCTGCGATCCAGGTTTTTTCCAAGTTGCGAGGCAAGTCCCTGTCCAGTCACCAGAACAAACTGATCGAGGAATACTTGATAGCCACACTGCTTCAGCATGTCATACAAGGCTATGGCCCAAATACGATCCAGTGATCGATACGAGATGAATACATCCCACCTCATACCCTCTGACCTAGACCGCGGCGGCTCACAATGCTTAATCCAGTAATTCATGATTAACCTCTCCGTAATCTGAAAGCAGGGACACCGTGCCCTAACGCATCCCCCGGATGCATCGTTCCTTCACCTGAATGGACAAAGGGACAAGAGCCTACTCTACACCTTTGAATTCTCCTCTACTTGGTTGCCTAACTGGGCCTCTGATTCCGAGTAGCTCGCTGTGCTGAAAGTGTTACATGCCGTATCGGTCAGACGGTGATCGTGGAGCGACCAGGCGCTCGCCACTCCCCGAATCCCGCGCCGAGGTGGGGCGTACAGCGCATGCCCTTCTCCTGCTGCACCTCCCACTGTCTCCTCTCCGCATGGCTGTCCTCGAAGCCGACCGCCTCACGAAGACCTTTACCAACGCGGGCCGCGCGCTCACCGTCCTCGACGCGGTCAGCTTCGCCGTAGACGACGGCGCGACGTGCGCCATCGTCGGCCCGTCGGGAAGTGGCAAGACGACGCTGCTGGGGCTCTGCGCTGGGCTGGACGCGCCCTCAGCGGGCACGGTGCGGCTCGTCGGGCAGGACCTCGGCGCGCTGAGCGAGGACGCCCGCGCGACGCTCCGCCGCGACCACGTCGGCTTCGTCTTCCAGCAGTTCCGCCTCCTCCCCACCCTCACGGCACGCGAGAACGTGATGGTGCCCCTCGAACTTCAGGGCGCACGCAGGGCCGCCAACGAGGCCGCGGCGCTCCTTGACCGCGTCGGCCTCGGCGACCGCCTCGACCACTACCCGACGCAGCTCTCGGGCGGCGAGCAGCAGCGCGTGGCCCTCGCCCGCGCCTTCATCCACCGCCCGCAGATCCTGTTCGCCGACGAGCCCACCGGCAACCTCGACGATGGCACCGGCGCACGCATCGAAGACCTGCTCTTCGACCTCAACCGCGAGCGCGGCACGGCGCTCGTCGTGGTCACGCACGACCTCCGCCTCGCCGACCGCTGCGAGCAGGTGATCCGGCTGCGCTCGGGACGGGTGGAGGAGCCGGAGAGTCGGCGAGACGAGGAGACGGCGAGCCGTTCCGAGCAAATCATTGTGCCTTGAGTCAGTCTTCCCTCCTGTCATGCTGAACTTGATTCAGCATCTCAGCGGTGCCCCGTTGCACCTCAACCGTCAGAGATCCTGAAACGAGTTCAGGATGACACCACTGGGGCTTCCGGAGTCGATTACTGCTCGCGACCTCTCCTAACTTCCCGTCTCTCCCCTTCCCCGTCTCCAAACGCATGTTCATCCTCAACACCGCGTGGCGCGACAGCCGACGGATGCGGCGGCGGCTCTTCCTCTTCGTCGCCTCAATGGCGCTGGGCGTGGCGGCGCTCGTCGCGATCCGCTCGTTTGGGGCCAACGTGGAGGCCTCGGTCACGGCGCAGGCGCGCGAGTTGTTCGGGGCCGACCTCGAGATCGAGTCGCGGCAACCGTTCACGGACGGCAGCGCGGTGCTGATCGACTCCGTGCTCGCGGCGTTTCCGGGGCGGCAGGCGAGCGAGGCGTCGTTCGCGTCAATGGCGCTCTTTCCGGCACCGGAGCGCGACAGCCTCGCGGGCGGGACGCGGCTCGTGAACGTGCGCGCCGTCGAGGGCGCGTTCCCGCTCTACGGCTCCATCGAGACGACGCCAGGTGACGCGCTTAGCCGCTTCCAGGAGCAAGACGAGGCGCTCGTGGCGGCATCGCTGCTGCTGCAGTACGGTGTCGAGGTCGGCGACTCGGTGCAGGTCGGGCAGCGAACGTACCGCATCGCCGGGCGCGTGGACGGCGTGACGGGGCAGACCGACATGGCCGAGCTCGTCGGGCCGCGCGTCTACCTGCCCTACCAGAACCTCGACCAGGCGCTCCTCACCGCCGGGAGCCGCGTCGACTACGCCCGCTATCTCGCCTTCGACGGTGCCGAGGCCGACGAGGGGCTGCCGGAGCGCGCCCGCGAGGCGTTTGCGGCCAGCTTCCGCGCGCGCAACCTCGACGTGGAGACGCTCGCGAGCGTGGAGCAGGAGTGGAGCGAGGCGCTCGGCGACCTCGGGCGCTACCTCGAACTGGTCGGCTTCGTGGCGCTGCTGCTCGGCGGGCTCGGCGTGGCGAGTGCGGTGCACGTCTACATCCGCCAGAAGCTCGACACCGTCGCCACGCTGCGCTGCCTCGGCGCGACGGGCGGGCAGGCGCTGGCCGTGTACGCGCTGCAAGCCGCTGCGATGGGCCTCGCCGGGGCGACGCTCGGCGCGGTGCTCGGCGTGGGCGTGCAGTACCTCCTCCCTGCCGTCCTCGGCGCGTTCCTGCCCGTGGACGTCGAGATCGCGCTCGTGTGGCCCGCCGTCTTCCAGGGCCTCGCGGTCGGGCTGGGCGTGGCGCTGCTCTTCGCGCTGCTGCCGCTCTTGGCCGTGCGCCGGGTACCGCCGCTCCGCGCGATCCGGTCGGACGCCGTGCCCGTCTCAGCGCGGCGCGACCCGTGGCGCTGGCTCGCGCTCGGCGTCCTCGTGGCGGCCGTCGTGGGCTTCGCGTACGTCCAACTTGGGTCGTGGCGCAACGCGGCGTTCTTCGTCGGCGGCACGGCGGCGGCGCTCGGGGCGCTCACGCTCGCGGCGGCGGCGGTGCGCGCGGTGGCACGACGGCTCGTACCGCGCGGGGCGTCGTACACGCTCCGGCAGGGCCTCGCCAACCTCTACCGCCCCGGCAACCAGACGCTCGTGCTGCTGCTCACGCTCGGCCTCGGCACGTTCCTCATCCTCACGCTGCTCTTGACAGAGCACGTCCTCCTCGACCGCGTCTCGGTGCCCGACGACGACGCGCGCCCCGACCTCATCCTCTTCGACATCCAGGCCGACCAGCAGGATGGCATCGCGGCGCTCGTGGAGGAGAACGGCGTCGAGGTGCTGGAGCAGACGCCGCTCGTGACGATGCGGCTGCGCGCCATCGACGGGCGCTCCGTGGAGGAGATCCGCCAGGACTCGGCCGCACTCAACTACGACGCCCGCTGGGCGCTCCGCCACGAGTACCGCTCGACCTACCGCTCCGAACTCACCGACACGGAGGAGCTCGTCGAAGGCCGCTTCGTCGGCGAAGTCCCGGCCGACGCCGAAGTCATCCCGATCACCTTCGAGGACGAACTCGCGCGCGACCTGCGGATTGGCGTCGGCGCGCGGCTCTCGTGGGACGTGCAGGGCGTGCCGATGGAGACCGAGATCGCCGGGCTGCGCCGGGTCGACTGGGCGCGCCCGCAACTCAACTTTTTCGCCGTCTTCCCCGACGGCCCACTCGACGACGCGCCGCGCTTCGGAACGCTCACCGCACGCGCGGGCTCCGACGAGGCCTCGGCGCGGGTACAGCGCGCCGTCGTTCGCGCCTACCCCAATGTCTCCGTCGTGGACGTAGGCATGGTCATCGGCCTCATCGAACGCATCTTCGACCGGGTCGCGTTTGTGCTGCAGTTCATGGCGCTCTTCACCATCGGGACCGGCCTCGTGGTGCTCGCCGGGGCGGTGCTCGTGGCGCGGCTCCAGCGCATCCAGGAGGCCGTGCTGCTGCGGACGCTCGGTGCGAGCCGCCCGCAAGTGCGCCGCATCTTCGTCGCGGAATACGCGCTGCTGGGCCTTCTCGCCGCCATCACGGGCGGCGTCCTGGCGCTCGGGGCGGCGTGGGCCATCGCGCGCTACGCGTTCCTCCTCACGACGTTCGAGATCGGCTGGGCGTCGCTCATCGGCGTCCTCATCGGCGTGCCGCTGCTCACCGTCGCCATCGGGCTCGCCGGGAGCCGGGGTCTCCTCGAGCGCCCGCCGCTGGACGTGCTACGCGGCGAAGGCTGAGCCTCCAGGCACTCGCATCCGTGCGTAGAAATCGTCCGGAAAGGGCGTCGATCAGTAATGCCCTCGGCACTGGAGAACGGTAATGCGTTCGTCATCAACGGCGTAGACTAGGCGATGCTCTTGATCGATGCGACGCGACCAGTAACCGGACAGGTCGCCGCGGAGCGGTTCGGGCTTGCCCATGCCCACGCACGGCGTGCGGCGGATCTCCTTGATGAGGGCGACGGTGCGCTTAAAGAGCTTCTTGTCAGTCCGCTGCCAGTAGAGCAGGTCCTCCCAGGCATCGGGGTGGAAGCTAATCTCCATCGTCCGCCATCGCGTCCAACGCGTCGAGGGTCGTTGTCACCATGGGAGCACCGCTCTGGTGGTCGCGAACGGCACGGCGGAGCCGGTCCCCGTTCTCGCCGCGCAGGAGGTGCACCGTCTCGACGTTGCTGCGTAGTTCCTGCAACTCGGCGAGCAGCGCGTCGAACGTGTGCTTGGCGAGCACGACTGCAAACTCGCGCCCGTTCTTTTCGATGGTGACCGGGGCACGCTGAGCGGAATCGAGCACGCGCCCGAGCCGGGTTTTTGCCTCGGTAGCAGTAACAGTCATAGAAGAAGCCTGGATTTTTCTCTAGCTGAAATAGCTAAAGTGGCCCTCTGTTCCTTGCTTCAGACGGCTTGCCGCTCCTGGTCGGCGTACGGGAGATCGTAGAGCGTGCGGTAGAGGCCATCCTGCGCGAGGAGCGCCTGGTGGTCGCCGCGCTCGCGGACGATAGCGCCGGTCAGAGAGGCCGAAAGCGAAACCGGTCAGCGGTGACGACGACGAAGCGGCCTCGCAGTCGCGCTGCATACTCCTCCAACAGACCGAGCAGGCGTTTCGCCTTGAGGTGGGCGTCTGCTTCAGCGAAGCGAAGCAGGACCACGCCATGCGTGTCAAGCCCCAGCCGAACGACCAACTCGCCGAAGTCCTTGTCTTCGGTCAGGAGCACGCGGTCTTCGGCGTAGGCGCGGGCCAGCACCTCAGGGTCGGAAGCCCCGGCCATCACCTCCGGGACGAACAGCACATCGTGTCCGCTGGCGCGAAGCCCGGCGATCAGTGGAGCTGCGCAGCACTCGTCGGCGAGCAGCTTCATGCGGCCGAGAGCATCTCCTCAGCCGCGAGGTAGTCGGCGGCATAGGAGAGGGCGGCGTACACGTCCTCCACAGCGAGGTGCGGATGATCCTCCAGAATGGCCTCGGTGGACTTTCCGCTCGCGAGTTTGCGGAGCACCTGCTCGACTGTCACACGGGTGCCCTGAATGACGGGCTTGCCGAACATCACCTTGGGGTCGGTAGTGATCCGATCGTGCTTCATAGTTCCGAAAGCTAGGCAGTCTGCCGCTCCTGGTCGGCGTACTGGAGGTCGTAGAGCGTGCGGTAGAGGCCGTCCTGCGCGAGCAGCGCCTGGTGGTCGCCGCGCTCGCGGACGACGCCCTTGTGGAGCACCAAGATCTCATCGGCGTCCTGGATGGTCGAGAGGCGGTGGGCCACGACGAGGCTCGTCCGGCCGTCCATGAGCACGCCGAGCGCCTGCTGCACCATCTCCTCGGTCTCGGTGTCGACGCTACTCGTCGCCTCATCCAGCACGAGAATGGCGGGGTCGTAGACGAGTGCGCGGATGAACGAGAGGAGTTGGCGCTGGCCGTGCGAGAGCGTCTGGCCGCGCTCGCGCACGTCGTGCTGGTAGCCGTCGGGCAGCCGCTCGATGAACGTGTCGGCTCCGACGAGGACGGCGGCGCGGCGCACGTCGTCGAGGCTCTTGGAGGCGTCGCCGAGCGTGATGTTCTCCTCAATGGAGCCGGAAAACAAAAAGACGTCCTGCAGCACCAGCCCGATGCGGTGGCGCAGGTCATCGAGGCGCAGCGTCTGGATCGGGACGCCGTCCACCAAAATCTCCCCGCGCTGCGGCTCGTAGAAGCGGAGCAGCAGGTTGATGATGGTCGACTTTCCCGAGCCCGTCGCGCCGACGAGCGCCACGACCTCACCCGGCTCGGCGGTGAACGACACGTCGCGGAGCACCCAGTTGGGTTCGTCGGAATCGGGGAGGTTGGCGTAGGCGAACCAGACGTTCTTGAACTCGATGCGGCCCACGCGGTCGCCGAGCGTCACAGGCTGCTCGGGCTCGCGGATGGCCGTGTCGGTGTCGAGGAGATCGAACACGCGCTCGGAGGCCGCCATCGCGCTTTGGAGCATGTTGTACTGGTCCGAGAGGTTGCGGATGGGCTCGAAGAACTGGCGGACGTACTGGATGAACGCGATCAGCACGCCGACGGTGACGGCCTCGCGCATGGCCTCCGTGCCGCCGTACCAGATCACGAGCCCGAGCGCCGTCGAGGCGATGATGTCCACGGCGGGCCAGAACAGCGCGAAGTAGAGCACCGTCCTGACCTGCGCGTTGCGGTGGTCGTCGTTGATGGCGGTGAAGCGCCGCTGCTCCTCGGCCTCGCGGTTGAAGATCTGGACGACCTTTATGCCCGTCACGTGCTCCTGGAGAAAGCTGTTGAGCCGTCCGACCTGCTTGCGCGTCTCGCGGTAGGCCACGCGCACCTTCGCGCGGAAGGTCATCGTCGCCCACAGCATGACCGGCATCATGGTGAGCGCGATGAGCGCGAGCTTCCAGTTGAGCGCAAACATGAAGCTCGCGATGAAGACGAGCCGGAAGAGGTCACCAAGCATCGTCACCACGCCTGCCGAAAGGAGGTCGGCGAGCGCCTCGATGTCGTTGGTGGTGCGCGTGATGAGCCGCCCGATGGGCGTCTTGTCGAAGAACCCGAGGCGCTGGCGCTGGACGTGCCTGAAGACGAACGTGCGGAGGTCGTAGAGCGCGTGCTGGCCGATCCACTGCGTGAGGTAGCCCATGCCGAAGCGCAGCAGCCCCTCGCCGATGAGGATCGCCGCTAGGATGAGCACGATGCGCAGCAGCCCGTCGATGTCGCCCACCACGATGTGCGCGTCGATGGCGACCTGGACCAGCTTGGGGCGCAGCGGGCCCAGGAACGCGACCGCCAGCGTGCCAATGAGGGCAAGCGCCACCCAGCCTTTGTAGGGCAACAGGAACGACAGGATGCGCTTGAAGAGGCGGCCGTCGAGGCGATTCCCAGCGTCTTGCTTCGCTTTACCGTCGGAGGCGGTGCCGTTCTTTTGAGCCACGTAGGGTCGGGTCGAGGGTCATGGGTCGCGCGTCATGGGTCGCGCTCCGTAGGTATGCACGAGAAGACCCTCGACACACGACCCTCGACACACGACTGCGCTACGCCGGTGGCGTGAGCACGTAGGCCCTCAACTCCTCGGCGGCCTCCGTGTTCGGAAAGACCGCGCGGGCCTCGTCGACGAGCGGCTGCGGATCGGTGTAGCGCGCGGAGAAGTGCGTCAGCAGGAGGTGCTGCGCGCCTGCTTTCTTCGCGATGGTGGCGGCCTGCTGGGCCGTCGAGTGGCCGGTTTCCTCCGCGCGCTGGGCGGCCTCCTCGGTGAAGGTCGCCTCGTGGAGGAGCAGATCGACGCCCTCGGCGAGGCGGCGGCCCGCCGCGCACGGCATCGTGTCGAGGACGTAGGCGAACGAGACGCCGGGGCGCGCGGGGCCAACGACTTCCTCCGGCTGGATCGTGCGCCCGTCGATGGTCACGGGCGTCCCGCTCTTGACGGCCTCGAACTGCCAGTTCTCGCGGAAGCCGAGCGCCTGCGCCTGCTCGCCATCGACCTTCCCGGGCCGCACTTTTTCCTGGAAGCGATACCCCGCCGCGAAGACCCGGTGCTCGATGGGCCGCGCCTCGACGTAGTAGTCCGGCGCATCGAA
>JBCDFO010000053.1:0-17473 GCA_039177895.1 Bacteroidota bacterium
GAGGAGCGCAGCCGGGGCGTCGGCATCGACGAGCCAGAGGTCTTGCGCGGTGAACCGGCCCGTGTCGGGATCGCGATGCGTGCTCGCGTATACGATCCGCGTGCCGTCCGGCGTCCAGCGCGGGCTCAGGTCGAGGTGCGGGCCGTAAGTGAGGTAGGCGATGGCGTCGGTCGCAACGTCGTACGTGAACAGGTTGTACGCGCCCTCGTGGCCGAACGCGGTCCGGTCGCTCGAAAAGACGAGCCGCGTGCCGTCCGGGCTCCACGCCGGGTCGCGGTCGTCATACTGGTCGTCCGTGAGGCGACGCAGGCGGTCCTCGACGAGATCGTAAACGTAGAGATCCGCGAAGCCCGACTTCGCGATGCCGGTGAACGCGAACCGCTGCCCGTCCGGGCTCCAGTTCGGCGAGTAGATCGCGACGAGGTCGTCAAACGCAAACGTGTGCAGGCGGCGGTCTGCCATCAGGTCGTAGACGTGGACCACATCGGCGCCGCCCGACTTCGTGACGAACGCAAGGTGCCCGTCTACGCTCACGTCGTGGCGGCTATCGAAGAGGTGGAACGCCTCGTAGAGGGCACTCCGCTCGCCGCGAATGACGATAGTCGGATCCGCTTGCGGCACCATCGCCGAATCGACCGGCACGCGGTAGAGGTTGGAGTAGCCGTCTTTGTTCGCTGCGTAGACGACGTGCCGCTGCCCGTCGGGCGCGCGCCACACGGTGGGCTGCATACTGAAGCCGCGTGCCTGCACCGGCCGCGCCGCTAGCGACGTCACGTCGGAGCCGGTGATGTCGGGGATGTACTGCGCGCGCACCCAGCGGTCCCACCGCGTCGAGAGCGTGTCGAAGTCCTCCTGCAGGACGTGTTCCAGCACCTTGCGGAAGTCAGGGTCGCGCCAGACGTTTTCCATGATGAGCAGCAACTTCTCGTCGCCGTACGTCTCGCCGATCCAACGGCAGATCGCCTCGCCTTGCTTGTACATGACGTAGCTCCCGCTGATACGCGCCATGTCAGCCAGCGGCACGAGGAAGTTCGACGCGACCGCATCGCGCATGATCATCTCGTGGTTGTGGTCCGCCCCGCCGCTCCAATACTCGGCGATGCCCTCGGTAAACCACAGCGGCATGAAGCTCTCGGCCGGACGGCGGTAGTCCGCGTAGGCGCGCTTGACCTTCGAGAAGGTGAAGACGTGGACCAGCTCGTGTCGGATCACCCGCCGGAACCGGTGCAGGTCGCCGTTTGACGGGACGACCACGCGGCCTTTGAGGAATTCGAAGAAGCCGCCGACGTTGTCCGGAATGAAGCCTGGCGTGATGTTCGTCTGCTTGAAGTGCAGGTTCGTCGCGTAGAACATGAGCGGGACGCGCCGCACCAGCGAGAAGTTGAAGCGGTGCTCCAACTCGTCGTAGACCTCCTCGGCGAAGGCGGCCCCGTACTCCGCGAGTTCCTCCATCTCGGGGTAGTAGTAGACGTCGAAGTGCTCCGTCTCGATGACGTGCCAGTCGAAGTCTTCGTACTGGACCTTGTTGCGGCCGAACGAGAAGCCGTACTGCGCCACGGCGGGCGGCGCGCACAGCGCCAGCGCCACGACGGCGAGCACGAGACAGCGGAACGTCGAGGCGGACGGGACGGGAAGCGCGGGCACGGAGGTGGCAGGCAGCGGTGCGTCAGGGCACCGTTCCGGGGAAGCGGCAGGACCGCACGTTACATGGACCTAGCGCCTACGTCAAGGGGCTTCTCGCTCACCCGAACGCAGCCTCTCCCGAGCGGCCCTCTCGCACGCTGGATGGCACGCCAGACTGACTACTCACCTTGCTCTTCCAAGACACGCCAGACCAATGCCAACCGCATGCTGAGAGGCCAGGACTTGAGTTCCCCTCCTGGACAGGAGGGGACAGGGGTGGTGGATGTCCAAAGCGGACCCGTCATGAGGAAACTGCCCGCTTACGACATCGGCTCAACTGGCTCGAACCGGGCAAGTCGAGATCGGGTGGAGTAGGTCCACGCATAGCCAAAGCGTCTGGGGTAGACCTGCTGACCACAGTGTAGCCACTTGACTCATCGGTCGACCACCCTAACCCCTCCTGTCCAGGAGGGGAGCTTCTTTCGAGCTTTGGCTGAGGAGATACGGACTGCTGGATGAATCGCTACGACTCCGCCAGCGTCTTCTTGAGCGCCTGGATCGTGTCGACTGGCGTCGGGTCCACGTCCTGCAGCATCGCTAGCCAGAACGACACGCTATCGCCGAGTTGGAGCAGCGAGAGCATCCGCCCGAGCCGCGTCGTGCCCTCGCTTTCGACCTCGGTCCACGAGGCGACGCTGTCTTCGAGCAGCCCGCGCGTGATGTCGATGCGCTTCTGGATCTGCGCGTGGTCGTCGGCATCGCGGAGGACGACGATGCCCATCTGCTGCGAGATCGCGACAGGCGCGGCCTCGAAGCCCATGATCTCGTTGTGGTTTAGCTCAGCGAAGAGATTACCGACGGCCGGGGCCTTGGCGTTCTCGTGGATTTGCGTACGCCAGCGGAGGTTGACCGCTTCGAGGAAGCCCGCGCCGCTGTAAATCACCGAGAGCTTGCCGTAGAGCGTGTCGGCGAGTTCGAGCGCCGGGTTGTCGGTCGTCTGCGCATAGGTCGCCGCGCGGGCGGTGGCCTCGTCGAGCGCCGCATCCAGGTCAGCGTCAGGGAGGTCGGTCATGCCGAGGGCGCGGGCGAGGCGCAGCAGCACCGAGAACGAGTAGCCGAGCGCCGCGCGCGGCTGGAGGCCGCCGGGCACCACGACGTGCGCGAGCCCTTCGCGCTTGGCCGCGTCGAGGAGCGTGCCGCCCGTCGTGACGCAGAGCACGGTGGCGCCGCGGTCGAGGGCCTGCTGGAAGGCGGAGAGCGTCTCCTCCGTGCCGCCCGAGTAGCTCGACGCGACGACGAGCGTCTTCGGCCCCACATAGGCCGGGAGGTCGTAGCCGCGCACGACGGCCGTCGGGACGGGACTCGTGGCCTCGCAGTAGGTCCGCGTGAGGTCCCCGCCGATGGCGGAGCCGCCCATGCCGCACACCACGACGGCGTCGAAATCGGTGGCAGTCCAGTCGAGGCCTTCGACGGAGGCCGCGCGGGACCAGCCCTCGCGGAAGTGGTCGGGGAAGGCCCGCACCGCCGCGCGCATGGCATCGGGGTCGAGGTGGGTCAGGCGGGCGTCAAAGTCGATGTCGGCGAGGGATTCCATGCGCGAGAAAGCGGGGTGGGGAGGACGGGAAGCAGGACGCCAGGCAATCTACGTGCCGCGCCCCCCCGCTCCGCCTATGGACGATTCCAACGCCCTGTGAAGTTGGCACGTCGTGCGTAAAGTCCGCGACGGAACGGACTCAGACGGTCGGACGTGGTAAGCCAGCCACCATCAGTGGAAGACAGACTCGACCGTTTGCCGAACTCGGTGTTGGCAACCATGCATTTAAGAAGGCCTGACTCACACCCGGGATGACTATCGAGATCGAACGCGAAGACGACGGCCGCTGGCTGGCCGAGGTGATGGAGCTTCCAGGCGTAATGACCTATGGGGAGACGCGCGAGCAAGCCACGGCGCAAGCGAAAGCACTCGCGCTCCGCGTCATTGCGGACCGACTCGACCATGGGGAGGACGTGCCTGACATCGCACCGCTCTTCGCGGAAGCGGCATGAGTCAGTTCGGCTCCGTCAAAGCGAAGAAGCTGCTACGGGCGCTACTCAAGATGGGCTGGCGCGTCAAGCGTCAAGGCAAGGGGTCCCACAAGATTCTTGAGCGCGAGGGCTGGGATGATTACGTGTTCGCCTTTCACGACGGCACGGAAGTCGGTCCGAAGATGCTTGCTCGCGTGGCGAAGCGAACCGGACTGACGCCTTCCGACCTTTGACTCTGCTGGAGACAGCCGTACCCGTTGCGGTCACCCTACCCCTTCGCTACGCACCCTTGCTACCGAAGTCTTCGCGGGCCCGCTCCAACGCTTTGAGCACCTTAACTCGATCTCGTTCGGCTCGCAGCCTTCCTGGCAACCGCTCGAACACGCTCTGACCGTCCCCGACCGAGGCTGCAGGACCGTTTGAGAAGGGTCCCTCGACCATACTAGACGGCAGCGTCTTGTGCGAGAAGAAGTCGATATACCGATCCAACTCACGGAGCGAGAAAAAGCCGAACGTGAAGCTGCGCACGCGGACGTAATAGATCCATCGCGTGTTCGCGTCACCGAGTACGGGGCGCCCCTCGAAGTCGTGGATGCCGAGGGCCTGTGCAGCTTCTAGCGTGTACGACTCTTTCCAGTGCTTGGCCATAAGAGTTTGCCCGTAACCACGTGCACGTACTTCTGATTGACTTGCGAGTGAGCGTACGGAACGGTGTTGGTTTTGGCGCGGCCGGTGGTTGTGCGTGTCGATCATGAGCCAAGCTACCAGTCGCCCTACGTGGCAACGGCGACCGCTTGGGGCACAAGCGTGGGCGTCCCCTCCAGCGTGTCAGCTTCACGTCAGGCGGCTCCGCGGCGCATTCAGTGGCTCCAGAACGGCGTCATCGACGCCAGTAGCATACCCGGACACCCTCGGACCGTACACCCGGGTAGTCCTCACGTCTCAACATAGTACTCGGGCACACCACAGCCTACGCTCTCGAAAAAGCCTAAGCGCGCGATATCCCGTTCGTAAAGCTGGATCTCTTCCGCATCGAGTTCGGGGCGGAGCGCTTCAAGCTCTCGCTCAAGCCCGATAGGATCGTCGGAGCGCCAGAGGCAAAGGGAAAGCGACATACAAGTGTACGAGCCCGGTTCTGCGTCATCAGCCTTGAAAGAACCGTGTTGAGAGGCAACAACCAGCAGGTCAGAGGCAGGCGTCCCAAACACGTCGATTCCGAATAAGGTGAACCGGATCGCGGCGGCGCTGTGCACTTCGACAAACTCGACCGCAGGATAAGCTCCGGCGTAGTAGACGTGCAGACCGTGCTGACGGAACTCGTCTGTTGGATACTCGGCCTCCTCAGTCTTTAGAAACGACACGGGCGAGGTCGCCAACGCTTCATGCACCTCTTCGCGCGTCATCCCAAATCGGATCGGCCCAACCCCGACGAGGGGTCTGATCTCATACGTGTTCATTGGTACAGCATGTATCTGGTTGGCACAGTTGACGTCGCGTTACCTCAGAGCATAGCGCCTCAGTTGCGCTCAGCAACAGCAATGGCACTCCCCTGACGGCGCGGGTCCACGCCGCTGTGGAGCGTGGCGTTGCCGGAGCGGGCGTAGCGCACCTCGATGGCGTGGACGGCGGTATGGCTCCCAAATTCGCGGACGTGCCAGCCGCGCGCTTCGAGCGCCTCAACGGTGGACGCGGGCGTACGGTCGAGTTCGAGCAGGAGCGTGTCGTCAGGCTTCCACTGGTGGTGGTAGCGCGGCGCGGCGATGGCGTCCTGCACCGGCATCCCGAAATCGATCACGCCGAGCGCGACCTCGAAGACGGCCGTGATAATGCGCGAGCCGCCGGGCGAACCGAGCACCAGCTTCAGCCGCCCCTCGGGATCCTCGATGATCGTGGGCGTCATCGACGAGAGCATTCGCTTGCCGGGCTCGATGCGGTTCGCCTCCGCCCCGACGAGGCCATAGCGGTTGGGCGCGCCCGGCTTGGCGGCGAAGTCGTCCATCTCGTCGTTCAGCAGAAAGCCTGCGCCCGCCACGGCTACCTTGGCACCGAAGCTGTCGTTGATGGTCGTCGTGACGCTGATCGCGGTGCCGTCGAGCCCGACGACCGAGTAGTGCGTCGTCTCCATCGACTCGGGCACGGTCTGCGGCATTACGCGGGCGGGCGTCCCGTGCGTGAGCGTGCGGCTCGCAGTGACGGTGTCGGGGCGGAAGCCGGCCATCCGTCCCTGGATGTAGCGCCCGCGCAGAAGCGCCTCCGTCGGCACGTCGGCGAAGGCCGGGTCGCCGAGCCAGTAGGCGCGGTCGGCGAAGGCGCGGCGCATCGCCTCCGCGGTGAGGTGCAGGAACGCGGGCGAGAGCCACCCGAGGCTGCGCAGGCTGTACGGCTCGACGCTGCCCAGCATCTGCGCCAGCGCGACGCCGCCCGACGACGGCGGGGCCATCGAGATGACGCGGTGGCCGCGGTAGGTGAACGTGACCGGCGCACGCCAGACGGGCGCGTAGGTGGCGAGGTCGTCGTGCGTGACGACCCCGCCGTGTGCCTCCATGGACGCCACGAGGAGGTCGGCGGTGCGCCCGCGGTAAAAGCCGTCACGCCCCCCGTCGCGGATGCGTGTGAGCGTCGCCGCCAGGTCAGCCTGCTGGAAGCGGTCGCCCTCGGCCCACCGCGTGCCATCCGCCTTCGTGAAGTAGGCCGTCGCCGCCGAGTCTGGCGCGAAGTCGTCGCGGAAGTGGTTGAAGCGCCGTGCCTGCCGCACGCTGAGCGCGAACCCGTCTCGCGCGAGGTCGATGGCGGGCTGCACGACCGTCGCGAGTGTGAGCACGCCGTGGCGCTCGTGCAGGGCGAGCAGCCCCGCCACGCTACCCGGCACGCCGACGGCGAGGTGCCCGACCTTGCTGCGCATGCTGACGTACTCCCCTGCTTCGTCGAGATACATGTCGCGCGTGGCCGCACCGGGCGCGACCTCCCGGAAGTCGAGCGACGAGACGCCGCCCTCCGGATCACGCAGCACCGCAAAGCCGCCGCCACCCAGGTTGCCAGCGCGTGGCAGCACCACGGCGAGCGCGAAGCCCGTCGCCACGGCGGCATCGGCGGCGCTTCCGCCCTGCCGGAGCATCGCCGCGCCCGCCTCGGTCGCCAGCGGGTGGCCGCTTACGACCATGCCATCTTCCGCCGATACGTGAACCGGTCCCTCGGCAGACTGCGCCATGCAAGCAGTGCCGAGGAGCAACCAGAGTAGTCCCGCGAAGGCACGGCCGTACGCGCGCCACGGCGTTGCGGGTAAAATCAGAGACGGACTGAGCATCGGGCGCAGGGTCAAAGTGAACCTTGATGTCGAGAAAGCTACCAATCGCTCCGTCAACCGGCTTTTTTTGCCATGCCGTTCGCGTAAAGCTTGACGATAGCGGAGGTTGCCCACTAGCTTATCCACACCACCACAGGCGGCCCAGCCACCGGGCCTGCTCTCACACCTACCTGCCCCTACTCGCATGAACAACATCGATCGCATGGTTCGGACCATGCTCATCGGAGCCGGTGTTCTCGGCGTTGGCGTCTTCCTGCTCTTCCAATTCTAGGACGCCGCCCCCTCCCCGTTTGACGAGCGCCCTTCGGTCCTGCCGGAGGGCGTTTCTATTTCTACGCCCTGGCCGTTGCCGGGAGGATGAGCATAGCGTCGCCGTAGCTATAGAACCGATACCGCTCGGCAATGGCATGGCGGTAGGCGTGGAGCACCGCCTCACGACCGACGAGCGTGGCGACGAGCACGAGCAACGACGATTTGGGCAGGTGGAAGTTGGTCACCAGGCCGTCCACGACGCGGAAGCGGTAGCCTGGCGTGATGGTCAGGCCCGTTGACCGCGTGCCGGGGACGAGCCGCCCGTGGTCGCCGATGGCGGACTCGAGCGCGCGGGTGCTAGTCGTTCCCACGGCGATGACGCGCCCGCCTGCCGCGCGCGCCTCGTCGATCCGGACGGCCTCCGCTTTGGTGAGCGTAAACCGCTCCTCCGCCACCCGGTGGGCACGCAAGTCGTCCACGCGTACCGGCTCGAAGGTGCCGTAGCCGACGTGGTGGGTGAGCCGGGCGACGTGGATGCCGCGCTCGCGGCAGGCGTCGAGGACGGCGTCGGTGAAGTGCAGCCCAGCCGTCGGGGCGGCGACGGAGCCACGGTGCTGTGCGAAGACGGTCTGGTAGCGCTCGCGGTCGGCGGCCTGCGGCTCGTCGCGGCGGATGTAGGGCGGCAGCGGCATCCGGCCCACCGCGTCGATGGCATCGTCAAGCGTCGCGTGCGGGGTCGTAAAGCGGACGCGCCTGCGGCCTTCGAGCAAGACATCCTCGACGGTCGCTGTGAGATCGGGCGTCTCAGCGTCGCCGAACGACACCGTATCGCCTGGTCGCAGCTTCTTGGCGGGGCGCGCGAGCGCCGTCCACGTCCCGTCGCCCAGCGCGTTGATTAGGAAGAGTTCGGCCTTGCCGCCGGTCGCGCGGCGCCCGAGCAGGCGCGCCGGGAAAACGCGCGTGTCGTTGAGCACCAGCACATCGCCCGCGCGCAGGAACGCAGGCAGCGCATCGAAGCGCGCGTCGGTGAGCCTGGGAGGTGCCAGGTCCGTCTCCCCTTGGAGGACGAGCAGGCGGCTCTGGTCTCGCACGGCGGCAGGCTCCTGCGCGATGAGGTCAGCGGGGAGGTCGAAGTCGTAGTCAGCGAGCGCGTACACGAGCGGGGACAGTGGTGGACGAGGTGGGTGGCGCAACCGGGCGGGCACGCAGGTACAGTAGCCAGGCGAGGTAGGCTCCCAGCGTCGGCGCGGGCTCGGCGGTCTGGCGCCGCACGACGGCCTCGCGCTCGGCCGCCTGTGCCGCGCGCTTCGCTTCGACGCGGCGGATCTCGGCCTCGGCCTCGGCCCGCTCGCGCTCAACGACACGCGCCAGGCGGTGCTGCTCAGACGGCGGCAGGCCTCGGGGGACGCGGTTGGCATAGCGCTGCGCCAGGACCTGCCGCCACTGTCGGATGCGTACCTGGGATTCGGGGGATAGCCGGGTGATCCGAGCGACGACCTCGGGGGTTGCCATCGCCGCATCACGCACGCCGGCAGCCTTGAGCCGCACCACCGCGCGGTGCCCGACCCCCTCTACTGTGTCGAGTTCGCCGACGAAGTGCTGGCGCAGCGCGCGGTGGAGCGCCTCGCGCTGCAGTTCCTCCAGGCGGGCGGCGATGCGTGCCTCCCGGTCATCGAGATCGGCTGATAGGCGCTCTCGGAGGAGTCCGGCCTGCTGGTCGAGGTCTCGGATCCAGCGGTCCAACGCGGCGCGCTCCCGAGCAAGCCGCCTCGTGCGACGCACCTCGGGACGCTGATGCCAGGCGTACAGGGCCACGCCGCACCACGCAGCGCACAGCAGGATGGCCGCGAGCATCCACCCGGCCACTGACAGCCCGAGGGCGAGCCCCACGACGGTCATGGCAGCAGCGAGGCCCAGCGTCGCCGGGGCGAACGCACGCTCCATCCACGATCGGCGTCGCATGCTGCGCCTGGCCTCGCTGGATCGAGGGCGACGGACACGCTGCGTCGCGGGCTGACTGCCCCCCGCACGAGCTTGGTCAAGCGTCGGCGTCTGCGACGGGGTGCGGTAGCACGCGGATCGGAGCGCACCAGCGAGCGTTGTCACTTTAGGGCTGGAGCTTGCCTCTAACTCAGCAAACAGCGGCGACGCCTCGGGCTCGACGAAGTCCTCCGCGACGAAGAGGACGTTCTCGCCGGTACTGTAGCGTATCCAGCGTGCCGGGTCATCGAGGAGCGCCGCGAGCGCGGTCGCCACGACGAGCCCTGCGAAGCGGTCCACAGCCACCCCGGTGTCGTCCTGCGTCCGGTCGGGATGCTGGTAGTTGCGGTGCCCGACCTCGGAAGCAGGCCGCATGCGTGTGCCTGCGACCCCCATCGCGTCGTAGTCAACGAGCGTGAGCCTAGGTACCCCATGGTCGTCGTCGGCGACGAGCACGTTGCCGTGCTGGAGATCGCCGTGGGTGATCCCAGCTGCGTCGAGGTCCGCGAGCAAACGAGACCACGCCTCGGCGAGGGCGCGCACGCGCTCTGCATCGCCGTGGTGCGTGTCGAGAAACTGGTCGAGCGGAACGCCGTCGGCCCAGTCCATCACAAGGATGGGGACGGCCTCGCCCTCCACGACCAACCCATTCGGCTGCCACTCGAACCCCACGAAACAGTCCAATTTCGACGCGTCAAGCGCTTGTCGAAGGGTCCGGTAGCGCGCCGCCCGGTACGAATCGTCCGTGGTGAAGCAGCGCACGGCGCGGGATCCGGCGCCCGTCTCGACGCGGAAGACGGCGGCAAACGCGCCGGTGATCGCCTGCGGCAACCCGAGTGCGTTCGTGGCGACCGTGCCGCGCGCGAGGCGCGGGTCGGCGAAGGCGAGGTCGGGCCACTGGAGCGCGGCCTGGTAGGCGCTGAGCGACGGCATCGGCATGGCGCTATCCGCTTCCCTCAGCCAGGACATCGCCGCCAAGGACCACGCGGACGAGCGCCGCGTCGTCGTTCGTCATCCCGCTCGCATGCGCCTCGTCGATCAAGGCCGCTCCGGCGTCGTGTTCGCGCGCGGCACGCGCTTGGGCGTCAGGATGAGCGAGCAGCCAGGCGGCCAGCGCGTCGGTTGCGATGAGGAAGACGTCGCCAGGCTCCCACGTGCCCTCGTGCGTTCGCATGGGCACCGGCACGCCCTCGAGGCTCGACACCAGGTCGGGCCGCGTCGTGAACGCGTCGGCCTCGGTGAGTGGCCACGACGCCAGCAGCCGGTCGTCGCGCAGGTGGAAGAGCACCACGTCTCCGACCGCATCCGCGCTGTACGTGCCGCCACGCGCCACCTGCAGCACGAGCATCGCCGCGTGCGCCCCCTGCTCGGTCTTCTGCGCCACGTACCACGGTGCCTCCGATGCACGCGCGTCGAGCTCCTGGCGGAACCGTGCTCGGGCAGCACGTACCCGACGCTCGAACTCGCTCGCTTCGCCCTCGGCTTTGCGCTCCCCCGTCGCATTGGAAACCAGCGCCTGGGTGAGGTGCTGGGCCCACGCCTGCGCGTAGGCTGACTCGGTCGCCCCGTCGGCGACGGCCACGTGGAGTTGGTCGCCTCTGCTGCGCGATGCGATGGCATCCTCGCACTCGGCGATGGTGTGGCCGCGCTTGGGCACGACCCACGTCGTCACGGTTGCCCAGGCTGGCGCGTCGGATGGGGACCCTGTGCTCATGGTGCTATGCTCATCGTAGCGTGCTCGGCCGCGTGCCGATTTCGAGGAAGCGCACGAGCGCGCTGGGGTCGGCGTTGAACACGAAGCCGCGCGTGTCGAGGGTCACACGGACACCCTCGGCCTCGGCGGCAGCGCGCATGCCGAACGGGAGCGTGCTCGACATCTGGAACAGCGTCCGGGCGAACTCGTCGGGCAGCCCGGCTATCTCGTCGGGGAAAGCGACGGCGGGCTCGGTGGAGTCGGAGAGGTGGACGTTCAGGAGGAGCGCCTCACCGTCGTCGGAACCATAGGCTCGGAGCTGCTGAGCGTAGCGGAGTGGGTCGCCGTCGGTGGCCTCCCCGTCTGTGATGTTGAGCACGACGGGCGGGTAGCTGCGCGGGTGCTCGTCGATCCAGTCGCGGACGAGCTGCGCCGCGTAGTCGAGCGCCTGGCACATCGGCGTTCCGTTCTTGGCGTGGGAATCGAACCACACGGGCGTCTGCACGACGCGCTCGACGGTACCGCCCTGCCCGTCTGCGATCGAGCGCGTGCGTGGCTCCAGGCGGAGCGGCCGGTCAGCCAGCGCCGAGATCGGCACGAGTGGATGGCCGCTTACCGGGTCCTGTGCATCGCGCCCGGAGCGGATGAGCGGCTCGACGCGCTCCCCGTAGCCTACGACGGCTAGGTGGAAGTAGTCGCGCACGCCGTCCTCCTTCGCGCAGCGTAGGACGAGGTCCTGGATGAGGCGGTTGACCGTGCCAGCGAGCACGCGGGCCTTCGACGGGGCGGCATCGCCCTGCTGCTCCGCACCGCCGAACGGGTCCTGCATCGACGCGGACTGATCGAGCAGGAGGAGGATCGCAGCAGGCTGGACGCGGCTGATCGCAGCGGAATACGGCACCGGAGGCAGGACGGAGAAACGGAGGGGACGGGACAGAATGGGGCGCTACGCATACCCGTCGTCTCGCGTCCCGGGATCGCGTGGGTTTCATACCAAATCCGGAAGCTCGGCCGAGATCTAGGTCGTCCTTCGTGGTCGGAATTGGGTGTGAACGTATGCAGGTGTGCACGTGTGACGGTGTCTCTCCACGTCCACACGTTCATACGTCCATACCTGCATACCCCAACTTTGCAAGCGGAGTTGGTACCACCTCAGACTCACGGGGGGCCTTCATCCAGCCTGGACCGCCGTCCGTTCTTCTGCCAGCGGCGCGAACAGCGCTGCGCGGGCGCGTCCGTGCATCGCATCGTGGAGGGCGGCGGCGAGGACGCTCAGCAACAGCGGCAGCGCTACGTTGCGCCCCACCAGGTCGGCAGCCTCCTCGATGCGCTCGCCCATCGCGTCGAGGCGGGCGTTCGGGACGAAGGCGACGAAGCGCTGGACGGCCTCGCGCTGGTCCACGTTTACAACGGGCGCCTCCTCCCCGACCACCTGCACGAGCACGAGGTCGCGCACCCACGTCAGCAACAGCGCAAGCCAACCCTTGACCCGCTCGCGCCCAAGCCGCGCCACCGTCTCTGCGACCTGCAAGACCTCGGCCGGGTTGTTGGTGTACGCCTTCCGCAGAAACTCGACCACGAGCGCCCGCTGCTCGCCGAGCTCGGCGCTCTCGTTGAGCGTGAGCGCGCGGGTGTACGACCCGTCCGCGAGCCGCGCGAGAAACGACGCCCGGTCGCCGTCGAGCCCGTCGCGCTCCACGAGAGCCTGCTGGATGGCCGCGATGGGCAGCGGATCGAAGCGGAGGCGCTGGCAGCGCGAGAGGATGGTCGGGAGCAGACGGTCGGGGCGCTCGCACGTACCCACGAAGACCGTGCGCGGCGGCGGCTCTTCGAGGAGCTTCAGGAAGGCGTTGGCCGACTCCTGGTTCATCGCGTCCACGTCGAGCAGCAGCGCCACCTTGTACGCGCCCTCGGCGGGGGCGTAGCGCAGCGTGTGCATGATCTCGCGTGTGTAGTCCACCGAGTAGATCGCCTGCTTATTCGAGGCCGCATCCGCGTCGTCGAGGCTGGGCCGGCGGCGGTAGTCGACCTCCGCGTAGGGGTTGGCCGCGAGGCGCTGGAGACGCGCTGTCAGGTCCTCGACCGAGGCATCTTTCGGGCGCGGGAAGTGAACGTGGATGTCCGGGTGGAGCAAGCGCGCCACCTTCGTGCACGGGAGGCACTGCCCACACGGCTGGTCGGCGGGAACGCTGCGGCCTCGGTTCTCGCACTGGAGCGCCTGGGCGAGGTGCAGCGCAGCCGCCCGCTTCCCGACGCCGTCAGGCCCGTGGAAGAGGTAGGCGTGCGGCACGCGGTCGGAGGCGAGGGCGCGGCGGAGCACCCCGAGGGCGCGGTCTTGGGCGAGGACGGCAGGCACAGGCTTAACGGCTCGTTTCAGATGGGCAGATTACCTACATATCCTAGCTACGACGACGGAGTATAACCATGACTATCATACTTCAATCCACGTTCTTCCGCCAAGCTAACCAAGCTTCTAAAATGGGAACCATTTCCCACAAATGACACCAACAATTCATCTCCTATGATTTGAGATTTGGCACCATGGATCAGGTAGGATATATCGTCCCTAAAACTAGACATTTCGTCCCTACTACCCAAAAATACGATGCTGTATAGGCCGTTCGAGTCCCAAGAAGACTTATTTGTGACATTTGACGAACGGCGGACCAGGTGCTGGTCAATTACATCAAGCCTTTCAATTATGTAGTTTATTGCAGGGTTATCGTCACGCGCTACTACTTCTCTTACGACCTTAGATTCTGCAACTCGGTATACAGGGTTATCTGGCTCTTCCTCAGCCAGTGACTCACGAACTGCTCTACGCAGTTGAGGCTTAAGCTCCTCCCCTCCAGCAAGATCATCATCAAAAAAGAGAGTCCGTTCTCCTGCAACGTCAAAGGGTAATTGAGTTGCCCTGGATGCCACCGAAACGACCGGAAGCCTTGCAGCATGGCGAAGCGCGAGCTCGTACATGACGTTCGGATTCAGTCCCGTCAAATTGGCCACGACGAGTTCAACTTCTAACAAGTGCTTAATCACTTGATGGGTGATCGAGCCAGGTTTGTCCATCTCATGCGGGACAATGACTTCGAATCCAAACTCATGTAGAACCGGCCGAATGACCGAGTCGATCAAACCTTGAGCGGAGCGACGAATCGGCGTGTCTTTGCCGCCAATTGGGGTGATTACAAAGCAACGCTTCACCGAGGGCGCGCTTGCACGCGTCGCCTCGGAATCAGCGGGAGCCGCCTTCGTTTCGGTAGCGTCTGACTTCTCGGCCGCTGCTTTCGGTGCGCTACCGTTCGGGCTCTTGGATGGCTTTTGCGCCATGGCAGTCAGACAGGCGATGAGGCGTAGCTCGGTTTGGCGGAGACCAACTTATGACTTCTGTGCCGCCATGTTCTCGGTGCAAGCACGACCGCAACGCGATCTTGCTGGGACGACTACACCTGCCTCCCGCGCCACATGCGCCGCTCGCTGCCCACCCTGCCTATCGATGCTGTCCTGGCGGACGTGCAGACGGCGCTTCGGACGCGCACCTGCGCGGTGCTGCAGGCTCCGCCGGGCGCGGGCAAGACGACGCGCGTACCGCTGGCGCTGCTGGACGAAGGATGGCTCGGCGATCAGCGCATCGTGATGCTTGAACCGCGACGGCTCGCGGCGCGGGCGGCAGCACGGAGGATGGCGCAGTCGCTCGGCGAGAGGGTCGGGCAGACGGTCGGCTACCGCATCCGGCGCGAGGTGAAGGTCGGTGCGCAGACACGGATCGAGGTCGTCACGGAGGGCATCCTCACGCGGATGCTGCAGTCCGACCCTACGCTCGATGGCGTCGGGCTGCTCATCTTCGACGAGTACCACGAGCGCAGCCTCGCCGCCGACCTCGGCCTCGCCTTCGCGCTCGACGCGCAGCGCGGGCTGCGGGAAGACCTACGGCTGCTGGTCATGTCCGCCACGCTGGATGGCGAGCGGATCGCGGCCCTCATGGCGGACGAAGCCGGGTCGCCCGCGCCCATCGTCACGAGTCGAGGACGGGCGTTCCCGGTCGAGACGCGGTACGTCGAGGCCCCCGCGCGGCGAAGCAGCCGGCCAGGCGGTGCTCCAGGCGTGCGCGACCTGCCTGAACGAATGGCGGATGCGATTCGTGAGGCGATGGCGAACGAGCCGGGCAGCGTGCTTGCCTTCCTCCCGGGTGTCGGCGAAATCCGTCGCACCGAAGCGCTGCTCCGCGACGGCCCGCTCCCTGCTGACGTACACCTCGCGCCGCTCTACGGTGCGCTCGACCAGCGCGCACAGGACGCAGCCATCGAGCCCGCTGCCGAGAACGTGCGCAAGGTCGTGCTCGCGACGCCCATCGCCGAGACGAGCCTCACCATTGAGGGCGTACGGGTGGTGGTGGATGGCGGCTATGCCCGCGCCCCGAGGTTTTCGCCGCGCACGGGCATGACCCGCCTCGAAACCGTACGCATCTCAGCGGCCAGCGCGGAGCAGCGCAGGGGCCGCGCGGGGCGCACGGAGCCAGGCGTGTGCCTCCGGCTGTGGGGCCCGCTCGAACAGGCGCACCTCGCTGCGTTCACGCCGCCGGAGATCGTCCAGGCCGACCTCGCCCCGTTGGCGCTGGAGTTGGCGGCGTGGGGCATCACCGACGCAACGTCGCTTCGCTGGCTCGATCCGCCGCCGGACGCCGCGCTGTCGAAGGCCCGCGACCTCCTCCGCGACCTCGGCGCGCTCGATGCGGCAAATCAGATCACACAGCGCGGACGACTGATGGTCCGCCTCGGGCTCCACCCGCGCATGGCGGCGCTGCTGATCGAGGGAAAGGCGCTCGGTCTGGGGGCCGCCGCGTGCGCCGTGGCTGCGCTCCTCGGCGAGCGCGACCCGCTCCGTTCGGCTCCAGGCACCACCGCCGACGCTGACCTGCGCCTCCGCCTCGACGTACTCCGGTCCGGCTCTACACCGCTGCCGCTCGGACATCGAGCGGACCTGCGTGCCGTGCAGACGCTGCGCGCAGAGGTGTCCCACCTCCGTCGTCGCCTGGGCGTGCCAGACGCGTCGTTGGACGCCGAGGCGGCAGGGTTGCTCGTGGCGCTCGCCTACCCCGACCGGATCGCGCAGCGGATGACGGGCCGACGCTACCGACTCCGCACCGGCCACCAAGCTGCGCTGTCGCATGACCAGCCGGTCGCAGACGCCGACTACCTCTCCGTCGCCGCTCTCGATGACCGCACTGGAGGCGCGCGGATGTTCATCGCCGCGCCGCTCAGTCTGGAGGACATCGAAACCCAGTTTGCTGACCAGATCCGTGAGGTCGACCTCGTCACGTGGGACGCTGAGGCTGAGCGCGTCGTTGCGCGGCGACAGACGCACCTTGGCGCGCTCGTCCTCCGCGATGCGCCGCTCGCCAATCCCACTAGCGAGGCCGTCGCATCCGCCCTCCTCGACGGCATTCGCGAGGCCGGAATCGACGCGCTGTCGTGGTCGAAGGACGCCCGGCATCTGCAATCGCGCCTCCAGTTTCTCCACACGCATCGCCCCGACGCCTGGCCGGATGTGTCCGATGCGGCATTGCTCGACACGCTGCCAGACTGGCTCGGGGCGCACGTCTACGGCCTACGCCGCCTCGCCGATGTGCGCAAGCTGGATCTCGACGCCGTCCTCCCCACGCGTCTCGACTGGCCGCAGCAACAGGCGATCGACCGGCTCGCGCCGAGCCACCTCCGCGTACCGAGCGGCTCGAATATCCGCCTCGACTACAGCGACCCCGAAGCGCCTGTTCTGGCCGTGAAACTGCAGGAAGTCTTCGGCTGGACCGAGACGCCGCGCCTGCTCGACGGCACCATACCTGTGACGATGCACCTCCTCTCCCCGGCGCGCCGCCCGGTGCAGGTGACACAGGACCTCGCGGGCTTCTGGGCGACGAGCTACTTCGACGTGCGCAAGGACCTGCGCGGGCGCTACCCCAAGCACCCGTGGCCGGAAAACCCGCTGGAGGCGACGCCGACGGCGCGCACGAAGCGACGGCGATCCTAGCCTCGCCTCAGCCGAGCCGAGCGGCGTGTTTACCCAGCGTGTTCGGTCGAGCTTTGCCGACGCTCTGGCACGGATTTGCTGCGTGCTGTAGAAGTTTGTCCGTTCCCCTTGCATCGGCTTGCGATTCTTTCTACTATCTGGATAGTACTAACACAATCGTAGAATCAATGCCGCGAACCCTCCATCCACTCGGCGCGACCGAGATGCAGGTGCTCAACCTCGTCTGGGAGCTCGGCCATGCCACCGTCGCCGACGTGCACGAGCAGCTCCTCTCGGAGCGCGATGTAGCCTACACCACCGTCATGACCGTGCTCAAGAACCTCGCGCGCAAAGGTTATCTGCGCTTCGAGAAGGACGGCCTGGCCTACGTCTACTACCCGGAGCGCCGGCCGGAGGAGGTCCGGGGGAGCTTGCTGGCAGGCTTCTTGGACAAGGTGTTTCGCGGCGACGCGGCGGCGCTCGTGCAGTCGCTGGTGAAGGCGGAGCACCTGAGCTCGACCGACCGCGCGGAAATCCAGCGCTTGCTCGACGCCATAGACGCTTCAGCCCCCGACGTGACCGATCCCGAC
>JBCDFO010000054.1:0-17440 GCA_039177895.1 Bacteroidota bacterium
GCATACCCAAGCCCCGTGAGAATAGGGGGGCTGGAATCTTGGTCAGATCCTTGCGAGCGAGCGTGCATCCCCGCTCCTTTCTGCCCACGCCGCCTGCACAGCGGCCTCGTCTTTGTACCCCATGGCGAACCCCAACGATCCTGCAGCGCTCCCGCCGTCCGGAGGCCCCATGCGTGATGGCGACCGCGCCCGCCTCGCGCGCGAACTCCGCTCGTTCCAGGACGACGCGCCGCTCTCTCCCGAGGTGCGCAACGTCGAGCCCTACGGCTCCGACCCGATCTATGGCATGGAAAGCGGAGCCGACGGCTACGGGCCACAGGACCCCAACGAGATCCGCATTGAGGCGACCCGGTCCGAGCGCGATGGCGCCCCGGTGTCGCCGTCCCAGGCCCTCGCGCCGAGCACGGGCTACGACAGCCGCCCGGCTGGCGTCCCTGTGCCGCGCACGAACGCGAACCTGGTGCCGGTGCCGCTGAGCGACCCGCCGCCCGCGCCACTCTTCCCGAACACGACCCCGCCGCGCAAGCTCGAAGCGCGCCGCGCTGCGCAGGAGAAGAACGATATCCTGCGCCGGGGCTGGAAGCTCATCCTCGGGATCACCGCGCTCATCGTGGCGCTCACGGTCGGTGCGGTGCTCGCGCTAGGACCGCAGTACGACTCGTACGCCATTCTCCTCGTCAACACGCCCGATCCCAACGAAGTCCAGACCGAGATCATGGGTCGGTTCGTGGACACGCCGGGCGGCGGCGAGAGCACCCGCCGCGTGCTCAACCAGGCGATCATCCTCCAGCAGTCGCCCGTGATCGCGGAGCGCGCGGCCGAGCGGCTGATGGCTGTCGCCGAGCAGCGCGGCGAGCCGTTTCCCATTTTCGATAGCGTCACGGACCAGCCTCTGACGCCGCGTTCGCTCGGCGCGCTGATTCAGGAGAGCTACGTCAACGTCGAGCCCGCTGGGCTGGAGGTGGACGCCGTCCGCGTGTCGGCCAAGGGCGCGACGGCCGAGGAGGCGCACATGCTCGCGCAGTTCTACATGGAGGAGTACCAGCGCCGCTCGCAGGAGACGAGCCGCGAGTTCATCGAGCGCACGAGCAGCTTCCTCGCTGAGCAGCGCGATCAGCGCCAGGCCGAACTCAACGCCCTCGAAGCCGAGTTGAGCCAGTTCCGCCGCCAGCGCGGGGCCGTCGATCTCGGCGCGCAGGCGCAGCAGTCGATCCAGCAGGTGGCCTCGCTCGAAGCGCAGCTCGACCGCGCCCGCGTAGACGCCTCCATGCGCGAGCAGTCGCTGCAGGCGCTGGAGCGCGAACTCGCCGAGCTGCAGCCGCGCCTCACGCAGCGCATCGCGTCGGGCGTGCAGGGCGAACTCCGCGACACCGAGACGAAGATCGCCGAACTGGAGCAGATCCTGAACAACATCTACGTGCAGCAGCCGATGCTGCGCTCGAACCCGTCGCTCAACCCCGACGTGGCGCGCTACGAGGCGCAGCTCTCGGGCCTCCGTGCCCGCCGCGCCCAGCTCTCCGAGCAGTTTGTCGATGAGGTTGTGGCTGCGGGCGGCGTCGATCCGACGACGCAGACCGGCGAGGCGTACGTGACGACGCTGCGCCAGCGCATCAGCCAGGAGCGCGTCGCCCTCGAAGGCGCGCGCGCTGAGGCCGCTGCCCTCCGCCAGCGCCTCGGGGCGCAGCGCGGTCAGCTCCTCGCCATCCCGGGCCGGGCTCAGGAAGTCGCCGAGTTGGAGCGCGCGCGCTCCGCCGCCGAGCAGAGCTACCAGTTCCTCGAAAGCCGCCTCAACGAAGCCGAAGTGGCTGCTGAGTCCGAGTTCGGCGTGACCCAGGTCGTGCGCGAGCCGCAGGTGCCGCTCAAGCCCTCGCGCCCGAACTGGCCGATGACGCTCCCGCTCGCGCTCGGGCTGGGTCTGCTGCTCGGCGTCGGGGCTGCGTTCGCGCGCTACCGCACCGACACGACGCTCTACGCGCCGAGCGATCTCGCGGAGTACGGCTTCCCCGTCCTCGGCGTCGTCCCCGAAGTCAAGGTGCCGAAGGGCAAGCAGGGCCCCGTCAACCCCGCGCTCGTGACGCTGATGGACCCGTTCGCGCCCGCGGCGGAGTCGTACCGCCACCTCCAGGCCTCGCTCTATGCTCGCCTGGGCACGGGCAGCGGGCAAACCAACTCGCTCGTCGTCACGAGCCCCGAGGTGGGCTCCGGCAAGTCCGTCACCGCGATCAACCTCGCGATCTCGGCCGCGCAGGCCGGGCTTCGTACGCTTATCGTCGACGCCGACCTCCGCCGTCCGTCCGTGCACGACTACCTCGGCCTCGGCCCCAATCCGCCCGTGGGCAACGAGGGCACGGCCATGAACATGGTCTACTGGAATACGAGCGTGAACAACCTCTTCGCGCTCACCGTCCGCGAGCCGGTCGATAGCCCCGAGCAGCTCTGGAGCGGGGAGGAGGTCTACCGCCTCATCGACCGCCTCAACGGCACGTTCGACCTCATCATTTTCGACGCACCGCCGGCGCTCGTCGCGGCCGATGCCTCGTTCTTCGCGGTCCACACCGACGCGGCCGTCCTCGTGGCCTCGGCAGGCGGCACCTCGGCCGAGGCGCTCACCCAGACGGCCGCCGAACTCACCGGCGCAGGCGGCTACATTGCAGGCGTCGTCCTCAACCGCTTCGATCCGAAGCTCGCCTCGGGCCACGACAAGACGTTTGGCTACCGCTACACGACCGAGTACACGACGCGCAAGCGCTAGGCGAGGCTGCCGGAGTGGTCGGGCATGCCCTTTGCCCGGCTGGTCCACACCCGGCTCCCTTCGCCGATCCGCGCCCCTTCTCCCGATCCCTGACCGATGATGACCCACGCCGCCCGCCTCGCCGTGCTTCTTGCGGCCTTTGCGCTCGCCTTGCCTACCGCGCTCGCGCAGCAGACGCCGCCCGGTAGCCAGCCCGCGCCACTGCCGCAAGGCACCCCGCAGGGCACGCCCCAGACGATTCCCCAGCCGCCCACGCAGGGCGCGCCCTACACGCCGGGGCAGTTCGGCCGGGTCGAGCGCACGAGCTCGAACGTGCAGTCGTACTTCTTCTTCACCCAGCCCGGCGAGCCGACCATCCAGGTCTACGTCGTGGGTGCCGTCGTCAACCCGGGCCTCTACGAGGTCGGGCCGGGCATGGACCTCGGGCGGCTGCTCGCGCTCTCCGGCGGGCCGCGCCTCGAAGCGCAGCAGCCCGAGCGCCGCCGCCAGACCACCGTGCGGCTCTTCCGCCCGACTTCGGGCACCAGCCCGATCTTCGAAGCCAGCCTCGACAAATCGTTTACGGATGTAGCCTCCTACCCTGTGCTCCGCGAAGGCGATACCCTCATCATCGAGACCATCGAGCGGCCCCGCTTCGGCGTGCGCGACCTGCTCGCCATCGGCGGCGCGCTCGGCGGTGTGGCCTTCTTCATCGACGCCGTCAACGGCGACTAAGGCGGCGTCCGCTACCGCTCAGCTTCTCTCACGCACCCAGTCGCTTCCACCGTGGCCACCTCGCAGGCGGCTGACTCGCAGGCCCCCGGGCCTGAACCGACGGCCCGGACCTGGCTGGGGCGGGGGGCGTGGACGGTCATGGACCAGGCGCTCTTCGCCGGGTCCAATTTCCTGCTGAACGTCTGGCTGGCGCGGACGCTCACGCCGACCGAGTACGGCATCTACACGATGGTTGGCTACGCGGGCTTCCTGCTCGCGACGGCCATCCACACCGGGTTCATCATCGAGCCGCAGTTGGTGTTCGGCGCGGGGCGCTTCAAAGCGAGCGCGCGCAGCTATCTCCATACGCTGCTTTTCGGGCACGGCTTCCTCTCCGCAGGCATCGCGGTGGCCTACGTGATCGCAGGGGGCATCGCCCTAGCGCTCGGGCAGCCGTCTATGGCGACGGCCTGCTTCGTGATGGCGGTGGCGCAGGCGGCGATCAAGACGATGTGGATCATGCGGCGGGCCTGCTACACGCAGTTCCGGCCGTTCGTGGCCGTGACGGGCGGCCTTCTTTATCTCGGGATGGTCGTCGGTATCCTGGTCTTGGAGCATTGGATCTGGGGCAACCTGACCGTCCAGATGGCGCTGGGCATCCTCGGGATCGCGAGCGTTGTGGCAGCGCTCTGGATCTACGTCCGGCTCGACCTCCGCGATGAAGAGGAGCCTGCTCCCGGCTACCGAGAGGAGGTCCGGAAGCAGCACACCGCGTACGGCCGCTGGGCCGCCCCGACCGGCCTCATGGAGATGGGGCATGGGCTGCTGCCGTTCCTCCTGATCCCGATTTGGGGCGGGCTGGGTGCCGCAGGGGCGTTGCGGGCGCTCTACAACCTCATCCTCCCGATGATCCACGTCTACGGCGCGCTCTGCGACCTGCTGATGCCGTCCTTCGTGGAGGCAAAGGCAAACGGACGACTGCGACGCACGCTGGCCGTGGCGGCGAGTGCACTCGTCGGGTTGTCCCTCCTCAACTGGGTCTTCATCGGCCTCTACACCGACGAGATGATGCTGCTCCTCTACGGTGGGCAGTACCTCGAATACGCCCACCTCAGCTGGCTGCTCGGCGCCCTGCCGGTGATCGGGACCGTGGTGGCGCTGCTGCTGGCCCTCCTAAGAGCGATGGAGATGCCTCGTGCCGTCTTCAAGGCGCGAGCGGCGGCGGCAGTCGTCGCAGCGACTATCGGGGCGTTCCTGATCTACCGCTACGCCGTCGCGGGGGCGCTGGCTTCGAGCCAGCTTGCGCTCGGGACGGAGACGGTGCTCATGCTCGCCGTCGCCTGGGGCATTTGGCGCGAGGCAGACACGCCCTCGTCGATGCCGTCCGAAGGGGATGGCGAGGCCCGCGCTGGGGAAGCCCTCCGCCCTGACGTCCCGCCGACCCTCGTTATCCCGGACACCACGGACGCAGCCAGTAGCGCTGGCACGCCCGAGTCCCGTTCCTAAACCCGACGATGCCGTACCGGCACGGTCTTTTCTCCTTGACGCACGTGCCCCGGCCCGTACATAGCCAGCGCCCAATCGATTCGGCGTGACGCGCCCACTTCGTCCGAAGCTGTAGCCACGCGTACCGTCCCTCGCCTCGTACTGATGTCCCGCCTCACCCCCGTGTCTAGCGCCCCCGTGTCTAGCGAAGAGCGCCGTCGTCTGGCGGCGGCGCAGCACGCGCAGTTCGCGCAGGTGGCCGCGCACCGGAAGGCGAGCCGGGGCCTTGTGGACCGCTACCTCGATCTGCTCTGCTTCACGCTCATCGGGCTGGCGCTCTTCGCGCGCGGCTTCGCCTACTGGGGCGTGCCGCCGCTGTTTATCTCCGAGGTCACACTTGTCCTCGGCGTTGTGGCGATGATGGCAGGCGGGCGGTTCGGGCCGCTCTTCTCGATGCGGATCGTGTGGCTGCTCGTGGCCTTCATCGCGCTGGCGGCGCTGCGCACGCTCCCCAACCTGGGCCTCTACGGCATCGACGCGCCGCGCGACTTCATGCAGGTCGGCTACGCGGCGTTCGCGTTCATCGTCGCGTCGCTGGTCCTTGCTCAGCCCGAGCGGCTGAAGACGCTGCTGCGGCGCTACCAGGGCTTCGTCGTGGTGATGCTCACGACGGTCTGGATCGTGTACGCCGCGTTCAAGTTTGGCTACGACGCGCTGCCGAACCTGCCCTGGACCGACAACGCTAAGATCTTCGAGGCCAAGGGCGGCGACCTTATGGTGCACCTCGCGGGCATCACGGCGTTCCTGCTGCTCGGCATGCGTAAGGTGCCCGCCTGGCTCGCAGCGGCGCTTGTCATCAACTTCCTGCTGATCGTGGTCAGCAACCGCGGCGGGATGGTGGCCTACTTCCTCGCTATCGGCTTTTTCTTTCTGCTGCGCCCCCGCACCTTTCAGACCGGGCAGGTGTCGAAGCTCGCCTACGCCGGGCTTCTCTTCATCATCCTAGGGCTCTTCCTCGGGCCCGTCGGGAGCAAGATCCATGGTGGCACGCGCTCGGTGTCGGTGGAGCAGCTCTTCGAGAACATCAAGAGCGTCTTCGGCAAGAGCGACTCCGGCTCGCTCCAGGGCACGGTCTCGTGGCGGCTGGACTGGTGGACGGCGATCTACGACTACACCGTGCGTGGGCCGTACTTCATGACCGGCAAGGGCTTCGGGCCCAACCTCGCCAAGGAGGATGGCTTCCTCGTCGACAAGTCGCTGCGGAGTCCGCACAACGGGCACATGACGATTCTGGCGCGGATGGGCGTGCCCGGCGCGCTGCTCTGGATTCTGCTGAGCCTCGCGTGGTTCTTCTCGATGCTGCTGCTCTGGTGGCAAGCCCGCACGCAAGGCCGCGAGCGATGGATGGCCGTTGCCGCTTTCCTCATCACCTACTTCATCGCCACGAATATCAACGCCTCCTTCGACGTCTACTTCGAGGGCCCGATGGGTGGCGTGTGGTACTGGTCCGTCTTCGGGCTTGGGCTGGCGGTGCTCTGGTTGTTCAAGCATCACCCCTCCTTGCTCGATGACGATGCCGACCCCGACGCTCGCGACGCCTCCCGACCGACCCAGCCCGCCTCCTATGTCCAGCCGCAGCCTGCCGTCGCCTCCGGTGCTGGCGCCTCAGCGTGGGCCGCAGGCCCGACCGCGCCCGTCGCGGGTGCTGGGCCGACCAGCGCGCGTGCTGATGGTCCACAATTTCTACCAGCTGCCCGGCGGCGAGGACCAGGTGTTCCGCGCCGAGAGCCGCCTGCTGGAAACGATGGGGCACACGGTCCACCGCCACGCGGTCCACAACGACGCCGTTGAGGACCTCAGCCGCGCTGCGCTCCTGCGGCGCACGCTCTGGAGCCGCGAGACCTACCGCGCCGTCGCCGACCTGGTGCAGGACGCGCAGATCGACGTGGTGCACTTCCACAACACGCTGCCGCTCGTCTCGCCGTCAGCCTACTACGCCGCGCGCAAGCACGGGGCCGCCGTCGTCCAGTCGCTCCACAACTACCGGCTGCACTGCCCGGGGGCGCTCTACTTCCGCGAGGGCCGCGTGTGTGAGGACTGCCTCGGCAAGTCGTACGCGTGGTCGGGCATCCGCCACGGCTGCTACCGAGGCTCACGCGCCGCAACGGCCGCTGTGGCGACGATGACGGCAGCGCACCGCCAACTCGGTACGTGGGACCGCGCCGTGGATCGCTACATCGCGATGACGGACTTCGCGCACGCCAAGTTCATTGAGGGTGGGCTGCCTGCGGATAAGCTCGCCGTCAAGCCCAACTTCCTGGACCCGGATCCCGGCGCAGGCACGGGGCAGGGCGGCTATGCGCTCTTCGTCGGGCGGCTCTCGCACGAGAAAGGCATCTCGCTCATCCTCGATGCCTGGACGCGGCACGCGCCGGACCTCCGTCTCGTGATCGCAGGGGACGGCCCCGAGGCGGCGGCCGTCGAGGCGGCCGTCGCAGCCCACCCCGACCGTATCGAATGGGTAGGTCATCAGACGCGCGACGGCGTGATGCGCCTCATGGCCGACGCAGCCGTGTTCGTGTTCTCGTCGGAGTGCTACGAGGGCGGCACCCCGATGGCGCTGATCGAGGCGATGGCGAACGGGACGCCCGTGGTGGCGTCCGACCTCGGCGGCCCAAAGTCGATGGTCAAGCAGGACGTCGCCGGGACACGCTTCGCGCCAGGCGACCCCGCCGCGCTCGCGGCTGCCGTGAACCGACTCGCCGCCGATCCCGCGCGCCTACAGGCGCTCCGCGCGTCCACCCGTGCGCTCTTCGAGCATCGCTACACCGCCGCTGCCAACTATGCCCTGCTCGTTGACATCTACGACGCGGCGCTCCGGCAGCGTCACGACGGTCCCGGCGTAGGCGAGACAGAGGAGGGGCGATGACGCGGCTCTGTTGCCATACGGCGCTGGTCGTGCTGCTGGCGCTGAGCGCGCTCCGATGCGGCGATACGGAGCCGGTCTCGCCTGCGCTCGCGTCTCAGGGGATGTCTGTCCCTGCCGAACCTGAGGTAGCAGCGACCGGTGTGTCGCTCGCGGAGCCCGAGGCTCTCGACGCCTGCCCGCCGGGCCACGTCCGTGACGCGGCTGAGCAGTGCCGTTCCGCTGAGGAGGTCTATGCGCCCGACGGTCGCGTCTTCTGGGTCGACCAGAGGCATTCTCGCGCTGACGACGCCAACCCGGGCACCCGCGATGCCCCGTGGCGCACCATCGGTCGTGCGACCGGTCGCGGCGTGCTGCGCCCCGGCGACGCCGTCCTCGTCCGTGCGGGGACCTACCGCGAGTTCGTGCGCCCACAAGTCGGCGGCACGGGCGTGTCGGCGCGCGTCACCTACGCGGCGTATCCAGGCGACACGGTCGTGATCTCGGGGGCCGTTCCTGTGGATGGGCGGTGGACCTCGCGCGAGGGCGTCTGGTGGCTGCCGTGGTCCTACGGCGCCATGCACGCCTACAGCGACGAGCCCGTCTTCCGCCGCGAGATGGTGATTGTCGATGGCACCGTGCTGCGTGCGGTCGCGGAGCGCACGGCGCTGGAGCCCGGCACGTTCTGGGTGGATGGCCCCGACACGAGCCCGCTCGCGCTCTGGGTGCGTTTTCCGGGAGACCGCACGCCGTCGTCGTTCGGCACGGTCGAGGTGGCTGTCGAGCCGCACCTGTTCGCCCCGCTCGGCAGCGACCCCTACGCCGAATGCGGCAGCAACGACATGCCCGGCTGGCTGCGCATCGCGGGCTTCACGTTCCGCCACGCGACCAACCGCGCGCAGTGGGGCGTCCTCTGCGCAGGCAGTGTCGGTGGCCTCGTCGAGGACGTGACGGTCGAGTGGACCAACGGCAGCGGCATCGATCCGGGTGGGCGGCAGCATGTCTTCCGGCGCGTCCGCGCGCTCGACAACGGCCAGATTGGCTGGTCGGGCAGTTGCGTGGACTGCCTCTTCGAGGACTGCGAGGCGTCGCGCAACAACTGGAAGGACTACGACCCGTTCTGGGAAGCTGGCGGTGGGAAGTGGAGCCAGACGAGCCGCAGCACCTTCCGCCGCTTCCGCGCCGTCGGCAACGAAGGCCCCGGCCTCTGGCTCGATATCGAGAATTACGACAACGTGATCGAGGGGACCTACGCGGACGACAACGCCATCGCTGGGATCATGATCGAGTACGAGACGAGGCGGACGCTCGTGCAGCACAACGTCGCCGTGCGGACGCGCTGGCGCGGCTGGTCGGGTGCGGGCGTGCTCTCGCAGGCGGCGAGCGCGAACGTCTACGTCCACAACACGCTCGCGGGCAACGAGGGCCACGGCCTCTGGCTGCGCCTCGACCCGGACCGCCGTGCTCCGGACGGCCGCAACGTCGTCGCGAACAACGTGCTAGTCGGCAACGGGCGCGCGGGGACGGAAGCCTACGAAGTGCAAGTGCGGGGCGAGACGGCCGCTGAGGCCCACTCGACGCGCTTCCTGGCCAACGTCTACAGCCCGCACGGCCCGGGCAGCGTGCAGTCGTTTTTCTTCATGCCGACTGGTACCGAGTCGTGGGGCGGCGACTACCGAGGCAGCGACCTCGCCACCTGGCAGCAACTCACCGGATCGGACTCCGATGCGCGTCTGGCGACTGTCCCCGCCAACCTCCAGCCCGTTGCTAGCCACTGGGCAGATCTCCCGGTCCGAATCGGTGCCGACCTGGCTCGTCCCGTTCCCGCAGACGCGCCAACGACCGCGACCGTGCGACCCTATCCGCACGCGGGTGCCAACCCGGCCATCGTTCGCAGCGAAGCACCAACCGATAGCTGACAGCGGATAGCCGACAGCCACCCTCCTGATGAAATCCCTCGTCCAGACGCTCATTCGCGGCGCGCACGCTGTGTTCGCCGACCGGGGCCTGCCCGACCGGCTCGCGCTCTACTTCCACAGCATCGAGCCGCACGAGTACGACGCGTTCGAGCGCGCGGTCACCTGGGCGCAGGGGGAGGGGTATCGCTTCGTGGACGGCCCGCTCGCGTTCCTGGACGCGGCCGAGGGCGAACCCGTGGCGTGGGTGTCGTTTGACGACAACTACCGCGCGTGGCACCGAGCGCTGCCGCTGCTCGACCGCCTCGGCATCGTGGCGACGTTCTACACCAACACGGGGGTCTTCCGCGACCGCGCGAGCGCCGCCGACCTCGACGCTTACTTCGACCGCATCGTCCACCACGGCGACCGTACCAGCCTGTCGACCGACGAGCTGCGCGAGATCGCCGCCGCCGGGCACGTCATCGGCGCGCACACGCACACGCATCGGTGCCTGGCGGAGTTGCCCTTCGAGGAGGCCGTCGCCGAGATCGACCGGAGCCAGGCCGACCTTCAAGCGATACTTGAGGGGCCCATTGAGCACTTCAGCTACCCGTTTGGTATGCGGCGGCACTTTACGGAGGAGCTTCGCCGTTATTGTAAGTCAAAATTCGAAACGGTCGCGAACGCCATCCCCGCGATGCTCCACGCGTCGCAGCGCCCCGACGCCCTCCAGCGCACCGGCTGGCACCTCGACCGCCCCCACGCGCAGAACGTCCGCGCGCTCCGCATCGACGGCCAGCGCTTCGAGGCGCTCACCGGTCGCAGCGCGGTGGGGTAGGGCGCTCCGGTGACGCCGTGGTACGGTGAGCGGAGCCCCGGCGACCCCTGCGTCTCCTGGTGGGAACCGTCCCCGGTGCGGCGCTTAGGCCGCCCTCCGCTCCCACGTCTCCGCCGCCTCGCCATGCGCGTCCTCTGGGCGACCCTCCTCGTCGTCGTGCTCGACCAACTCACCAAGGTGTGGGTGGTCGCGATGATGGAAGTGGGCGATACGATCCCAGTGCTGGGCCGCTGGTTTCGGTTTTCCTACTTCGAGAACCCCGGTTTCGCCTTTGGCTGGACGCTCGGGTCGAAGGCGCTCCTCACCATCGTCTCCACGCTCGCGACGGTCATGGTGGCGTTCTACCTCGTTTGGATGCGCGAGGCGTCCCGCAGCTACCGGCTCGCGCTGGCGCTCATCCTCGGCGGGGCCATCGGTAACCTCATCGACCGGCTTTTCGCGGGGCTCGTCTACGGCTATGCCCCGTTCGGGCACGGCCGCGTGATCGACTTCCTCCACCTCGACGTGTACCACGGCTTCGTCGACCTGCCGTGGCGGGCCTATCCCACGTTCGTGGCTCTCTTTCCGGTCGCCAACATCGCAGACGTAGCGATCATCGGCGGACTGGTGCTCATTCTCATCGCGCACGTCCAGATCAGCCTCAGCGAGGCTAGGTCCGAACCCGAGGCCGAGGTCGTGACCGAGGAGGTCCCTCGCGCGTCCGAGTAGGTCATTCCGCAGGGGCGAGCTCCGTGGCGCACGCAGGGATGCGGCGGACTTCGCCGGTACGGCGGATCACCCAGAAGCCGCGCCCGAAGGCGGGTGGCGTGTCCTCGCCGATGGCATAGCGGATCTGCACGTCGAGGTAGGGCTCCGGGGGCGCGCAGCCGTCCGTGGCTCCATCGCGGGCATCGACGGTAGCCCCCAGGTCGCCGAGGAGCGCGGCGAGCAGGGCCGGGTCGCCGAGGCTGGGTGGGAGGTAGGAGTCGCCCCCGAGGCGGACGTAGGCGTCGGTGAGGCCGAGGCGCTCACGGGTGGCTTCGGCGGCATCGCGCGAGAAAAACGGACCGTGCACGACCGCGTAGAAGCCTGGCGTGAGCAGTGCGTAGAGGTCCGTCCGGAGCACCCAGCCGCCCGTTTGCAGCGCGTAGGTCTGCGCTGTCTGCTTTGACTTGAAGCTGCCCGCCATCACGAAATAGGGCCCGGGCGGCGGCGGTGCAGGCTCGACCGCGACGGAATCGGGGAGGAGCGTGGGTTCCTGGGCGAGCGCTGGCAGCGCGGTGAGTGCCGCAAGGAGACAGACGAGGGTGAGGCGCATAGCGGTCATGCAGGACAGACAGAAGCGCCAAGCTACCACGATTCCCATGGGATGCCGCATGCGCGGTCTACCACTCCTTGGGCTCAGGCTCCACGCTCTCCGTAAGCGTCACGCCGAAATCTTCGGGCGTGTTGTGTGCGTCCTCGCCGCGTGTGACGCCGTCGAGCATGCGCCGGATGTCGGGTAGGGCTGCTTCGGCGGACTCTTCGCCGAGCCGGATGAGCTCGTCCGCACGGGTGAAGCCGAAGAGCAGCGTCACGTCCACAGGCAGCGTCGGGCGCAGCAGGACCTCAGGCTTGGCCTCCGCGAGCCGGTAGGCCGTCAGCGCCGAGATCGAGAGGAAGATGGTGTGCCAGATGTCGCGCGCGACCGGCGGGAAGTGCGGGGGCATGAGTTGCGGCTCCACCACCGGGGCGTCCGGGCGGTTCTGGTCGAAGCACGGCAGCACGTCCACGGCGATGAGCCGGCGTGCGCCCATCCGACGTGCCACGTCGGCGGGGACGTTGTTCAGGACACCGCCGTCCACGAGCCGCTTGTGCCCCACCTTGACGGCCTGATAAATCCCCGGGATCGACATCGTCGCGCGCATGGCCTGAATGACAGAGCCGCTGTCGAGGAGCACCTCGCGGCCGCTACGCAAGTCGGTCGCCGTGAGCGAGAGCGGGCAGGCGAGTTCACCAAACGTACGGTCCACGCCGATCCACTTGCCGAAGTAGTCTTGGATGCGGTTGCCCGAGAAGAGGCCGGTGAGGCTCGGGAGCCAGTCGGCGAGCTGGATCAGCTTCGAGCGCCGCGACAGCTCCTGCACCTCGGCCTCGATGCCTGCGACCGGGAAGCCGCTGGCATAGGCCGCCCCGATGAGGCCGCCCATGCTCGTCCCCGCGACGTAGGAGATCGGTACGCCCTCGCGCTCGAGCACCTTCAGGACACCGATGTGGGCGAGGCCGCGTGCGCCGCCGCCGCCAAGGACGAGGCCGAGTTGAGCCGGATGGGAGGGATCGATCATGCAAGCGGGTCAGGCGCGCAGACAGGGAGGAGGAACGTGCAGCGCCAACGGAGCAGCCGCCAGGCGGTTCGGTGAACACTGTTATTTCTTTCGTGCCCGGGTGGGCGAGTGCTCGATGTCCGTTGGTGTCCGCGAACAACGCCGCAGCCAGTCGGGTAGGGAAGAGCTGCATCACACAGCTCTAAGTCCACTCGCACCACCGGCTCCTACGCGTGACACCGAAGTCCCCAGCACAATCCGCGTGCCGCATGAACGAACTCGTGCTGCCCAACGACACCAACCCCCTCGGCAACCTGATGGGAGGGCGGCTGCTCCACCTGATGGACATCTGCGGGGCCATCGCTGCGCAGCGCCACTCCAACCGCACCGTCGTCACGGCGAGCGTGGACCACGTCGATTTCGCCTCGTCGATTGCCCTGGGTGAGGTCGTGGTGTTGGAGGCGCAGGTCAACCGCGCCTTCACCAGCTCGATGGAGACGGAGATCTGTGTGTGGGCAGAGAACACGGGCACGGGAAAGCGGCGGCTGAGCAACCGGGCGTACTACACCTTCGTGGCCGTCGACCAGAGCGGTCGGCCGATCCCGGTGGCCCCCGTCGCGCCCGAGACAGACGATGACCACGAGCGCTACGAGGGTGCTGCCCGCCGCCGCGAGCTGCGCCTCATCCTCAGCGGCCGTCTCCAGCTCAGCGACGCCACGCACCTCCGCGACTACATCCAGGCGGCGATGCCCGAGGCCGAACGGTAGGCGACCAGTCGTTTCTGGCACAATGCCTGCGTAGCTTTCCTCAGCGCCACTCTGCTCGATCCATCACGGCCCTGCGCCCGACATGCTTTACCACCGCGTCCTCGTCACCGGAGCCAACGGCCTCGTCGGCCAGGCCGTCGTGCGGCGGTTCGCGTCGGTGCCCGAGGTCGACGTGCTGGCGACGAGCCGCGAAGACTTGCCTCGGTTCGATACGGGGAACTGCGGCTACGTCCCGCTCGACCTCACCGACGCACAGGCTATCCGCGACGTGTTCATGGACTTCGCGCCGCGCTCGGTGATCAACTGCGCCGCGATGGCGAAGGTAGAGGCGTGCGCGACAGACAAGGAGGCGTGCTGGGCCGTCAACGTTGAGGCCGTCGAGACGCTCGCGAGTGCGTGCCGCGCCCACGGGACGCGCCTCATCCAAGTCTCCACCGACTTCGTCTTCGATGGCGAGCAGCCGCCCTATGCCGAGGATGACTACCCGGCCCCGGTCAACTTCTACGGGCGCTCGAAGCTGGCGGCCGAGAACGCGGTGCGTGGCGCGGGCCTCCACCGGTGGGCGGTCGCACGTACCGCGCTGGTCTTCGGCACCGGCGACGACCTCCGCCGACGCAACCTCGCGACGTGGCTGTGCGCCGCGCTGGAGGTAGGCGAGCCCGTCCGCGTCGTCACGGACCTGATTCGTACGCCCACCTTCGTGGATGACCTAGCCGACGGATTGCTCCGCATCGAGTGGCAGGGCAAAGCCGGGATCTATCACCTCGCCGGGCGCGAGACGATGAGCGTGTACGACTTTGCCCAGCGCCTTGCCCGTCACTTCGGCTTCGACGCTTCGCTCATCGCGCCGATCACGGCCGACGAACTCCACCCCGAGCACCCACGCCCGACCGCAACGCCGCTCCTCATCCTGCGCGCGGAGACGGAACTCGGCTACAAACCCCGCACGCTCACAGCGGCATTCGATCACCTGGGGCGAGCGCTCGGACTGCCTGTGTCCGCTCGCTGACGCTGCGAGGCAGCGCAACGAGGACAAGGCACTAGAGAATGTGCCAGGCGGCGAGTCGGCTCGAATCGGCCTGCCGTGCGCGCAGCCGGGTGCGTTCCTGTCGAGAGCGCGCGGATCCCGCTCGGGCGTACTTTCTCGCCTCCTCTCACCCCAACCGATCTGCCCTGCACCATGTCCTCGCTGTCTCCCGACGTGCTCGATCTCGGAACGCTCCCCGAATCCCAGCGCCTCGCGTTCTACGGAGCCCTGTTTGCCATCGCCGACGCCGATCACAACGTGGACGACACCGAGTCGTCCCTCATCTTCGAGACGCTGGACCTCGATCCGCTTTCGTCCGACGCGCGCAAGCAAGTTTTCCAACTCGCCATCGACCCACCGTCGCTGGGGCGCTGCCTGGAGCAACTCAAGGGCGCCGACGCAGTGATCCGCCAGAGTCTGATGCTCAACCTCATCGACATCGCGCTCGCCGACGAGAGCATCGAGTTCGACGAGCACGTTGAGCTCCGCGAGGCGCAGCGGGTCCTCGGCATCGCGCCGGAGGACATCGAGCGCATGCACGACGCTGCCTACCGCGCGCAGCACGACTCGGACGCGATGAACGGCTCCGCCGCGCGCCGCCCTCTCCGCTTCGCTTCGGGGGAGTAGGGGCGGCTGAGGGACGGGAACGGCTTATTCGCGCTCCAATTCAGCTTCGGCGCTCACGAGGGGGAGCGCCAGCCGGTGCTTGAAGCAGTCGGCGATGCGTGCGTCGTGGGTCGCCACCAGGAGCGTGACGCCTTCCCGGTTGGCCGTGTCGAGGAGGAGGTCGGCTACGGCACTGGCGTTGTCGTCGTCCAGCGCACTCGTTGGCTCGTCGGCGATGAGGAGACCGGGTCGGTTCATGAGCGCCCGCGCGAGCGCAACGCGTTGCCGTTGCCCCTGCGAGAGCTCGTCGGGGTAGGCCTTCGCCTTGTCGGCGATACCAAGCGCGTCCAGCAAAGTGCGCGCACGGGTACGGTCAGGTGAGAGCCCAGCCATGGAGGGGGCGAGCAGTAGGTTCTGCAGCACCGAGAGGGCCGAGACGAGGTGAAGCTGCTGAAAGACGATGCCGATGTGCTGGCCGCGGAACACATCGCGCTGTCCCTCCGACAGTTCGTAGAGGTCCTGGCCAGCAACCGAGACGGTGCCGCGATCGGGTTTGAGGAGTCCTGTGAGGACGCTCAGCAGCGTCGTTTTGCCGCTCCCCGAGGGGCCGAGCAACAGGTGGTGCGCCCCCTCGTCAATGCGTAGGTACGGGATGTCGAAAACGGGCTCGCTACCGTAGGCGAACCGCACGTTGCGCAGGGCGATCACGAGAGGAGGGGTAAGGGAGTAGAAGACTAGCCGCGAGCGAGCAGACGAGCGATATCGGTCCGGTACGCCTGGATGGCCGGGATCAGTGCAGCCACGAGGCCGATCACGAGCACGAGGCCCACGAGCGCGAACTCTTCGGGGAGAAACGTGGCGCCGGTGAGCGGTACCGGGGTGCGGGTGCCGGCCGTCGCCGCACCGAGGGCTGAGGCGGCGGCGTGGCCGAGCCCCAGTCCGAGCAGTGCGCCGAGGGAGGCCAGCAGGAGGCCTTCGAGCAGGACGTGGCCCACCAGTGTCCGGCGGCGCGCTCCGAGACTGCGCATCACCGCGAGGTCGTAGCGCCGCTCCCGCAGCGCGTTGTAGAGCGCGATCCCGACGCCCAGCGCCGCCGCTGCGATGAGCACGATGCCAAAGAGCCGCAGCGCATCGATGCCGACTCCGAGCAGGCTGAGCAGCCGCTGTGTCTCGACAGCAGGGGCGGCAGCCTGCAGGTTGGTCTGCGCGTTCACCATGCGTGGAAACGTGACGGCGGCCATCGGCGAGGCGAAGGAGAGGAGCAGCGCCGTATACTGCCGCTCCGGAGCGCCACCAGCCGACGGCGGAGTTGCCCCCGCCGTCGGTGGCAGGCTAGGCGGGGTGACCTGCGCCGGCGTGGAGGTAGCGGAAGGGACGGACGCCGTCACAGTCGGAGGGCTGGCCTCCTCTTCGTCGCCCTGAGGGGCGTCCGCGTGGTCATGGTGGCCCTCTTCGTGCTCGCCGCTGTGGTCGCCGCCGTGCTCGTGGTCGCCGCCGTGCTCGTGGTCGCCGCCGTGCTCGTGGTCGCCGTCATGCTCGTGGTCGCCGTCATGCTCGTGGTCGCCGTCATGCTCGTGGTCGCCGTCATGCTCGTGGTCTTCGCCGTCGTGATCGCCCGCTGCGTGGTCGCCGTGCACCGCCCACACGGTCTCGACGCTCGTCAGGATGAGCCGGTCAAGGACGGTACCCGTCGGCGCCAGTGTGCCCACGATCCGGAGCGGCATCTCATCGTGGGCGGCTCCGCCTTCGCTCAGGCCGTGCGCCGACACGATCTCCGTATCGGGTGCGAGCCCAGTCTCCACCACGACGGCGGCACCGACTATCACCTCGCCGATACCGTCCCACGCACTCCCCGAGGCAACCTCAGCTCCGTAGTGATCGAGGTAGGCATGGGTCGAACCGACGATGCGGTACCCGCGGTACGAGTCGCCCAAGGCAAGTGGGATCGCGGACGCAATAGCGGGATTCTGCGCGAGTTGGTCGGCCTCCGCCACCGGAATGTTGCCGGTCGGGCTATCGACGTGGTACACGGCCGAGAGGATCAGTTGGAGCGGGCTCCCCTTGGCCCCGACGACCAGATCGATGCCCTCCGAGTTGGAGGTGAGTGAGCGCTCGACCTGGTGGCTGAAGAGGAGCAGGACCACGATGATCGCGATGCCGAGCGCGAGCAGCGTCACGTTGAGGAGC
>JBCDFO010000055.1:0-17073 GCA_039177895.1 Bacteroidota bacterium
ACCGCGATGATTGATCGCCTCAAAACGCTCGCCGACGCGACATTCGAGCACACTGTACGCCTCCGCCGCACGATCCACCTGCGCCCCGAGCTGGCGTTCGAGGAGCACGAGACGGCGCGGCTCGTCGCGAGCGAGCTCACCGACCTCGGGCTCGACGTGACGACCGGCGTGGCGAAGACGGGCGTGGTGGCGACGCTCACAGGCGGGCAGCCGGGCCCCACGCTCGCGCTGCGCGCTGACATGGACGCGCTGCCCATCCAGGAGGCAACGAACCTGGCCTACGCCTCGCAGACGCCCGGCGTGATGCACGCCTGCGGACACGACGCCCACACGGCGGCGCTTCTCGGTGCCGCGCGGCTCCTCACCGAGATCCGCGACGACCTCCCCGGCACCGTCCGCTTGCTCTTCCAGCCGAGCGAGGAGAAGCTGCCCGGCGGGGCCAAGGTCATGGTGGAAGAAGGGGCCCTCGGCGCGATGGGTAGCCACGCTGCCCCGACCCACATCCTCGGCCAGCACGTCGCGCCCGATCTGCCCGTGGGTACCCTCGGCGTGCGGTCGGGCGACTATATGGCAAGCGCGGACGAGATTTACCTCACGATCACGGCCGAGGGTGGGCATGCCGCCGCGCCGCACCGCCTCAGCGCCGACGTGGTGCTCGTGCAGGCGCACGTCCTCACCGCGCTACAGTCGGTCATCAGCCGCAACTGCCCGCCCGACAGCCCAAGCGTGCTCTCCTTTGGCAAGATCATCGCCGGCGGCGCGACGAACGTGCTGCCCGAGGAGGTCCAGGTCATCGGCACATTCCGCGCGATGGACGAGGCCTGGCGCTTCCGTGCGCACGAGCTCATCGAGCGGGTGGCGACGCACACGGCGGCGGCGCTCGGCGCGACGTGCGACGTGGAGATCCTCGTCGGCTACCCGGCGCTCTCCAACGACCCCGCGCTCACGGCGACGCTCCGCGAGGCCGCCGTGGACTACGTCGGCGCGGAGCACGTCGTCGACCTCGACCGGTGGTTCGCCTCGGAGGACTTCGCGTGGTACCTCCAGCACATCCCGGGCTCGTTCTACCGGCTCGGCACCCGAAACGAGGCGCGCGGCATCACGCACGGCCTCCACACACCGCGCTTCGACATCGACGAGGAGGCGCTGCGCCTGGGGCCTGGCTTCATGGCCTACGCCACCTGGCACGCCCTCGCCTCGGCGTGACCCGGTGGGCCCCGAGACCGTCCCTGCGCCATACTGTCGTCACTCCGCTTCCCTATCCTACCCACGCCCTTCTTCCCCTTCGCTCCTCTCGCCATGCCTGCCCCACTGCTCGACCTTCCTCCCTTCCCCGGCTTCCGCGACGAGGGCCTCCAGTTTCTCCGCGACCTGGCGGCGCACAACGACCGCGACTGGTTCAAGCCACGCAAGCAGACCTTCACCGACGAGTGCCAGTGGCCGCTCCAATGCCTGATCGCGGACTGCACGCGGCGGGCGGCAGGGCGCGGCCTTCCGCTCGGCGGCGACGCCAAGACGTCGGCGTTTCGCATCTATCGCGACACGCGCTTCTCGAAGAATAAGAACCCCTACAAGACGCACGTCTCGGCGGTGCTCTCGCGCTCGGGCGGGAAGAAAGACCCCGGCAGCGTTTACGTCCACGTCGAGCCGGGTGGCAGCTTCCTGGCGGCGGGCTACTGGTTTCCGGAGCGCGACCTGCTGCGCGCCTGGCGCGACCGCCTCGCCCACGACCCCGCCTCGTTCCTGGACGTCGTGCAGCGCGTCGGAGACGCCGGGCTGACGCTCGACACCCGCGAGTCGCTCAAGCGCATGCCGCGCGGCTACAACGACTACGCCGACTCGGAGGTGGCGACGTACCTCAAGTGGAAGGGCGCCATCGTCACGCAAGACGTGGCCGACGCCGCTGTGCAGACCCCCGCGTTCGCCGAGACCGTCCTCGACTTCGCGGAGGCCTCGCTCCCGCTCCTCACCTTCGGCTGGGACCTGATGGCGGAGATGGCCCCGACGCCAGAGCGGTAGGCTCCAGCGAGGGCTTCGTGTTGCCAAACAACCCTCCGTTTGCAATGAGACGGGCGGGCGTGTAGGTTGGGAGCAAGGTTTTTCGCACGCAGCCCCCTTCTATGCACGGTTGACACAGGGTCTTTTCATCCAACTACCCTCTGTGTCCCATGCTGCGTGCCCTCGGCTGCCTCTTGGTCTTCGCGCTCATCCTGACCGCCTGCGATCTCTCGGACGAACCCTCTATCGACCTCCCGTCGGAGACCCCTCCGCTGCTGCCGCTCGCGGTGGGCAACGCCTGGCCAGTCACCTACACCTGGGACGCAGTCGATGGGTACGGTTCAGACCGCACCGTGCTCGACACGCTACGGGTCGTCAGCACGGTGGAGATTGATGGCGAGACCTGGCATGAAATCCGGAGTTCGTCGCCGAGGACCGATACGCAGCTCGAAGGCTATTTCACGAACCGCCCGGATGGCGTCTATCGCTACTCAAACCGCATCGTCCCCAGCGGCGGCGAGCCGCTCTTGGTCTACAAATTTCCAGTGGAAGCCGGGGACACGTATGTCTCGCCCGGCATCGACGTGGAAGTCATCGGCGGAGCCTATCCGGTCACCTGGGACTTCGGATTCTACCGGACCGTGATCTACGAGTTCACGCCTCCTTCGGAGATCAACGGGTTTACAGTGGCAGAAGGAGCTGGCATTCACCGCAGCGCCTTGATCCCGGGCATCGGCTTCGCCGACATGCGCACGGGCTGGCTCAGCACCGCCGGGAGTGAGAACAAAAACACGCTCACTGACCTCGCCGAATCCAGCTACAAACTCACAAGCCTGCCTACGCTCTACGATGAGGACACACCCAGTGCCGTGCCACCATCGGCCCGCGCCCGTGCGCGGCAGGGACGCGACCTGCGGCCGTCGTACCTCCGCGACCCCGAGAGCACGGTGATCCCGGTGAGCGGGGCCGTGCCACAGCCGTAGCTCCGACTGCGAGCGCCCAGACACGCCGCCTCGCGCGCCATGAGAGCGCCAGAGCCGGAGCCGACTGAGCAGCAAGCACAGGTGACGCGGCAAGGACTACGAGGAGCATGCAGCGGCGAGGCCGGGCGGCGTCCTCACCGGTAGAGCGCACGTGGGTGGGACTCAGCGGATGACGACCATCTGCTTCGTGCGGGATTCGCCCCCGGCCTCGATACGGTAGACGTAGGTGCCGCTGGCAAGAGGCACCTGCCCGAGGTCGACCTCGTGCCAGCCTGCCGCACGTGGCTCCTCGACCACCGTGACGACCCGCCGCCCCAGCAGATCGTACACGTCTAACCGCACGTCCGATGACACGGGCAGCCCGAAGCGAATCGTAGTCGTCTGCGTGAAGGGGTTCGGGTAGTTGCCCTCGAGCGTGAGCACCGCCGGTGCGTTAGGGGATTCAGGGTCCTCGGCCCCCACGACCACACGCTGTCCAGCACGTAGGACAAACCGTTCCGCAGGGGCCACTCTGGCCACGACGGAGCGTAGCCCTTCAGGCAGGAGCGCATCGGAGTTCAGGGTGCGTGCATCAGCGCCTGGCTCCCAGAAAAATGTGTATGCGTTTTGCTCTTGCATGTCGACTACGTCGCTAGTGCGTTGGTCCGTGAGCGTGAGCGACCACCCCTCAGGCAAGACCGGGAGGCTGGACCACGAGAGCGTGAAAGCACCCTCGGTCGGCGTGCCTTCAGAGAGCGCCTCCAGACCTAAGGGAATGGCAACCTCCGGGCTCTCCCTTGTGAGGAGCGGGAGCGCATTGATCGTCAAAGCAACCGCGTCGTTCTCTTCACGCTCAGGGGCCTCTGTGTAGAGCAAGGCGTAGGTCAGGGCAAGCGGCCCGAGGGTGCGAGCATCGAAGCCGTCCGTGCTGGGCACCCCTTCCTCCCGGAAGCGAACCCAGGCCTGTCCTTGACCCACAGGGGTATCGAGTTGCAGGGCGAGCGTACCCGTGTCGGTCCGCGCCGAGGCCTCCGCAAGCGTATCGCCTTCTGTGAGGCCCAAGAACCCCCCACCCGTCGCCTTGGCTGCCTCCGGGATAGAGAAGGTAGCGGTGCCCGACTGCGCGCGCGCAAAGAAGCCCTGGAACGGAGCGATGACACCGTCGGTGAGGGTACCGACTGCCCCGTCCCACACGCGGTAGCTCGATGTGGTGGGGTCCCAGACCTGCACGGTGGCGTCGAAACCGGAGCGCGCCAGGGCGTCCCAGTCGATGGCCTCGTCGAAGGGGTTGCCATAGAGGTGCCAGCCCTCATCGTCGTTGCTGGGGCCGTTGTTGGTGTAGCTCACCGACGGCGTCACGGTACCGGTTCCTGTCACGCCCGTGATCGAGAAGGTCTTCGGGAAGCCCTCCGGCGCGCCGTCGAAGTCGTCGTCGCTGAAGAGGTAGACGATGTAGCCGCGCGCAGCCCCCATGACTTCGCTCTGACCCACCGGGACCGTAAAGCCCTGGCTCGCGTCGCCCGCCACGGCCTCATCGTAGCGGTAGACGTTGGGGCCACCTCCTGGAGCGTCTGCACCGGGAAAGCCCTGCGTCCAGAAGCCCCCGAGGAGGTCATTGAGCGTCGCCGTCGGGACCGGCGAGGCGACCATGCGCCAGCCCTCGCCGCCGGTGGCATTATCCGCGTAGGTAGCGGCCGGGGGCGGTGCCCAGGTTGCCGTCCAGATGCCACGCCCATGCGTGATCGCTGCGATGTCCTCGTCGGAGACGCGGTACTGGAGTTGGTCCACCCGCACGGTCGGGAAGCCGGGGACGCGGCTCCACGTGGGATTGGCGTTCGAGAACGTCTCCGTCTCCCACAGCCCCGACTCGGTGGCGAGGAGCACCTGGTCGTAGTTGTTCGGGTTGAACGTCGCCCAGCGAACTGGAATGTCAGGCAGCGAGGCCGAGTCCTTGTCGCTCCACGACGCGCCCCCGTTCGTCGACTCGTAGACGCTGGTGACGCCGTAGTTGGAGACCGTCACCAGGAGGTGGTCTTCGTTCTCGCCAAACTCGATGGACGAGATGTTGCCGGGATTGATGCCGCCCGAAATGTCCGTCACGGCGAGCGTCCCCCCGGGCTCGATGCCTGCGGCGCGCAGCACCTGGCCGCTGTTCGTGCCGATGAGGACGGTGGAGGTGCCCGGCGTCGCGAACGGCGACGGCGCAAAGGTAGAGGCCAGCCCAGTCATCCCTGGGATGCTAACACCGACCGACGATGGGGAGGTCGTGGGGTTCTTGAGGGCAGAAGTCCGCACGATGCCGCCGACACCCAGTGTGGTGAACATCAGGTCTTCGCGGTCGTCGAACGCCAGGGCTGCGATAAAGAGGCCGCTGTTCTGGCCAAGGAAGAACCCCGCGTAAGTCGCGCCGCCGTCGAAGCTCCGCGCGGACTGCCCGAACTGGATTTGCCCGACGGCAAAGTTGGGATCGTCCTGGTCGATGAAGGTGAAGCCGCCATCGCAGCAGTTGAGCGGGCTCGGCACCGCCGCCGCGCCGATGGCGCTGTCGTTGAGTTGGTGGGTGGCGTTGTCCTGCGTACCTCCGACAAGGACGTTCGACCCGGCCGTAGGGCTGAGGTCACCGCCGTAGTACTGCGTGACGTTGTAGCCGTTGTTTCGGTTGACGTAGGTGGGGATCGTGGACCCGCTCACGTTCGCGTTCGCGGTGTAGTCGATGCCGCCGTCGTGGGCGAACACGGCCTCGGACGACGACCCCGGGCGGAAGGCGATGGCGTGGTGATCTGGGTGGAGCCCGGAGCCGGAGATGCTGGCGTCCCCCGCCACCTCCGCCCACGAGGTGCCGCCGTTGGTCGACCGGTACATCCGCACGGCGACGCCGAGGTAGAGCCGGTCCGCATCGTTGGGGTCGACGGCGCAGATGAGGTCGTACCAGGCCTGCGGGTTCGTCGGCGAAGGCGTTGTCACGCTCGTCCACGTCGTGCCGCCGTTGGTCGTCTTGAAGACATGGTTGACATCGAGGGCGTTGGCGCTCTGCGTCGTGACGTAGGCCGTGTTGACATCCGACGGGGCCGTGCATACCTCCGTGCGCTGGTAGTTGTTGTTAGGGTCTGCGTTGCCAGACGCTGCGAACGGAAGCGTCTGCTGCGTCCACGTCGCGCCGTCGTCCGTCGACTTCCAGACACTGCCTTCGAAGTTGATGACGCCCATGCCCGCGTAGATGTCGCCATCGGCATCCACTTTCAGGTCGGAGGCGGCGTTGACCGCGCCGTTGCTCGCGGACAGCACCGTCGTCCAACTCGTCCCGCCGTTGGTCGAGCGGATGATGCCTGCGGCGACGTTCGAAAAGCGGTTGCGCGTCGCCAGGAGCACCGTCCCGGTCGGCGTCACGACCACGTCATTGATGTAGGTGAACCGGCTACTGGAGGCCGGATTCGTGCTCGCGAGGCGGGTGAAGCTAGCTCCGCCGTTGGTCGACTTGAACAGCCCTCCCCCGCGCACCGCGTCGATGTTGAAGAAGCCTTCTCCGGTGGCCACGTAAAACGTGCTCGTGTCGGTGGGATCGTAAGCCATCGCGGTGACGGCCAGGTTCTCCCAGAGGTCGTTCTGCTTCGTCCACGGCTCAGCCGCATCGGTGATGTCAGTGGTCTGCCACAGCCCGCCTGAGACGCCGCCCGCCCAGAACTTGTCGGTCGTGTTCGGATCCCACATGAGCGCGCGGGTACGCCCCCCGATGTTGTTCGGGCCACGCTCCGTCCAGGTCGAGGTCGTCGTAGGAGCCACGCGACTGGCGGCCAGGCGCTGCCCGATCTCGTTGGCTTCCCAGAGGCGCTCGTAGGGAATCGTGCGCGTGGCCGGATCCATCGTCCGCAGGAACTCGAACTCGGCAGCCTTGCCGGGGCCATCGAGCCCGTCGGGTCCCTTCTTCTCCGGGCGTGCCTTTGACTCAGCCGCGAGCGCGTTGACGTAGGCGGTGTGGGCTGCCCGCTCGCGCTGGAGCTGCTCCCCGTCCGATTCGGACGTGAGTGCCCAGATTCCGAGGACAGCACACGCGATCCCAACGAAGGCAAGAATGGCGTAGCGGGTTGCAGGCATGAGTCTGTGGAGTTGATGAGGCGGAGGCGGACGATGGGTACGTCAGTCTACGATGGGACGCACGACGCCATCTGGTCTTATGCCCAAGCGGTATAACAGAAAGGCACGTAGCTCGTCGAGGAAGACGCGGACAGCGGGGGCCAATTCCTGACCGGGCGGCGTGAGCGCGTCCGGGAGCACCTCGACGGTATGGCTGCGCTCAGCACTGTCATAGCGGATGCGCGTGATGCTTCCAGAGAACCCGGTGATCTGCTCAGGAAGCCGGGTAGGCAGCGCGAAGAACCCAGCCTCGTCGAGAAGTAGCAGCACCGAGTCCCGGGCTGCAACCGCGACGTGGGCTGTATCGACTAGAGCCAGCTCGGAGGCAGCGCCGTCGCTCTGGAGATAGGTGAGCGTGCCTTTCTCCGAGAGCGTCAGCCGTGTCACGCAGGCCGCGGGGCAATCCAAGCCCCGCTGCGCCTCGTACACAAGCCGGAAGGGAACGCGCGTCTCGGCGTCCCCGCTTACCGGCGTGGACGCTGGCTGCGAGCATGCAGGCCCGAGCGCGGCCAGAACGCCGAGGCTGATCCCGATGCGGAGCAGGGAGGCGGTGGCAAGCACGAGGCTTGGCTGTAGGTGTGGTGTGCGAGTGGTAGGGCCAACATACACCGCGAGGCTCGTAGCATACCCAGCAGCGCGCACAAATGGCCGCAGGCTAGAAGCTCACCGTGAGGCCTGCGCGGACTGTGCGCCCCGGCCCCGGCAGCCCAAGCTGGTACTGCGGAGCCACGTTCGCGAGGTTGTCGCCGCGCACGAACACCTCCGCGGAGCGTTCAGCCGAGCGCAGCAGCCGGTAGCCGAGCCGCGCGTCGAACGTGGTGGTCGCAGGCAACGTGACGAGGCAGTTGCCGGGATCGAGCGACACGGCTGTGCCCCGGTGGCGCGCCGCCACGAGCGCATCGAGCCCCTTCGGGCTCGTGTACCTCAGCGTCAGCGTGCCCACGGCAGCAGGCGTTTCGGACAAACGTAGGCTCTCCGCGCTACGCTGCCGAGCCCGCATTGCCGTGAGGTGACCGCCCAGGCTCCAGTACCGCGCGAAGCGAGTGCGCGCCACGGCCTCGATGCCGAGCACATAGCTGCCGTCCAGATTGATGCGCTGTCGGAGCCGCTGCGCTCCCACCGTGACGCTGCGTTGGTCGATGGTGTTGGCCGTCACCGTGAGGAACGGCACCGCCTCGATCTGGAAGAGCCCGCGCTCCAGCCCGACGCCTACCTCGGCGAGCCAGGCTGATTCCGGGGCGAGCGTCGGGTTGACGAGGAACCGGTTCAGCGCCTCGCCGAAGAGTTCGCGCATCGTCGGAAAGCGCGTTTTGCGCCCGACGGAGGCATGCGCGCGCCAGCCTGTGACGGGGCTCGCGTAGCGGACGCCCCCGATGACGCTCAGCGCTGTGAACGGGTCGCGGGCGGGCTTGTCGCCGGTCTGCGGCAGCCCCATCACGTCATAGCTGCCGCCGAGCGTGGCCTGCCAGCCACGCCCCAGCGGGTGCGTGTACGAGCCGCCCAGGCTGGCGAGGTGCTGCTGGTACTCCAACTCCGGCGCGATGGCTTCCGCCGCGACCTCCTGATCGCGCTGGCGGTGAACAGACGTGAGACCGTTGAGCGCGAGGCGCAACGTGCCTGGGCCGAGGGGCCGCGCGGCCGTGACCCGAAGCCCAGCGGTACGGTCGGCGTCGTCCTGGCGCTCTAGCGGGGCGTCGTACGCCAGCGACCCGTGCGATTCGATGGTCTGGTCGAAGGCGCTCAGCCAGGACGTCGCCTTCCAGGTCGTCGCTCCCCAGCGGCCCTGCGCGCTCGCGATGCCCATCGTGTAGCGCCAGAGCGGATAGCGCCACAGCCGGGCCTCGTCGGTCGGGACGTGCCCCTCCGGCGCGACGCCCTGTGTGGCGTCCACATGCAGCAGCGTGAACCCGATCTGAGGTCCGCGCTCGAAGTCGTAGGTGCCCCGGATGAGACCACTGACCATACGCCGGTCGGTGTTGGTGCGCAGCGCATCGTCGGTCTGACTGAACGCGAGGTCAGCATCCTGCGCGAGCGGGAGCCCCGACTGGCGGGTCGCGCTGAGGAGCCCGGCGTAGCCAAAGCGTCCGCTTCGCCCATAGTGCGTCGCGTTGGCCTGCACCGTCGACTGCGTGCCGTAGAGCACATCGAGTTCAGTGTAGCGCCCGTCGCCGTCGAGGGCAGGCGAGGTAAGGTTCACGGCTCCGCCGAGCACGTTCGCCCCATACTCCACCGCCGACGCGCCCTTCGCGACGGTCAGTCCGCCTACGAGGCCAGCGGGCACCGCCGAGAGGTCGAGGCGGTTGTCCCACGGGATGTTGAGGAGCGCGCCGTCGAAGAAGAGCGCCGTCTGCCGCTCGCCCGCGCCTCGAAGATAGAGCAGCGTCTCCCCGCGCGAGTTGGTCAGCGTGTGCGCGCCGGGGACGTGGTGCGCCACCTCCGCGACCGACGGGGCGGCCTCCTGCTTCAGCACCGCCAGCGTCACCCGCTGCACCGTCGCGATGCGCCCATCGACGCGCTCCGTGCCCTGGATGGCGATCTCCTGCAGGTCGTACCGCTTCAGCGTGTCGGCCTCCGCGAGCGAGTCCGCCGACGCCGGACGCGACTGCGCTGCCACGGAGGGCGCGCCCAGCACGAACGCTAGCACGGCGCAGACGACGAGACGGTGCACAGACAGGAGTGGCGGAGGCAAAAAGAAGCGGAAGGTAGCGAGAGGAGCCGAGCCAGGCGAGGCTGCGCCGAGTGCCTTACCCGCGACTGGTCTGTCGTGCCCGGCTCCCGTCGTGCCCGTACGCTGGCTCCGGCTCCTTCTCCGCGGAAAGGGCCGCCCCGCGCAGTGCAGGACGACCCTCAGCGTTTGAGCGCCTACGTCTGGCGGAAGCCCTCAGGCATGGCCTGGCGGAAGCAGTTGATTGCGCAGCGCGATGACGCTGGTCGCGGTGAAGGGCTCGCCGTTGAAGACGATCTGCTTCGTGTCGGGACCGTGTTCCTCCAGGTACTCGGTGACGTTCATCCACCGAATGACGCCGTCCGACGTGCGGATCACGAGCATCACCGGGCACGGCTGGCTGAGCCAGTACTCCGCGTGGCGCGGCTTCTTGATCGTGAAGACCTGGGTCTGGTCGCGCTTGCGGTCGTAGAGGTACGAGTCGCCCGACTTCAGTTGGAGGTAGACCCGCGTGCCGCTGGCCTCGCCCTTCACCTTGAACTCGATCTCACCATCGATGCCGTGATCGGCAAGCGAGGTGGGGCGGAAGATCTGGCCTGCCTCGGCGGAGATCGAGATCGCTTGGCCGACGAGGATGAGTTCGCGGCTTTCGTTGTCGAGGTGGATCTGCGCCTCCTCGTCCATCCGGCGCACGGCCTGCAGCACCTCGGGCGAACCGAACTTCTCTTCGATGAGGTCCATCAACTCGTTCTTCGCATCGCAAACGCCCTCATCGCAGCGGACGAACGTGCGGCCTCTGTTGAGCGCGCCTTTGGTACGCTCCGGGTCGAGCGGTTCGCCGCATTCGCCGCAGACGTAGGCGCGGACGCGCTCAATGTCGCGGGCTTTGGCCTGGAGGTGCTTGTGGACGTACTGGATGAACGTCACCTGCACGTCGGCGGGCACGGCCTCGTCGAAGTGGACCTTGATCTCAGCGCGGCCTTCTTCCAGCTTGGTGAGGTAGAGCCCGGCGAGGTGGCCGCTCGGCGTGGTGAAGTCGGCGGCATACTGCCAGAAGCGGTCCTTCTCGAACGCCTCGGTGTAGTGCAGCCGGACGACGAGCGTAGCGTAGATCTCGTCGAGCGGGCCGCTGAAGCGGTACGTCACGACCACGTTCGGGCGCTCGGGCGCGACGGGACGGGTGCGGCGGAAATAAGATGGGAAGACGAGTTGCGTACCGGCTTCGGTCTCCTCGCGGAGGCACAGCGCACGGTCGAGGAAGAGGTCTACGAGGGCCCGGAGCAGGATGGCCTCGTCGGTGGGGTCGAGGCGGTCCACGCCGTCCATCGGGATGGTGGCCTCCAGCACGGCGCGCTCGGCGACGCTGCCGATCTCGTCCGTGTGGTTACGCGCGTCCCGGACGACGGCGGAGGCGTAGCTGTTGATGAGTTCGGGGCAGAGGAGAACGAAGTCACCGAAGGGAAGCGCGCGGATGAGGCCTTGCCCTTCGAGGAGGCGGATGACCTGGCGGAGTTCGCGCTCGTCGAACGTTGTGTCGGGGAGTTCGAGACGGAGGCGCTGTTGCAGCGCGGCGACGCGGAGGAGCGCATGGTCCTCGCCGCGCATGACGAGGATGGCGTCCTTGAGCGCTTTGAAGAGGTGCGTCGTGGAGACGTAGGGCAGGCGGTCCCACGGAATGTGCTCGGCGATGCTGCGGAGCAGGTCGTCGCACCCCTCACCGGTCTTGGCCGCCGTTTCCAGATGCTCCGCGTAGCCACGTGCGCTGAGGTACTCTTCGATGGCCTGCGCGCTGACGGTGAAGCCGCCTCGGTCGCAGCGGGCCGCGACGAGCACGCGCGCTGGGTCGTGCTTGACGGCGGCGGCGAGGGCCTTCTCCCAGTGCCCGAGCGGCTCGAACGGATCGTCGCGCTGCGGATCGATGACGAAGAGAGCCAGTGCCGTCTCGTCCATGTAGAGTTGGTGGATGAGGCGGTAGTCCGGCTGCCCAGCGAAGTCCCACAACCATACCTCGCGCTCGGTGTCGGTCGCCTCAATGCCCGGCAGGTCAAGCCGCTTGACCGCCATCCCGTGCGTCGAGTCCGTCTCACGCCAGTCGTTTTCGGTCAACCGAATGCGCAGGCCTGACTTGCCGACACCTGACTCACCGATGAGCGCCACCTTTGCGTTGGTGTACTTCGTCTGGCTCGAAGTGGGGACGGCTTTGTCAAACACACTCAGGTCCCATAACCGGAATTTCTTATCCTCACTTCCGGAGACGCCCCACTGGCCGTTTGCTGACACTGCCACGCTCAGGAGCCGGTAGTTGTGGCCTTCGAGCACTGCTAAGCACGCTTCTTCTTCAAGGTCCCACACTCGAACTGTCCCGTCGTCGCTCCCAGAGAGACCTCGTCGCCCATCCCCTGATATCGCTACACTTCGGACCCAGCCGCTGTGACCTTCGAGCACTGCTGAGCACGCTTCTTCTTCAAGGTCCCACACTCGAACTGTCCCGTCGTCGCTCCCAGAGAGACCTCGTCGCCCATCCCCTGATATCGCTACACTTCGGATCCAATCGCTGTGACCATTGAGTGTCACCATATGAGCTCCGCGCCTTAGATCCCAAACTCGCACTGCTCTATCTCCTCCCCCGGATAATCCTCGTCGCCCATCCGCTGACATTGCGACATCTTTGACTGAGCCATTGTGGCTCTGGAATACCGTATGTGTTCGGCGCTCCAGATTCCACAACTGCACCGTACCGTCGTCACCACCAGAGAATCCCCATCGGCCGTCTTCTGACATAGCAACTCCTCGAACGACATGGCTATGCCCTTTCAGCACTGCTATGCATGTTGCACGTGCCAAGTCTAGCATTCGCACAGTCCCATCTCCACCTCCGACGAGCCCCCAGCGTCCATCCCCTGACATCGCTACACTTTTGACACTATTGTTATGGACTCTAAGCTCTGCCGTCCACCTCTCTTTTTTCAGGTCCCACACGCCGACAGTCCCCGTTTCCCGTCCAACAAAGACACTCCGCCCATCCCCTGAAACAGCGATGGATGAAGCAGGCCTGCGGCTGAAAATAGCTTTTCTAGCACGAATCCGTGGCACATCTTGCTCGCCCTGAGTGCGCATACCTGAATCCTCCTGGCATGCTTCTGCCAATACCTGCAGGTCGGTACTCGCAGGATCGCGCCAGTCCAAGTAGGAGAACTGCGCGAGTAGGTCCGGTACTTTCACGTCGTCCAGGCGGAGCGGGATGAACCGGCGCTGCTCGTTCGTCGGGTCGCGGAAGAGCACGGACTGGCTCTCCGCTGTCGCCCACTCGGAGGCGAAGTACGCCTCGGACATGCACAGCACAAGTACCCGCGACTGCTCCAGGCCGCGCTGGATCTCCAGGCCAATCATGTCGCCGGGGCGGATCACCCAGGCGTCCAGCCACACGCGCAGCCCGGCGTCCCGCAGCTGCTCCGCGAGCGCGTGGACGGTAGCGCGGTCCTCGGAGCTGTAGCTGAGAAATACGTCGTACTGGAACGAGTCGGGCATAGCGAGGCGCGCTGGTGTGCGGCAAGGTACCGCACGGAGCCTCAACAGGTTAGGACGTGCGGTGGGGCGCACCCCCTGGTCTCGCTCCGCTCGACCGGTCCCCCTCGCAAGCGAAGGGGACAGAATTCTGGGTTGCAGCCAAGCCACACAGATGTCACCCAGAGCGAGCATCGCGTGTCAAACCGCAGGTTCTCGAAGCAAAGGGAATCCGGTAGCCTGGAAGCTTCGACCGGAGCTTGGAAGCTGGCCCATAGATCCCTCGGCGTCGGTCCTGTGGACCTCCGCTCGGGATGACATCGGTTGGGTGGTGCCAGCCTGTTCGCCCACGAGGGACCTGTGTTCTGTGTCTTCCCGGAGAAGGCAGCCGGGCAGCAGTGGTACGCTGTAGCCCCCCTCCGTCCGTGTTCGTCTCTGCGCCCCCATACTGACCCACGCTGTGACGAACCCCCCTCGGTTTTCGCTCAGCGCTCGAACACAGCCGCTCCAGGGCCCCTATGAACGTGGGGGAAGCTTGTTGCCACCCAACGGCGGAGACCGCTTGGGCAGACTTGGAGCAGCAGGTATTATCGGGCTAAAGTGAAGCCATTTATACCCTGGTAATCGCACACAACCGTGGGTGCTCAGTCCAAGCCTCCTCTCGTTCGTCATCCGACGTCTGGGCCACTCGTAGGCTCGGTAGGCCCAGGAACAGGCCTCGCGTTTGCTCAGGAGCATTTCCCCCAGACTGGAAGCCTACTGCGCATCGCGACTGCGTACTTCAGTGTCAACGGCTACGACGCCATCGAACCCTTCGTCCCCAGCGCTGCGCGCATCAGCGTTCTGATCGGCAAGGGCGAGGGCGACCGGCAAGCCGTCCAGACCGTCGTGCTAACCGCGGTGAGCGACGAGCTCAAATCGGCGCAAGCAGACACGCTGGCTGAGGCTGTCGAGGATATGATTGACCGAATCGAAGCCGGTCGGCTCCGCATCGCCGACGCGCGTAGCGTTCGCCCGAGGTACCACTGCAAGTTCTACATCAGCTCTGACCGGCTCGCGTGGCATGGGTCTGCCAACCTCTCAGCCAACGGCCTCTCCAAGCAAGCGGAGCAAGCAAGTGTAGTCACGGACCAGGCCGTGATTCGCCAGTGGAGCGAGTGGTTCGACCAGGTTGCTGCGGAGTCGTTTGACCTCACGGAGGACTTGGCCAGCTTGCTACGAGGCTGGCTAGGCCTGGCTGAGCCGTTCGAGGCGTACCTCGCGGCGCTTGCGGCCCTCTTCCCGAGCCCGTCGGTGAACCGGGAGGCCGAAGCGTTGGAGCCGGTCTACTTCCAGCGGGCGCTGGCGTCCTGGGGATTGGAGCAGCTTGCCCGGTATCGCGGGGCTCTATTTGTCGTCTCAACGGGACTTGGAAAGACGATCATCGGAGCCGAAATCGCAGGCGCGCTGATGGCTCGCGGCGCGCTGCACCACCTTCTCCTCGTGGCCCCACGCGCGGTCCACCTTCCGTGGCGCGGGCAACTCGTCGCTCGACGTGTCCCTGTGCACGCGTTCGACACGTCGGTCCTCTTCAAGAAGGCGTCTCGGGACCGGCTGAGCAAGGTGGGGGCGTTCGACACGCTGATCGAGCGCGCGGACGACCGGACCCTCGTGCTCATCGACGAGGTGCACGAGTACCGCAACCAGTCGCTGCGGTCTCTCACAGGACGGAAAGCCGCTGTCTTCGAGCGGATTCAACGAGCCATTGAGGGTGGGGCGTCTGTCCTGCTCATGACAGGCAGTGCGTACGCGACCGACCTCCAGAACCTGTTGAGCCAGCTCCGCCTTTTGCCACCAAAGGGGGCACCCGATCTCACGCGAACGCCAGAACCCTGGAGTGCCCGGAGCGCTGCAGCCTTCACCGCCCTTCCGGTGGTTCTTCCGCTCGGCTACTCCCACGTACTCGCGATGGCGGAACGCAGAGGCGATGTCGACGAGCACGGCCCTTTTCTTCCCTACAGCAACGGCCCCGCGTACCTCCCTGAGGAACTGCACTCCCGCCTTATCTCCTACGCATTGCCTGCCGAAACGACGGCGACGCGGGCCTTTGACCGAGGTGCCTTCGCCTCGAAGAGACGGGCTCCTCACGCCCGATACGACGATCAGCTTCACGCCGCTGTTGAAGAGTACGCTGACCCGCTCTACGGAACGGCACTGGATGCCTGGCTGAGCTCCCCGCGTGCGTTTCGGCTCGCCGTCTGGCAGAACCTCGCTGCAATCCCCCCTGGCGAGACCCTCTCGCTCGGGCTTGATGACACACCCAGACCGAATGCCACGCTGTTCGGCGATCTAATTCCACCCGGACGCCTCGCTCCAGATTGGGTGACGCCCTACAATAGCTCGTTGCACATGACCTACGTCAACCGCCGTCATCTGCTCGTGCCCGTGCTGTCGGGGATCGGCGACCCCTCACGGCAGGCGGACGACAAAGTCCTTCGCCTTGTGGAAGCTCTCAGAGCGCTCTACGCCACGAATCAGCGCATCAAGGCGGTGGTCTTTGTCACGCTTCACGAGACCGCCCTCCACGTAACACAGCACCTCAAACGCCGCCTGCCGAAGCTTGCGATTGAAACGACGGTGCGACGACGCAAACGCAATGCGGAGTTGAAAGACCCGCACGAGCGGCACCGCCTTCGCGTACGCTTCTCGCCTGGCTCACACCCGGACGATCCACACCCAGATGAGCCACTCGACGTACTCGTCTGCACCGACGCCGACGGCGTTGGCGTCAACCTTCAGGATGCGTGGGTCGTGGTCAACTATGACTTGCCTGCAGGCGCTGATATCCTGATCCAGCGACTCGGGCGCATCCTGCGGGCTGTTCGGACGCCACGCCCACCGTTGACGTTGCTCACGCTCGTGCCTCAACTCGGACTCAGCGACGCGCCACATCATGTGGCACAGCGCATACGCATGCGGATAGAGCGGCTGCGCAAGCGCGAGGATGCCTCAGCAGAGATTCTAGGCTCCGGTATCCTTCCTCCGGACGGCGAGCTCGAGGCAGAGATTTCACTCCGGGGTACGGTTGACGCTCCTGCAGCACTCGCTCCGGCCAAGGAAAATGACATCGGCGGCTTGGCTGCGCATCTTGCTACGCTTGAAGAACATCGGGGCGAGGCCGAGCGGCTAGCAGCAAACCCACGCCATACCTCGCGATTTGCTCGCATCAAAGCCACGCGCCTCGTCGCGGTCTTCCGCACTGACGGCCAGGCGCGCACCATCGTGTTCGATCCACGGGCACACGACGGCAAAGGAAGCATTGTGAGCGAGGCCACGTTGGACGCGCTCGACCTCTTGCGGTGCGCCCCCGGAACGCCACGCGCTCCAGCGCTCAAGGCCAAGCCGTCTGCTATTCCGGCGCTCACCACCCAAGCCATCAAGGTGTGGTGCACGCAGGAGGACATCGACCCCAACACCGTGGAGCGTGTTGTCGCTGTCCTGCTCATACCTGGCGATCCGACTGCGCCAGCTCGTGTCGTGTAGTACAGAAACACGACCCGACGCTACACTTTCAGCTTGAGGCACAGCCGCGTCCAAGAGTAGCGAGGCACAGCGCGAGGGCCGCCCCGCGTAGTGCGGAGCGGCCCTCGGCGTTCGGTTCGGCGCTCGAACGTAGCTGTTCGAACGGCGAGACTCAGGTGCCGGCCGAGTAGTCGGTGGCGTAGACGACCTGGTCGTTCGAGAGCCCGTCGATGTTGATGCCCATCGTCTCGAGCTTCTTGCGCGCGATCTCGGTGTCGAGCTCGCTCGGGAGCGTGAACACCGTGTTCGGCA
>JBCDFO010000056.1:0-16898 GCA_039177895.1 Bacteroidota bacterium
CGACGCGCTGGGCGACGAGTATGTGCTGCTCAGCCTGCGCCTCATGGACGAGGGCCTCGACCTCGACCGCGCGCGGCACCGCTACGGCTTCGACCTGCGCACGTCGCGCCAGCAGGCCCTCGCCGATCTGGTACGCGGCGGTCTGATCCGTCCCGTCGAGGACGGACGCGTGCGACTCACCAAGGAAGGCGCCGTTGTCGCCGATGCAGTGGCGCTGAAGCTGATTGGCGGGTAGTCTGCGATGCACGCTGGAGACGCCGGGGCACACGTCAGTAGGGGCCTGTAAACCTGAGGCCTCCCGTGCTTTCGCCCCCCTTGGTAGATCTGTACCTTAGAGCCTGCTAGACCTGCCGTTCGGCGGATCCCATCCCGTGCAGGCTGCGGCCCGCTTGGTTCCACTCCCCCCCGCCTTCGACTCTGCGCCTGCGCGCCCCTCGCTATGGATAAGACACTGCAGCTGGCTGTGACGGAGACCGGGCGCGGCCAGAAGTTGGGGCCGTATCGGTTCGACTCGGGGCGCGTGACGATTGGGCGCAGCGAGGCTTGCGACCTGATCCTCCCCGACGCCGCGCGCGTCGTGAGCAAGCAGCACGCCGAGATCTGGCTGCAGGACGGGACCTACTACGTCAAGGACCTCCACAGCCAGAATCACACCTATCTCAACGCACAGCGCATCCCGGCCGAGCTGCCCTGCGCCCTGAGCGACGGCGATACGCTCCGGTTCGGCCTCTACGAAGTAACGGTCTATCTGGAGGCAACGCTGTCGTCGCCCGAAGCGCCGCTAGAGCCGGAGCCCATGCAGGGCGCTCGACCTGCGCTGGACGCGTCGCACACGCCATCGCTTACGGATAACCCGCTCGATCAGCCCGCGCAGGCGTTCGCGCAGGCGTTCGCGGCGCTGCGCTTGCGCTACGAAGAGACCGCTGGCCCCGATGCTGTCGGTGGCGAGGCCGCGTTGCGCGACGCCCTCCGTCGTGCGTTTTCGACTGCACCCGGCCTGCATCCTCCCCTGGCCGACCTGCTCCTCGGGCGAGCACCGGCCCCTCCGGTGTCGCCCGCGTCCGTTCGCCCGGTACCCCCCGCACCATCCGACGCCCCGCCGCACGAGATCGAACAACTGCTTGAACTCGTGCTCCCGGTGCTCGGCCGGTTGGCGGCGATCCCGCTTCGCTTCAAGCACGAATTCATAGGGCAGACCATCGTGCATTCGCGGGAGATGGAAGTGCTCTTCGGAGGCGACCCTCAGCGCGTCCGCGCGCACCTCTTCGACCCCGCTGCGTCGCCCGAAGACCTCCAGCGACGCCAAGCGCGGATGCGGAGCGCCCTGGAGGACGTGCTCCTCCACGCCGTGGCGATGATCGACGGCTACCGAGCTGCCGCGCAGCACGGCATGACCCGGCTGCTGGACCACGTCGACCCAGCCGCTGTCGAGGAGGAGGTGGCGGCGGGTGGCCTCGCGTTCTTCAACAAGGGGAAGGTGCTCGACGAGGTCGTCAAGCGCTGCGCCGACCTCCGTGCGGAGGACTGGTCCACCGTCGAGCGGCGCACCTTCCGCCCCGCCTTCATCCGCGCCTACGACGCCCGGATGCGCTCGCAAGCGCCTACCGCGCCCAGCAACGAGCGGCCCAGCCGCCCGACCCCCTCCTATTGACGCGCAAGCGACTGCCTACCGCTGGAGAGGCACTGCACGCAGATCGGACTTGGACGATCCTTGCTGCGCTTCCTTCGCGTAATGCACTGGGGAGCGCGTGGCGACCCATCGCAGGCTCTACCGATCCGGCCGGGTCGCCTGCTGACGTCTTCGTGGCGTCTCCCGTAGCTCGCTGCGGACCTGCCCCCTAGATTCCTCCGACAGTAGTATCCTGTTTCGCAACGCCTTCTCGTCCTGACGCTCCGCCGCATGCCTGCTCTCCCCCCCTTCCGTCGTGCACCCGGCACGGTGCCCGTTCGCGCCATCGCGCTGTTGGCGGCTGTGGTATTCCTGGCGCTGGCGGCTGGATGTGGGCGCACGGCTCCAGTCGCGTTGCCGGAGCTACCCACCGAGCCGGAAGTACTCTCGGTGACGCTGCGCGGTACGGCTGCCCTGAACAGCGGAGGCAATGCTGCTGTGGTGCGCGTCTACCCCCTGAGCAACGACGCCACCTTCACGGCGACGCCCCTCCAGCAGTTCTGGGAGGACGACGTCGGCGCGGTCGGCGCAGCGTTGGTCGGGCGCGCCCAGGAGGTACAGCTCTACCCCGGCGAGTCGCAGACCGTCCAGTTCACGCTCACGCCTGAGGTCCGCTTCATCGGCGTGGCGGCGGATCTGCGCACGCCCGACGACCAGCACTGGCGAGGCATCGCGCCGCTCGACGCATTCCGCCCGGCGGGCAGCGCCGTCGTCGTGGATTCGACACGCCTGTTCCTCCCCAACTAGGTCCGATGCTCAACGTCCTGGCTCGCGCCTGACGCCGCGCCTAGCTCTCCCTCGTGCCGCCTCGGCTCCCTCCCCCTTTGCCTACCTAGCTCGCCATGTCTTGGGACCCCCGAAAGATCGTCTGGTACGAGGGGATGATCCTCGACCCGCACCACCTGCAGCAGTGGGACCGCCACCACGAGCATGCGCTGCTGGGGCGACTCCGTGCGCTGCGCCCCTACCACTGGGGCTTCCAGGCGCTGGAGATCGACGAGGACCGTCTGGCCAACGGCGAGCTCGCCCTCCGCGCCGCACGCGGGCTCTTTCCCGACGGCCTTTACTTCGACGCGCCCACAGCGGACCCGCTGCCACCGCCGCGCCCGCTACAGGAGCACTTCGCCTCCAACCAGACCACGCTAGCAGCCTACCTAGCGATTCCAGCCAGCCGCCCGAACGACGCCAACTACCTCCTCAACGGCACGGCCGAACGACGGGACACCCGCTTCCACGTAGACGCGATCACCGTCCGCGACGAGACGACCGGCGGCGACGAGCGGACCGTGGAGGTCGCCAAGCCGAACCTGTCCATCCGGTTCGCGGGCGAGCCGCTGGAGTCCTACACGACGATCCGGCTGGCGGAGGTCGTCCGCACGTCGGCGGGCACCTTCGCGCTGCAGCCGGGCTTCGTGCCGCCGAGCCTGAGCCTGGGCGCGTCGCAGACGCTGCTCGCTGAGACGACGCGGACGCTCGAACGCCTCGCGAGCAAGCACAGCGAACTCGCCACGCGCTGGCAGAACGTAGCCGCCCAGCGCGAGCTGTCGCCGTCCGATATCTCGGTGCTCAACCTGCTGACCACCATCGCCGAGTTCGTCCCGCTCGTACGGCACTTCGAGGCGCACGCGGAGGCGCACCCGGAGCCGCTCTTCCTGACGCTCTCGGCCCTCGCGGGGCGGATGACCGCCTCGACGCCGCGCCCGCCCGTGACGGTCCGGCAGCTTCCCGTCTACGACCACGGCGCGCTCACGGAGACCTTCGGCCCCCTCTTCGCCATCGTCCGGCAGCTCCTCGGCGAGGCCACACCCGACTCCAACTACGTCCGACTTCCACTGGTGCAGGAGGAGGAAGGCCGCTTCCGCGCCGACCTCGACGAGACACTGCTGCGAACGGGGCGCTTCTACCTCGTGGCCCAGAGCGAGCACCTGCCTGGCGGACGGCTTCGGCAGGACCTCCCGGTGATGCTGCGGGTGGCGTCGCCGTCCAACATCCAGATGGTGCTGCGCAGCTTCACCCCCGCACTGCCCGTCGAGGTCGCGCACCAGCTGCCGCCCGGCCTGCCGGTGAACGCGGAGGCCAGCTACTTCCGCCTGAAAAAGTCGGGCCCGTTCTGGGACGCCATCGCCCGTGACGGCGCGCTGTCGCTCTTCGTGCCGTTCGAGTTCCGCGGCCTGTCGCTGCAGCTGCTCGTGCTCCGCAGCGCGCCCAACGCGTCCTGACGCCCGCGTGCCCTGATTTCGCGCCGAACGATCCCCCTGCCTCTCACGCTGCTGTGTTCTCTGCCTCTCGCCCCGCCCCGCCGCCTGACCCGTACGCCTCGGCCCCGCCGACTGCCCACGCGCAGAGCATGCGTCTTGCGGAGCTCTATGCACCCAGCTTCGCGCTCATCATCCAGCTTCGCTCGACCGACCAGTTCGGCGAGGTGCGTGTGCTGCGGGAGCGGATCAAGTCGCTGCTCACCGAGGCGAGCCGCCGGGGCTACGAGGCAGGCCACGGCCAGCACGCGCTCTCCGAGGCGCAGTTCGCTATCGTCGCCTTCCTCGACGAGGCCGTGTTCTCGTCCGGGTGGGCCTACCGCAACGAGTGGGTGACCCACCCGCTCCAGCTAGAGTACTACGACCGCTACGACGCAGGCGAGGTCTTCTTCGACAAGCTCAACACGTACCTCGCCCAGCCTGCGATGCAAGCCGAGGTGCTGGAGGTCTACTACCTCTGCCTCGTGCTCGGCTTCAAGGGGCGCTACCACCTCCACGACCAGGAAGAACTGCGCCAGCTGATCGAGCACGTCTACCACGCCCTCGCGCGCGTGCCTGGCGTCACTCCGGAGACGCTCGCGCCGCACGCGCTGCCCGTCGAGCAGGTGGCTGGGGAAACGCGCCAGCGGCTGCCGTCGTGGTTCATCGCGGCCCTCGTGGGCACCTTTCTGCTCCTCCTCTACCTCGGTGCGAGCCTGTACGCTTCGATCAACGCTAGCGAAGCGGCCGAGCGGATCTCGGAGCTGTCCACGACGGCTGCCGTCGCACCGCCGCGCTAGTCCCCGCCCACGCCGCCCGATGCGCTTTCTCCCCCGCCTCCGCCTGGCCCCACCCTCGTCATGAACAGCATCGTCCGCTTTTTTCGGAGCCGCGGGTTTCTCTTCGGCCTGCTCTTCGTGCTCGCCGTTGCGCTGATCTTCGTGCTGGGCCGGACGTTCGCCTGGCCGATGACGGTGCAGCTGTTGCTCCTGATCGTGCTGCTGATCGTGTGCGTGGCGGTGCTCGCCCTCCAGGCGATGCGCGCCTCACGGGCGGCTACGGGCATCGAGAAGTCGCTGCGCAAGCAGGCGGAGCGGCAGCGGGCCGCAGGCGCCTCGGACGCGGAGACGGAGCAGCTGCAGAAGCAGCTCGAACGCTCCATCGAGACGCTCAAGCGCTCCAAGCTCGCCGGGACGGGCCTCTTCCGCAGCGGCAAGACGGCGCTCTATGCGCTGCCGTGGTACATGTTCATCGGCCCGCCGGGCTCGGGCAAGACGACGGCCATCGCCAACTCGGGGCTGCAGTTTCCTGTCGGGCTCGAGCGGGTTCGCGGCGTCGGCGGCACGCGCAACTGCGACTGGTTCTTCACCGACTCGGCCATCCTCCTCGACACGGCCGGGCGCTACGTCACCGAGGCGCAGGACCAGACCGAGTGGTTCGCCTTCCTCGACACGCTGAAGAAGCACCGCAAAGCGCAGCCCATCAACGGCGTCATCGTCGGGATCGGGCTCGACGAGCTGCTCAACGCCTCGCCGGGCGAGGTGCTCTGGCACGCCGAGACGCTCCGGCAGCGCATCGACGAGCTCGTCTCCCGGCTGGGCGTGCTCTTCCCCGTCTACCTCGTCTTCACCAAGGCCGACCTCCTCCGGGGCTTCGTGGAGTTCTTCGGTGACCTCTCGCGGCAGGAGCGCGATCAGATCTGGGGCGCGACGTTCGACCCCGGTGCCCTCGGCGAGCAGTCGCTCCACAGCCAGTTCCTCGGCGAGTTCGATCTGCTCGTGGACACGCTCCAGGGCGCGCGCGTCGAGCAGATGCGGAAGCCGCAGAAGCGCGAGGAGCGCCACAAGGCCTACGTCTTCCCGATGGAGTTCGGCGGGGTGCGCGACACGCTGGGGCGTTTCGTGGAGACGCTCTTCCAGACTAACCCCTTCCAGGAGACGCCGCTCTTCCGCGGGTTCTACTTCACGAGCGGCACGCAGGAGGGCGTCCCCATTGACCGCGTCATCCAGTCGATCGCGCAGCAGTTCAACTTGCCAGCGCCCGCGGGTGGCCCCACTCAGCCCGCGGTGGAGGCAAAGAGCTACTTCATCAAGGACGTCTTCACAAAGGTCATCATCCCCGACCAGTATCTCGTCAAGCGCACGTCGCGGGCGGCGCTGCGCCAAGGCGTGGCGACGGCGGGCATCGGCGTCGGAGCGCTCGTGGTGCTCGTGCTTATGCTGCTCGGCATCTCGCAGGGCCTCGTGCGCAGCGGGATCGACGTGGGCCGCGTGGAGGCCGTCGCGACCGAGGCGGGCGCGGTCCGCTGGGACGAGCCGACGCGCTACCCCGCCCACTTCGCCGCGCTCGACTCGCTGCGGCTCACCCTCAGCGCCTACGACGGCGTCCCGTTCTCGCAGCTGGGCCTCCACCGCCGAGGCACGGTCCTGGAGCCCGCCGAGGCGCTCTACCTCGACCGCCTGCACGCGTTTGCCCGCCCGCAGCTCGTCGACCGGATGCAGCGGCGGCTCGGCCGTGCGCGCGGGGTGGTCGAGAGCGGCCTCGAGCGCGAGTATCTGCACGAGACGCTCAAGGCCTACCTCCTGCTCTCCGAGGAGTCGGCGCGGCTGGAGGACGGCGCGAACGAGCAGTTCCTAGCGGGCTTCCTGGCGTCCGAGGCGCGCGCGCTCCTGCGGGAGCGCGACAGCCTGAGCGTGACGCCGCAGGTGAGCGACCACCTCGCTACCCACATGGAGGCTTACGCCCAGGCCCTCGCCAACGGGACGCTCCTGCCCTACACCGTCTCTGGTGACCTCGTCGCGCAAGCCCGGCGGGCCATCACGGCCGCGCCGAGCATCGGCAGCGTCTACAGCGCACTACGCCAGGAGGCGCTCTACAGCCTCGACCCGCTCACGCTGCAGGACGACGTCGTGTCGCGCGAGCACGCCGCCCTGTTCGCGCGCGGCAGCGAGGTGCCCGGCTTCTTCACCCAAGAAGGCCGCGACTTCGCCGAGCGCCGGTTCTCTGAGGAGAGCGCCGACCCCAGCCGCGACGACTGGGTGCTCGGCCAGGAGAACATGGCGCTGCCCGAGTCGATGCTGGACAGCGACCGCATGAAAGCCGAGCTCTACGAGCGCTACTACGACGACTACGCTGCAGCCTGGGAACGCTTCCTACGCAGCGTGCGCTACGAGAATCTGGAGGGGCTCCGGTCGGCCTCGCAGCACCTCCTCACGCTTGGCAGCCCGTCGAACTCGCCGCTCGTCCAGGTGCTCGCCGAGGTCACGCGGCAGACGACCATCGAGGAGGACCCGCTGAGCCAGCTCGGCACCGAGGCCGTGCGGGCGGCCGAGCGCCTCGAACGCCGCGCCCGCAGCGAGGCCAGCCGCCGGACCAGCCGGATCATCGATCCCAACACGGGACAGCCGGTCGAAGAGCCAGAGGAGGATTTCCCGAACCCGGTGATGCGTCGGTTTGCAGCGCTGCACGCGCTCGGCGCGCCGGGTGTCGCGCGCGGCCAGGGCTCAGCGCAGCTCTCGCAAGCACTGGCCGGCTTCGAGGAGATCAGCGGCCTGACGGAAGAGGTTGGGGGCGACCCCGCCGCCGCTGCCGACGTGGCCAGGTCGGTGCTCGACGCCAACGGTGGTGCCTTCGGCGACGTGATGCGCTCGGTGAGCACCGGGCTCCGCCAACTCGACCCCGACGTGCGCCGCTCGCTCTTCGAGCGCCCGCTGCTCGACGCCTGGAGCGCGCTCCTCGGTCTCGCCCAGCAGCACCTCAACAACCGCTGGCGCGACGAGGTCTATCGCCCCTACGAGGCCACGCTAGCCGGGCGCTACCCGCTCGACCCCACCGGCCGCGAGGACGCGCCGCTGTACGACTTCGAGACGTACTTCAACCCCGACGGGGGCACCTTCGCCGTCTTCCGCGAGGAGGTGCTGACCCCCTACCTGACCGATGACGGCCGCCGCGTCCGTACGTGGGAAGGCCGCGGCATCGGGGTGTCGAGCACCACGTTCGGCGCCATCGAGCAGGCCGAGACCATCGGCGACGACCTCTTCCGCGGCGGCATGCAGGTCGAGTTTGAGATGCGGCCCGACGTGCCCACTTATGACGGCAACGCTCCGCCCGCCGACGGCATCTACCTCAACGTTCAGGGCCAGCGGCTCGAATACCGCATGGGCAGCGTCCGTCCGTGGACAAGCTTCGTCTGGCCGGGTTCGTCGCCGGGAGCGGAGCTCACTGTGGCCTCACGCGGCCAGCAGTTCGACAAGACCTACGAGGGCGACTGGGCCCTCTTCCGGCTCCTCGCCGACGCGCGGATGGAAGCACGCGGGTCGACGCAGTTCCAGACGCGGTGGTCGTTCTCGGAGGGCGGGACCTTCGTCATCAACGTGCCCTTCGACCTGCGCACGCGGAGCAGCGTGAGCCCGCTGCGGAGCCCGGCGCGCTTCTTCCGCTTCCGCCTCCCGCCCACCCTGGGCTAGCCTCGCGCGGTGCCATGACCAGCCCGGCTCTCACCCTCTTCGGCAAGCTGCCCTCGGCGGGCGACTTTGTGCGAATCGGACCACAGCCCGACGCCGTGCGCGTCTTCAACGAGTGGGTGGAACGCGGCCTGTTCGTAGCCCAGAACCGCCTCGGGGACGCGTGGGAGGCTAACCTGGCCTGGATGCCCACGTGGTCGTTCCTCTTCGCGCCGCCCGACTGCGCGCACGTCCTGGTTGGCGCGGCGCGCTTCTCCTCGGACCGGGTAGGACGGACGTACCCCTTCTGCGCAGCGCTACTCCTCGACCGCGCCTCGCTCGACCCGCGCGAGGCCCCCGCCTGGCCCGTCCGATGGCAGTATTTCCAGGAGCACGCCGCCTACTTTGTCGAGCGTGCCGTCGTGGAGGCCATCTCCCCTGACCACCTCGCGGCCGACCTGCAGCAGTTGGCTGCGGCGGCGGTTCCGGTCCCGCTCGACGCGCACCGCGACCGTCTGGCTGCGACGCCGAGCGCCGACGTGTGGGCGGCGACCTGGCAGGACCAGCCGGAGGTCTACGCCGGGGTCTCGCTAGCCCAACTAGCTGCCCACCTCGTTCCGCTGCGTCAGCGGGACCCAAGCCGCTTCCCACTCGGGCTACGCTGCGCGCTCCCCGCCGGGGCCGCTGACCGCGCCTCGAACGTGGCGCTTTGGTGCGAGATGGCTTGGGCCCTGCTCGGGTCTCCGCCGCTCTGGCCGAGCCTCTTCTGGGTAGCCGGCGACTACGCCCCCAGCGACCTCCTGCTGTTCCTCCAGTCGCCGCTCCCGCAGGCGTTTCCCGCCCTCCTCGACGCCCAGGTCGCCTACGATCGCGTCCTCCCGCTCGACTATGCGTCGGGTGCGGTGCCGCCCGTGGCCTTGCCTGTTGATCTCGCCGAGCCCGGCCTCTCGCTCAGCGCCGTCATCGAGGGGCTCCGCCTGCTGTGACCGCCTCCTGCTGTGACCGCCTCCATGCCGCATTCCTGAATCCCCTCTCTAGCCACTCCGCCGATGTCTGACTCGCCTGACACCCCCGTTGCCGATACGCCCGCCGAGGATGCGGCCCCTGCCGAGGAGGCCGCTGTTGAAGACGTCCGCTCTCCGTTTCTCCAGGCGCTGAGCGAGCCCATCTCCGACGCGTCCCCGACGGGGATCAAGGTGCGCTACGAAGACAGCTTCCAGCAGCTCAAGGGCGAGGTGGACAAGATCGGCAGCGGCAGCGGCGGGGCAGACTACGACCTCATCGTGAGCCTCGCGCAGTCCATCCTCACGACCGAGTCGAAGGACCTCACCGTCACGTACTACCTCACCCTGGGCTTCATGCGCACGCAGGGCCAGGAGGGCCTCGCCGAGGGGATTGGCGCGCTGCGGGTGCTGAGCGACACGTTCTGGGAGGGACTCCACCCGAAGAAAACGAAGGCCCGGAGCAAGGTCTTGCAGCTCTTCGCTGAGCGTGTGACGGCGCACCTCGAAGACACCACGCCGAAGCCCGACGACCGCCCGGCGCTGGAATCGGTGCAGAGCGACCTCGAAGCGCTGCAGGCGTTCTACACGGAGAGCATGGGGCCCGATGCGCCGGTGCTCAGCCGGGTGGCCCGGCTCGTGCGGGACACGCTCAAGAAGATTCCCAAGCCCAAACCGCCGGAGCCCGTCCAGGCTGCGCCTTCCCCGACCGAAGCTGCTGCGGCCTCGGAGAGCACGTTGCCTGCGGCACCGGCGACCTCGGCTGCCACCGCACCGCAAGCGGCTGCCGCCCCCCCGTCTGCTGCGACCCCTGCGGCGGCGGTGCCTTCGGGCCCCATCGCCTCGACCTCCGACGCGGCCGTCACCGTCCTCAAGGCGGCGTCGTTCCTGCGTGAGGCCGACCTTACCAACCCAATACCGTACCTCCTCGCCCGGAGCGTGCGTTGGGGCATGCTGAAGCAGACGCCACCGAAGCTTCCGAACGCCCCCCTGGACAAGCGCCGCACCTACCTCGAAGGGCTACTCCAGAAGGGCGAATACCAGGCCCTCGTCGAGAACGGGGAGCGTGATTTCACCAAGGCCCCGTTTTACTTCTGGCTGGACCTGCAGCGGCTGGTCGCTGCCGCTCTGGAGCGTCTAGGGCCCGCCTACAGGCAGGCCCAGCTTGCCGTCGAGGGCGCTGCCGCCGGGCTGATGCGCCGCCTGCCGGACCTGGCCACGCTTTCGTTTGCCGACGGGGTCCCTGCGGCCGACCCGCTCACCGCCGAGTGGCTCGACGGCCTCGCAGCCTCGGGGGGCGACACGGCAGGCGGTGCGGGGTCGGGCGACGCGGAGGTCATAGAGGCCTACGACGCTGCGCGGCAAACCCTCGCAGGGGGCGACCTGAATGGGGCGCTGCAGCAGTTCCGGGCGGCCCCTGTGGCTAGCGCGGCACGCGCCAGGTTCGTGCGCGACCTCTACGCCGCTGACCTGTGCGCCAAGGGCAAGGCCCCGGACATCGCGCTCTCCATCCTTGGCCACCTCGAACGCTACGTCGAAGCGCACAACCTCGGCGCATGGGAGCCCGCGCTGGCGAGTCAGTTTTGGGCGCTCCAACACACCTGCCTGACGCAACTGCTCCCGAAGGCCCCAGCCGCTGAGAAAGCCGCCCTTCAGGAGCGGACACGCCACGCCTTCGCTGCGCTGTCGGCGCTCGACCCCGTCGCGGCCCTCCGGTACCGGAGCTAGCCCGTCAGCAGCGCAGGCTCAGCGGCTGCGTGATTGCCTCGCCCCGCGCTCGGCAGGGGACCTCCTCCGGCGGCCCAAGACTTCGATGCGGGTCCGTGCGCCGGGTTGGTGCGCTATGCCGCGCCGAATGGACTGCTTTTCTACCCGATGTGACGTGAGAGCAACAGATGGTGACGTGCGCGCAACGCATTAATGCGGGCCGGTGTGCAGCTTCCAAGCAAAGTCGTGCCCGTTCCTGCGCTCATTCCGTTCGATGGGCCAGAAATGAGCTCGATTACCGCACCCGTGATCCTTGCCGTCAGCCTTTCACGTAACCAGTAGCAGACGCGACGACTCCAACTGGATCGGGGACCTGGCGGCGTCCGGCATCCTCACCTGAGTTGTGGCCGTGCAGCGCCCAAGCCTCGAATAACCAGGGCTGTTTGCGCTTGCGAAAGCAGGTGGCACGTGTTATTTAGATACCATGAACTTGTCACCCCGCACTGACGGGTCCTTGCCAGCTTCTGGCCTCGCCTGAAAGGAGGCCCAAGGTCGCCATCGTGGCTCCTTCTCCCTCGCCATCCGTGCGTCAGCGTTGCCCTCCGGGTCCTGTCGCCCACTAACCAGCCCACGCTCATGTCACGCAGCTTCCAACACGAAAAGCCGCCCGCCCGCGTCAACCTCTTCCTCGAAGTCGCCAAAGGCGACGCCAACGAGAAGCTGGAGCTCCCGCTCCGCATGCTCGTGCTAGGCGACTTCACCGGGCGCGAGAGCGACGAAGACGTGGCCGACCGCGAGGTGATCGAGGTCAACAGCAACAACTTCGAGGACGTCCTCAAGTCGCAGGACCTCAGCCTCGGCTACACGGTCCCGAACACGCTCTCGGGTGAGGGCGACATCAAGGTGGACCTCCAGATTGACTCGATGAAGTCGTTCACGCCGGAGGCCGTCGCCAAGCAGATCCCCGAACTGGGCAAGCTGCTCGCGACGCGCAACCTGCTCCAGGACCTCCGCAACCGCCTCATCTCGATGGGCGACTTCCGCCGCCAACTGGAAACCGTGATCAAGGACGACGACGCGCGCCAGAAGCTGCTCGACGAGCTCGCGCAGATCGTGCCGGACAGCGCGCCCGACGCCGCTGATGGCGAGGACGCCTAGTCCTCGCCTTCTGCCCCACGCGCCACCGTTTCGCCCGCTCTATTCCTCCTGCTCATTATGCCTGAAGCCCAAGCTCAAGACGCCGCCCAGACCGAAACCACCGAGGCCGGGAGCCTGCTCGACAGCATCCTCTCCCAGGTCGATGTCGCTCGCCCCTCGGCGGCCGTCTCCGTCGAGACGTTCACGGACGCTACTGTTATCGCCGACAACAAGCAGGACGCCATCGCGGCAGCGCTGCGCGTGTTCGTCGACGCCGTCGCGGACCAGCCCATCGACCGGATCGACAAGCACCTCCTTAACGGACTCGTCGCCCAGCTCGACGAGAAGATCTCGGCCCAGCTCGACGTCGTCCTGCACCACCCCGACTTCCAGAAGCTAGAGTCGTCCTGGAAGGGCCTGAAGTTCCTCCTCGACCGCACCGACTTCAAGCAGGGCAACGTCAACATCGAGATCATGAACGTCTCGAAGGACGACCTCCAGGAGTCGTTCGAGGACTCGCCGGAGCTCATCCAGTCGGCGCTCTACCAGAAGGTCTACACCGAGGCGTACGACACGCCGGGCGCCTCGCCCTACTCGTCGATCATCGCCAACTACGAGTTCGACGCCTCGCCGCCCGACGTGGCGCTGCTGCAGAACGCCTCGAAGGTGGCCGCAGCGGCGCACTGCCCCTTCATCAGCTCCGTCGGGCCGAAGTTCTTCGGCGTGGACAGCATGGAGGAGTGGCGCAAGATCCCCGATCTCGCGGCCTACCTGGAGACGGCCGACTACATCAAGTGGAACAGCTTCCGCGACTCCGAGGACTCGCGCTACGTGGGGCTTACGTTCCCGCGCTTCATGCTGCGGCTCCCCTACGGCCCGGACACGGTCCCGGTGAAGAGCTTCAATTACAGGGAGCAGGTCACCGGCGCCGACCACGACAAGTACCTCTGGGGCAACGCCGCTTTCTCGTTCGCCGCCAATATGGTGCAGGCCTTCGCGAAGGACGGCTGGAGCGTCCAGATCCGCGGCCCGCAGTCCGGCGGCAAGGTGGAAGACCTGCCGGTCCACGTCTACGACGTCGGCAAGGGCGCGCAGACCAAGATCCCGACCGAGGTGCCGATCTCGGAGACGCTCGAGTTCGAGTGCGCCAACCTCGGCTTCATGCCGCTGAGCGTCTACCAAAACACCGACTACGCCTGCTTCTTCTCCGCCAACTCGGCGCAGCGCCCGAAGGAGTACGACGACCCCAACGCGACGGCCAACAGCCGCATCAACTCGCGGCTGCCCTACATCCTCCTCGCCGCCCGCATCGCGCACTACCTGAAGGTGCTCCAGCGCGAGAACATCGGCGCGACGAAGGACAAGACCGCGATCCAGAAGGAGCTCAACACGTGGCTTGGCGGCCTGGTCACGGAGATGACCAACCCCAGCCCCTCGGTCGTCGCGAAGTACCCGCTGCGCAAAGGCGAGGTCGTCGTCGAAGACGTCGAGGACAACCCCGGCTTCTTCCGCATCAAGACCTTGCTCATGCCCCACTTCCAGATCGAAGGCATGGACATCAGCCTCTCGCTCGTCGGCAAGCTGCCGAAGGAGAAGTAACCCATCTCACCACCTTCCAGGAGGTCCCCCACCTCTTTTCCGTCTTAACCCCAACCCCCCAGGTTCATCATGCCGACTCCTGCCTACGTCAAATTCACCAGCTACAACGACGGCGAGATTGCTGGCTCCGTCGAGATCGAAGGCCGCGAAGAAACGTCCGAGGTCCACGAGTTTCACAGCAACGTGTACTTCCCCACTGACATCCACCGAGGCTCTCCGTCCGGAAAGCGCATCCATAGCCCAGCGATCCTGGTCAAGGAGGTGGACAAGTCGAGCCCGATCCTCTACAACCACCTTACCGAGGGGACGCTGTTCACACAGATCGTGATCAACTGGTACAAGGTCATGGACGATGGCACGGAATTTCTCTACTTCATGCACACCATTGAACATGCTCGCCTCGTCGGCATGAAGATGATGATGCCGAACGTGAAAGACCCCGCCAAGCAGACGTTCGGCCACCTGGAGGAGCTATCGATTGCCTACCGCCGCATCACGTGGTCGTGGCTCGACGGCGGCATCGAAGCCACGGATGACTGGGTCGAGTCGCAGTAGACGACGCGACCCCGCCCCGTGCGTGTCACCGCTGCCCGCGGGTCGTGCCCAGCACCACCTGCGGGCAGCCGGCTAGATACCAAGTCTGCTTAATGAGTTGCGATGTTGTCATCCTGAACTCGTTTCAGGATCTCTGACGAATGCGATGCTTCGGGATATCGCTGAGATGCTGAAACCGAAGGTTCACGCCAGTAATCAAGTTCAGCATGACAAGGTCGCAAGTGTATAGCCGGATTCGGTATGAGCCGTGCGCTGTACGCTTCTCTTCCGCACGCCCCCAGTTCGATGAAGCCTGGCCTGTTTGAGATGGTCGAGGGCCGCTTCCACGACGGGCGACCGCTGAGCGGGGTCGCGCGCTCCGAGTACCGCATCCAGAGCATCATCAGCAACCTCAACCGGCTGTTCAACACACGACGCGGCTCGATCCAGCACCTCCCGGACTACGGCCTCCCCGACCTCTCGACGGTCTACCGTGACATGCCCTACTCGCTCGAAGGGCTGCGGCGCACGGTCCGCCTCGCCGTCGAGCAGTACGAGCCGCGCCTCCGCCGCGTCCGCGTCACGCAGCCCGACGGTGAAGGCCTCGACCCGATCCACCTCCGCATCCGCTTCATCGTGACCGGCGACATCGCACGCGGCGAACGGGTCGAGTTCGAGACGCGCTTCGAGCCCCAGGGCGGCACGCAGGTGGACCTCCACCGGGAGTACTGACCGGGTGACTCCCCCCTGCCGACCGCCCCCAACTACGTCCCCGTCCTGCGCCGTCCTCGCCGATAGCGTCCCCGCTTTTTCCATGCAACACCGCTACTTCGAGAACGAGATGCGCTACCTGCACGAGGCGGGGCAGGCGTTCGCGAAGGCGTTCCCGGAGGCGGCGGGCTACCTCAACATCGACAGCGTCGACGACCGCGATCCCTACGTGGAGCGGCTCTTCGAGGGGTTCGCGTTTCTGACGGCGCGGATCCACGAGCGCCTCGACGACGAGCTGCCGGAGTACACGGAGAGCCTCATCGGGCTGCTCTACCCCAACTTCCTCAAGCCGATCCCGTCGTCGTGCATCGTCGAGATGCAGCCACGCCCGGGGCTCGTGCAGGAGACGACGGTGCTGCCGCGCGGCACGAGCCTGAGTTCGGGCCCCGTCGGCCGCGAGCGATGCCCCTGTGAGTTTCAGACGAGCCAGGACGTGCGGCTCCAGCCCGTCCAGCTCACCGACGTGGCGCTCCGCTACGCCTCCGACGACACGTCGAGCGCGCTGCTCTCGTTCGAACTCGCGCGCGGCGTCGAGTATGCCGATCTCGACTGGCAGGCGCTCCGGGCCTACCTCCACGCGGACCCCGTCCGGGCCGACACGATGCGCTGGTTTCTGACGCAGCGGGTCACGCGGGTGGAGTTTATGACCGAGCCCGAGCAACTCCCCGGCGAGCGCTTCCGCCTGGTGGGCCAACGCTGGGTGCAAGCCGGCGGCTTCGAGCCTGAGGCGAGCCTGCTGCCGCGCGACACGCGCGTGGCGTCGGGCCTGCGCCTGCTCCAGGAGTATCTCAACTTCCGGCCGAAGTTCTCGTTTGTCGACCTGCACGGCCTGGACCACTACCACCCCCCCTCAGGCACCCGGACCTTCCACGTGGAGGTGTTCTTCGACACGTCCTACCCCGAGGACCGGCGGTTCGACGCCTCGCACGTACGCCTCTTCTGCACGCCTGCGACCAACCTTTTCGAGGCCAACGCCGAGCCCATCCGGCTGACGCACCGCGACTTCGAGTACCGCGTCCGGCCCAACGTCCGGCAGCGGCAGTCGGTCCAGCCCTACGATCTCACCGAGGTCGTCGGGATCGAAGACATCAGCGGTGCGCGCCACCCCTTTGCGCCGTTCCTGCGCCTCGACCAGCGCAGCAGCCAGGGGGAGGAGCGCACCTACAGCCTGCACCGGCGCTACGGCCCAGCGGGCACGCCCGACCTCTATCTCACCTTCTCGGTCCCCCTCCCCAGCGTGGGCGACCCGGTAGACGAGAGCGTATCGCTCACGCTGCGCTGCACCAACGGCTCGCTGCCGCACGAGGAGCTCAGCGAGGGCGCGCTCACCCGCCTCGACCCGGCCGCGCCCCAGATCGTCACGCCGACCAACATCACCGCGCCGACGCTCATCCGCTACCCCCCGAGTGACCGGCAAGACCTATTCTGGTCGCTTATCGCGCACTGGTCGTTCAACCACCGCTCGGTGGCTACGCACGAGGCGGTGACGGGCCTGCTGGACCTGTACGACTGGACGCAGAGCGGCGGCAACCGGCGGCGGCGCGAGGGCATCCGCGCGGTGCAGTGGGCGGGCGCGGAGCGGCTCGTTGGACGCTCGGTGCGACGCGGCACCGAAGTGACGGTGGAGGTAGGCGACGCCCATTTTGGCAGCGAGGGCGAGCTGCACCTCTTCGGGCAGGTGCTGAGCACCTTCTTTTCGCTCTACGCCACGCTCAATTCGTTCGTCCACCTCCATCTCGTCAGCGCACCGTCGGGCCGACGCTACGCCTGCGCTCCCCAGCGTGGCACCCGCCCGGTGCTCTGA
>JBCDFO010000057.1:0-16716 GCA_039177895.1 Bacteroidota bacterium
CCCGCAAGGGCCTCGCGGATACGGCGCTTAAGACTGCCGACGCGGGCTACCTCACTCGCCGCCTCGTGGACGTGAGCCAGGACGTGATCGTGACGGAGCCGGACTGCGGCACGCTGCGCGGCATCGTCACGGGCGCGCTCAAGGACAACGAGGACATCGTCCAGCCGCTCGCCGAGCGCATCCTCGGGCGCGTGTCGGTCCACGACGTGAACGACCCGCTTACGGGCGACCGCCTCGTGAACCGCAACGAGCTCATCACCGAAGAGATCGCCGACGCGATCGCGCAGACCTCCATCGAGGCCGTCGAGATCCGCTCGGTGCTCGCGTGTGAGGCCCCGCGCGGCGTGTGTGCGCTGTGCTACGGCCGCAACCTCGCCACCGGCCGCATGGTCGAGGCGGGCGAGGCCGTCGGCGTCATCGCAGCGCAGTCCATCGGCGAGCCGGGCACGCAGCTCACGCTCCGCACCTTCCACATCGGTGGTACGGCCAGCCGCATCGCGGCCGAGTCGACCATCCAGTCGAAGTTCGCGGGCACCATCGCGTACGACAACCTCCGCACAGTCGAGTACGACGACGGCGAAGCGCCGAAGACCATCGTGCTCGGGCGCTCGGGCGAAGTCCGCGTGATGGGCGAGGACGGACGCCAGCGTATCGCCTACACCGTCCCCTACGGCGCTGACCTCATGGTCACCGAAGGACAGGTCATCGAGAAGGGTGACGTGCTCGCCTCGTGGGACCCGTACAACTCGGTCATCATCTCCGAGGTCACGGGTAAAATCGCCTTCCAGGACATCATCGAGGGCACGACCTACCGCGAGGAGTCGGACGAACAGACCGGTTTCCGCGAGAAGGTGGTCGTCGAGACGCGCGAGCGCTCGCTGACCCCGGCCGTCCTCGTGAAGACGAGCGGCGACACGAAGGAGTACCCGATGCCCGTCCGCGCCCGCCTCCAGGTGGACGGCGGCGACGACGTGCAGGCGGGTCAGGTGATCGCCAAGATCCCGCGCCAGAGCGCCAAGACGCGTGACATCACGGGTGGTCTCCCGCGCGTGATCGAGCTCTTCGAGGCACGCTCGCCTACCGAGGCAGCGGTCGTCTCCGAGATCGACGGCGTGGTGAGCTTCGGCGGCCGTAAGCGCGGCTCACAAGAGGTCATCGTCACCAGCCGCGACGGCTCGACGGAGAAGACCTACCTCGTCAAGCTCTCGAAGCATCTCCTCGTGCACGAGAACGACTACGTCAAGGCGGGCGAAGCCCTCTCCGACGGCCAGATCTCGCCGGACGACATCCTCGCCATCCTCGGGCCCACGGCCGTGCAGGAGTACCTCGTGAACGAGGTCCAGGAGGTCTACCGCCTCCAGGGCGTCGGCATCAACGACAAGCACATCGAGGTGATCGTCCGCCAGATGATGCAGAAGGTGCGCATCACCGACCCGGGCGACACGACGTTCCTCGAGAGCGACCTCGTCAACCGGTTCGACCTCGCGAAGGCCAATGACGACCTCTACGACCAGTTCGTGGTCACCGACCCGGGCCAGTCCACGCTGCGCATCGGTCAGGTGGTCGGGCGTCGTCAACTCCGCGAAGTCAACTCGGAGATGAAGCGCCAGGACCTCCAGCAGGTCCAGGTACGCGAGGCCGAGCCTGCCGTCGCAGAGCCGGTGCTCCTCGGCATCACGCAGGCCGCGCTCGCGACCGACTCGTTCATCTCGGCGGCCTCCTTCCAGGAGACGACGAAGGTGCTCACCGAAGCATCCATCGCCGCGAAGGTCGACGGGCTGCACGGGCTGAAGGAGAACGTGATCGTGGGGCACCTCGTCCCGGCGGGCACTGGCCTCCGGCAGTACACCGACATCGTTGTCGGCTCGAAGAAGGAGCTCGAAGCGCTCCAGGCGGCCACCGACGCCATCGACGCCGTCCTCGACGGCGATGGTGGAGGCGACGGCCTCTCGGCCGCGGAGCAGGACGAGGCCGTGGCAGAGATCAGCCGCCGCCTCGGGCTGTAACGCTTGCGGCTTCGCACAAACAGAGCGCCCCGGCTACCGCGAAGGTGACCGGGGCGCTGTGCGTTGGAGCGCGGTGCTGGGCTTAGCGGTTGTAGGTCTCGATGGACTGATGGACGAGCCCCTGGCGCATGAAGTGCGGAATCCACGAGCCAACCGCGATGCCCGCCCCCACGAAGACCAACGGGCTCAACTCGACCTCGTCGCCCTCGTTTTCGGGCGTGGATGAGACCGCCCCCGCGATGAGCGTGGCAAGCCCGACGCCAACCATACCCCACTGGACGTAAGAAAGAGTCTGGTGTCGGTTGATCAGGGCAAGCGACTCGGGATGGTCCGCGAACACGGGTTTCAAATTGCCAGCGGAGGCTTTCTGCACATCGCCGGTGCCGACGCGGAAGTACTCGTACGTGGTCGAGCCTCCTCCCATCGGCATGGTCATGCCGAGGCCTTGCGGACCAGTCGGGACCTCCATGGCGGGGCCGTGGTCGAAGGTCTTGCTGTAGAGGCTGATGCGGCCTGCCTCGACCCGGCGTAGGAGGGTCGGCGAGCCGGTGATGCGTGCCACGGCGTAGTTACCGTCCGTGTCGTTGACCTCGACTATGTCGTCGAGTTCGTACTCGGTCGAATCATCGAGCACGACCAACTGAGAGCGGAGGAAGCGGTCGCGCAGCGTGACGTCGCCGCGCAGCGTATCGCCTGTGGCGAGGACAACGTATTCGTCGATGGCGGTGGGTGTGGAGCGCGTGCTGGCGTCATCCTGAGCCTGGAGCGGAGGGCTGAGCAGCAGCAGGCCCGCGACGAGGAAAGAACGGAGCATGGAGGGGGTAGGGTGGGTGAACGAAGGCCCCTTAGGTACGAGCCTCGTAACGGTTTGTGCAAGTGATCGACCGAAAGGACGTGGCGACGGGTTCGACCATACTTTGCCAGTCGAGGTAATTAGGTTACTGTGTCGCAACAAGTTGGATGTAGCGCCAGGCGATGATACGACTGGGGAATTCCCTGATGGGCGTGACAGGCAACACTGACAGAATCGCCCAATTCGGTCGGACAGGGTATCGCAATGCTGGCGGACGCCGAGAACCTAGCCGGGCTGATGGTGCTCCACACATGCTTTAGTCATATTAGTAATACATCAGTTGCCGTCCATCCCGGTGCTCTTCACACCAACCCTCTGTCGTCACTGCTTATGTACTGGGCCGTCTCCACGCTGCTGCTGCTAGCCTGGCTCGTCGGTCCGCTCTCGTTCGATCTGGGAGCCGAGCGGCACCTATTTCTCGCGGGAGCCGTCGTGCTTGCTGAGATCCGGCTGATCCCGCTGCTCACAAAGTCCCTCCGCCTCCCGCCTCCTCCCAAGCGCCGCGTGCCGCGCACGCGCTCATGACTCTCCTTCTCTCATCTACCCTTTCGAGGTTTCCCATGTTACGCTGGGCCATCATCGCACTCGTCATCGCGCTCGTCGCCGCCGTTCTCGGCTTTGGCGGCATCGCAGGCGCGGCCGCTGGCATCGCGCAGATCTTGTTCGTCGTCTTCCTCGTGCTCGCCGTCCTCGGCTTCATCTTCGGTCGGACGAGCGCCGTATAGCAGCGCTGCCTCCCTCCAGTGCTCGGCGAGGCGCGGTCCACTCGGGCTGCGCCTCGTCGCGTTTAGAGCGCTAGATCGAGCCGCGTGCTTTGAGTTCGAGGTAGCGGTTGATCGTGTCCACCGTGAGCGTCTCCGGCGTCGTCAGCAGCGCGCCGATGCCGTGGCGCTGAAGCGTCCGCGCGACCTCCTCCTGCTCGTGCGCGAACTGCTCCGCAACGGCCTTGACGTAAACCTCGCCGACGCGCTCTGCCTGACGCCCGCGGATCTCGCGGAGGGCCGTGTTCTCGAAGAAGACGACCACGAGCCGATGCTGCCGGGCGATGGCGCGCAGGAGCGGGAGGCGGCGTTCGAGGCTCGCCTTGGTCTGGAGGTTGGTGAAGAGCAGCAGCAGCCCGCGCTGCGGAAGCTGGCGGCGGACCGTCGCGTAGAGCGCCTCGAAGTTGGGGTCCTGGAAGCCCGGCTGCTGGGCGTAGAGCGCTTCGAGGATGCGTTGCAGCTGCGTCCGGCGGCGCGTGGCGGGGAGGACCGTCTTGATGCGCGCGTCGAACGTGACGAGCCCCGCCTTGTCGTTCTTGAGCAGCGCCACATTGAGAAGCACGAGCGCGGCGTTGATCGCGTGGTCCACGAGCGTCATGCCGTCGAACGGATCGCGCATGGCGCGGCCGAGGTCGAGCACGGCGTAGATCGGCTGGGCGCGCTCGTCCTGGTACTGGTTGACCATCAGCGTGCCGCCGTGGCGGAGGTCGCCGCTCCGGGCGGTCGCTTTCCAGTTGATCGCGCGGCGGTCGTCGCCAGGAACGTAGGTGCGGATCTGGTCGAACTCCATCGTGTGGCCCACGCGGCGGACGCGCTTGACGCCGACCTCGGCGAGGCGGTTGCTCTCGGCGAGGAACGCCCACTTGCGCATCTGTAGGAACGACGGGTAGACCTTTACCTCGGCCTCGGCCTCGGCGCGCACGCGGCGCAGCAGCAGCCCGATGGGCGAGGCCACGTACGCATTGATCGCGCCGAACTGGTAGGCTCCGCGCTCGACGGGTCGCACGGCGTAGTCGATGGTGTGCCGTTCGGTCGCGCCGAGTTGAAAGCGGAAGTCGAGGTCGCGCTCCTGAAACTGCACGGGCACCTCGTCGATGAGGCGCACGCGGACGGGGAACGGGTAGCGGATCGCCACGCGGATCGCGACGGGGTTGGGGTCGCCGTTCGAGAGCTTGTCGGCGACTTCGCGCGCGAGGTCCAGCCCGCGGCCTTGGCTCCAAAGCAGGGCGGCATCCACGCAGACCGCAACGGCCAGCGCGACCGCGCCGAGCCGTGCGAGAGATGCCAGTACCGGCACCCAGTGACCGAGGGCGAACAGCACTGCGACACCGCCGAGTGCCCAGAACAGCCGCTGCGGTGCGTATACGTCCAGCAGCGCACGCCAGCGCGGCGGGGTCGAGGATGAGGTGGAGGGAGCCGCTGCCATCACTAGTCCTGCACGACCTCGTCGCGCATCGTCGTGAGGTGGTGCCAGCGCTCTTGCACGAGCAGCACGCGGTGCTCGGCGATGAGGACGGCCCCGATCATCCCGTCGTCGCCCCAGGTAGCGTCGAGCAACTCAAACTCGGCGTCGCGGAAGGCGAGCCAGGCGCGTTGGGCGTCGCGAAGCGAAGTCCAGGCGTCGTTGCTCAGCGCGCGGCGGAGGGACTGGTAGACCTCATTGAGCGCAGCATCCCAGCGGTCGTATTGCTCGGCGCGACAGTCGATCAGCGGGGCGAGCGAGGAGTCGGACGCCTCGGCGTAGTCTTCCACGCAGCGGTCGTACGCTGCTTCGATCTCGGCCTCCACGCCCTGTGCTGTCGCTGGAAGTGCGGACAAGGCTACGAGGAGACCGAGCGCCCAGAGTCGCGTGTGCGTATGTCCGGTCATCGGGGCACCTCCACGCTTTGCACGACGCGGTCCACGACGGTGTCCATCCGCACGCCCTCGATCTCGCGCTCGGCCGTCAGTTGGAGGCGGTGGCGGAGCACCGGCGAGGCGACGGCGCGCACGTCGTCCGGGGTCACGAAGTCACGGCCGGCCATTGCGGCGACGGCCTTGGCGCCGGTGAGGAGCGCGAGCGAGGCACGAGGGCTGGCTCCGAGCGCCAGCGCGGGGTGGGTTCGTGTTTGTGCCACGACGGCCGCGATGTAGCCGAGCAGCTTCGGATCGACGTAGAGCGCTCGCACGGCGGCCTGCGCGGCGAGCACTTCCTCAGCCGAGAGCACCGGTTGCACGCGCTCCAGGTCGAGCCGTCCACCCTGGTCCTGGAAGCCTGCGAGGATCTGCGCCTCATCTTCGCGGGTCGGATAGCCGACTTCGATCTTGAACAGAAAGCGGTCGAGTTGGGCCTCCGGGAGCCGGTACGTCCCCTCGTGCTCGATGGGGTTCTGCGTCGCGAAGACGTGGAACGGCTGCGGCATCGTGTAGGTCGTGCCGTCTACGGTGACCTGGCGCTCCTCCATCACCTCGAAGAGGGCGGCCTGCGTCTTGGCGGGCGCGCGGTTGATCTCGTCGATGAGGACGAGTTGGCCGAAGACGGGCCCCGGGTGGAAGTCGAAGGCGCGCGTATCGGGGTTGAAGACCGTCGTGCCGAGCACGTCGGCGGGCATAAGGTCGGGGGTGAACTGGAGGCGCGCGAAGTCGGCGGAGACGGCGCGGGCGAGGAGCTTCGCGGTGAGCGTCTTCGCCACGCCCGGTACGCCCTCGATGAGCACGTGCCCGCCCGCGAGCACCGCCGCCACGAGCTCGTCGAGGAACTGCGCTTGCCCAACGAGCAGCTTGCGCACCTCGGCCTTGAGGCGGTCCACGGTGCTGGCGAGTCCACTCAGATCGGTGCGGGACTCGAAGAGTGGCGCGTAGGGCGAGGCAGGTGCTGATTCCGCAGGCGGGGCGCTGGAGGCCCGCACCGACGTGTCATGGTCCGCAGGATCCAGTGGCGGCGTCTCGCTCGGACCATCGGGCGGGGGCGGATTCGGAACGCGCGGCCCATTGTCCATAACGGTCAAGGCAGAGTTGTTTGAGGGGAAATCGACGGGGCAAACCGCGCGGAATCTACGCTCCGCCTGCTTCCCCGTTGTGCCGTGCTCGCCGACCCCGTCCACCCAGCCACCGTCTGCTATGTCCCTCGCTACCGCCGTCCGTCCGCCGGACTTCGCCGCTGCTGTGCTGCTCGCGCTCGTGGCCGTTGCGCTTGCCAGGCCAAGCGCGGCACAGATCACCGTGCCGTCCTCCATCGAAACTGACCGGCTCAACCGCAGCGTGACCCTCGCCACGCGCTCGGCGACGGGCGACGTGAGTGGGCTGGCGGGGCTCACTGGAGCGAACCAGACCTGGGACCTGACCAGCCTCCCCTTCGGCAGTGCGACGACGACGGCCCTCGACTACCTGCCCTACGATGCGGCCTTGCCCGCTGCCACGGAGGACCCACTCGACACGTCCGACTACGTCGTGCGGTCGTCGTTCACGTTTAGCAATGTCACGACGACGACGTTCTCCTTCCGAGCGCTCTCCAACGATTCGCTCTCGACCACCGGCAGCCCGTCCGTGGGCGATGCCAACCTCGACGGGACGCCGGACACGACGGTCGTGCGCAACCTGCCGCCACTGCTCGACGCCGTCTACCCGATCTCGTTCGGCGCGGCCTGGTCCGACTCGACGACGCAGACGACACGCATCCCCCGGCGTCCCGACCGAATCGGAGTCCGACGTGAAGACCGAGGTGACCGTGGACGGCTGGGGCACGCTCGTGACGCCGGACGGCGCGTACGACTGCCTGCGGCTCACGCGCACGCTCACGGTGAGCTTCTTCGGCAACGACTTCGTGACGGAGACGGTCGAGTTCGTGACGACAGATGGCGTGACAGCCGTCCTGGACATGACCAACGGTACGGCGTCGTACACCCTCGCCACCGTGGGGACGGCGGCGGAGGGCGGACCGACAGCCGCCACGCTTCGCCTCGACGCCGCTTATCCGAACCCGTTCGCCACGACGACGCACCTCAGCGTCACACTCCCCCACACAGCCGACGTTACACTTGCGGTCTTCGACCTGCTCGGCCGCCGCGTTGCCACGCTTGCCGACGGGCGGCTACCCGCAGGGACGCAGGGCTTTGCGTGGACGCCGGATGCCACGCGCGCCAGCGGCCTCTACGTGGCGGTACTCCGCGCCGACGGGCAGGCGGTGAGCCGCCGCATGGTGTTTCAGCGCTGAGGCTTCGGCGCTGAGGCTTCGGCGCCAGACTCTGGAGTCGCTCGCGCTGGGGTGGACCGAAGGTGGTCGGTTCCGCTCCGGCGCGGCGGTTCTGGCTCAGCGAGATGGCTCAGCGCTGCAGGAGCGCGTGCAGCCGGCGATCGAGCGCGAGGAGGTCGTCGTCGGAGACGGGGCGGGTTTCAGCGTGGTGGAGGCGGGCGAAGAGCGCGGTGACCTCGTCCTCGGGCTCGCCGAGACGCTTCGCGACGCGCGCTGCGTTCTCGGGCGAGAGGTCGAGGCCGTCGAGGTGGGTGCGGCGGCGGAGGCGGTCGAGGAGGACGCGCCGCTGCGAGGCGGCCAGCGCCTGCGTGTCGCCCTGCTCGTGGTAGAGCCGCCCGACGTTCTCCACGAGCGCGGCCATCGCGTTGGGCGGCGGTGCTACGACGGGGATCGCGCGCTGCCAGCGCCGCGCCCGCAGCAGGAAGTAGAGCACGATGGCGAGCAGCAGTGTGAGGTAAGCCCCGCGCAGCGCGGGCGACTCGAAGACGTAGCGCAGCGGCGAGGTCGAGAGTGCGCGGCCAGGCTTGTAGTAGCCGTCCCACAGCATCGGCTGGTTGGGGAGGTAGGCGAGCGCTGCCGCGAGGTAGGCCGCCGCCTCGCCGGTGTCTGGCACGTCGGGGGCGTCCGCGAGGAGGACCGCGTTCGAGAAGACCGTGGGCGTTGCGTGGACGAGGACCTGGCCCTCGCCGAACGGGAAGCGGGCGAAGTTGGCCCAGTCGCGGTAGCCCATCGTGCCGAGCACGGTCGCGTCGGTGTCCCGGTCGCCGAGGCGGTCGTAGCGGTAGACCGGCACATGCGTGTCGAGGGCGAAGCGGCCGTCGGTACCGCGCCCCTGCGCTAGCGCCGGGCTGGTGAGGTGGAGCGTCGTGTCGGTGGCCGTCCAGCGCCACTGCCTCAGCGCGGGGTTGTCTTCGTCGAAGACGTCGTTCTCCGGGCGGCCCACGAACCGGGACACGAGGCCGAGCGTGTCCGCGAACGTGCCCTGGATGCGCTCCGCCGACACGAAGACCGTGTGCCCGCGCTCGGCAAACGCCAGCAGGTGCTCCGTCTCGATGGCGTCGGGAGCGAAGACGTCGGTGAGGAAGAAATACGTCTGCCGCTCGGTCTTCGCTGCAGTCTCGGCGGCCCGCCGCTCGGCGTCCTCCAGGGCGTTCAGCCGCACGAACGGCGGCTCGGTGACGCGTTCCACGTCAAACCAGTCGCTCACCAGCCGCCACGCGACGGCCCCGCCGTAGGGCCGGCTGTCGTCGTGCACGAAGCTGTAGCGCCAGTCGATGGGCTCCTCGCGTGCGACCTCGGCAAAGACGAGCAGCGCGACCAGCACGGCGACCATCCCGATGTAGACGCGCCGCATCAGCCCACCTCGCTCGGTTGTGCGTCTCCAAAGTCGCCTTCCACGTCCTCGAAGCGGGCGCGCACGTCGGCGTAGAGCGCCTCGTCCACGTCGAAGTCGCCGTACCACGCCGCCTGGAAGAGCCGCGTGAGGTCGCGGACGGCCGGGACGAGGTCGGCACGGGGGCCGCCTTCGAGGTCGAGGAGGTAGGCGCGGTCGGTCTTGGCGGGGGCCCACGCGATGAGGTCCTGCGCGGCGAGCCGCTGAAGCAGCCGCAGGTGCCGGAGCCGCACGGCGAGCGGCCACGTCTCGGCGCGCTCCGCTTCTCCGAGCAGCCGGTCGAGGTCCACGTCCTCGATGGCCTCGATCTCGTCCAGCGCCTCCACGGTCGCGACGGTCGTCTCACGGCGCTGGAAGACGCCGCCGAAGTCGGCCCCGAGGAGCTTCAGCACGGCGAAGACGAGCAGCGCGATGGCGAGGCCGTAGACAATCCACCGCTGCACGTCCTCTGGAATCGCGTCGTCCGCTGGGCGCAGGAATGTCTCGATGAACCACCGCTGGATCCGTTCCCACACAGACGGCTGCTGTACGACGACCCGGTCGTAGGCAAAGTCGGGGTCGGCGCGGAAGGCGTCGAGGGCATCCGTGGGGACGACGAGCGGCGTCAGGGCGGACGAGTCGCGCGGGAGGTCGCTGACGATCGCTGGGAGAACCGACGTGGTCCCTTGAGACGCGACCTCCGCCGCCCGCTCGATTTTAGCGTCGCGCGTTGAGGGGGCCACCGCGTCGGGCTTCGTCTGCCCGAGCGCGGGGGAGAGCCCAGCCAGGACGGCGAGCACGCACAGCGGGAGGACGAGGCGGAGGGGTGAGGGCATGACGCCGGAAGCTACATCGCGCCCACGTGCTATGCCACGGTGCCCTGTGCTACGACCACGCCGCAGGCGAAGGGGCGGCCTCGGACGCGCCCGTCGCGCCGTCGCCTGCCGGGAACGAAGGGGGCGGGGCCGCGTCGCGCTGCTCGAGCGCCAGCAGGTGGCCGTACACGAACGTCGCCGCCACCGTGGGAAGCGCCACTACCGGCAGCAAAGCGAGCCCGAGCACCTCCACCGCGACGAGCACCGTGCCGCCGAGCACGCCACCGACCGCGTCGCCCATCCGCGCGACCACGCCCAGCACGAACGCCACCGGCTGCACCACCACGCCCACGAGAAGCGCCATCGCCACGATGCCGAGCGTGGGGCGCAGGCGCTCGCGCATGGCACCCGGACCCGCTCGGCCTCCGAGCAACGCGCTCACGCGGCGCAGACCATCGGGCAGGTGGTCCGTCTCGTAAGCCATCGCCACCGTCCACAGGCTACCGACGGCCGTGAGCGCGAAAAGGCCGCCGAGCCAGACCAGACCGCCGACCATGGGCAGCCGCGCCAGCGTGTGGAGCCCGAGCAGCGCGGCCCCGAAGACGAGGAAGGTGGCTCCGACCGGGGCGAGGAGCGGACGTGTGTCCTGCCAGAGCACGTCCGGCGTGATGCCGCCTGCATGGCCCTGCGTGTAGCGGCTGAGGTAGGCGAACGTCGCCGCGACGAGGACAGCCAGCGCGGCCAGGCTCAGCGCGTGCTGCGCCAGCCACAGCACCCCCGCGCCAGCCTCCCACGCGGCAAAGCGGACAAACCCGCTCAGCGCGACGTTGGTGAGCGCCGCTACCGTCCCATGCGTTGTCCCGGCAGCGAGCGTCACGAGCACGTTCGCGAACACTACGGGCGCGGCCAGCACGATCAGCCCCAGCCCGAACTCGACCCCATTCGCACGGAAGAAGGCCCACGTGTCGCGGAGCACATCGCCCAGGCGACGCTCGGCAACGAACGCCACGCCGGACGTGTCGGCGGAGCCTTCGTCCCACCAGTCGGGGTGGTCCCAATAGTTCGGTGGGGTCTCCATGGATCGTCTTTGGATGTGGGCTTACCAGGCCGCAGGCTCGGCAGGGGGATCGAGGTCGTCGAGGTCGTCCACGCGGCGGGCGAGGTCTACGGAGTCCGAGCGCTCGACGAGGTTGAAGTAGTGCAGCGTGGCACCGACATACGCCAGGACGTAAACGAAGTAAGCGAGCCCACCTAGAACGGTGCTGCTGAGTAGCAGAAGGCGTGCGAGCGGCCCCGTAGTGTCGCCTTCCGCACCCAGCACGAAGCCGAGAACAGAAAACGGGAGTGCGACGGCGATACCCACTGCGATCATCACGACGATGAGCACAAACAAAACGCCGAAGGTCGGTCCCCATTGGCCATGGACGAGTTGGCGTGCCTGCACGAAGGCACGAGCCACCGTCCCGCCGCCGAAGACACGCGCGGGCTGCCAGATCCAGAAGACCGGCATCAGGTAGACAAACCCGATGAGCCAAGCCAACGTACCCAGGCAGGGAAGGACGTTGACGACCGCGCCAACTATGACGATCAGCACACTCAGCAGCGAGATCCAGAGTAGGGGAAGGATGTTCGGCTTGGTAGCCTCCCAGAGTACGGCTGGAGAGATCGTGCCACCCCTACCAGCCTCGACAAGCTGCATGTAGCCGAATGTAGCCGCCGTCATAAACGCGTAAGCGAGAAGGCTCGCAAGCCAGGTCACCGCGATTCGCACCCCGAAGTCTCCGTAGAACCCAAGTACTGTGTCGGGGTCCGTGAAGGCATCGCCGGAGGTGGTGAACGCATCGAGCCATGCGCCCTGGAAGCTGGCGGCCACGAGTGTCTGGACAAGGAGCAGCGGCCCCACGATCACGAGCAGCCCTCCAAACATCTCACGGAAGTGACGGCGCACGAAGTCGAACGTGTCGCCGAGCGTGTCACCGACGGTGCGCACGCGGTAGAACTGGAAGCTGGGCTCCATGCGGCTGGGATCGTCGTAGAAGTCAGTCATGGGCAGTGAGAGCTACCAGGCAGGCGTATCGTCTAGGGGAGCGGTCTCGTCTTCGAGGGCTGCGACGCGGGCGCCCAGCGACACGCCCTCGACGCGGTCTACGAGGTGGCCGTAGAGCAGCGCGTAGGCCGTGAAGAAGAACATCAGCACGGCCTGGCCGACGGTCAGGAACAGCACCCCGATGCCGACCAACGCCGAGGTCCCCGCCGTCACGCCGACGATGCCCAGGATGTCAATGGCGAAGCCGCCGCCCATCATCGGCAGGAAAAGGCCGAGCATCCCGGCCACGAAGGTCACGAGCGCGATCAGCAGGCCGTAGCCGAAGGCCGCCCGAGGCTCCTCCGTTGCCAGCGTCGTCACCCGATCCAGCGCCTCGGACGTCGAGCCCTGGTCCAGCATCCGCGCGACGACGGCCAGCGTAAACACCGGCAGCGTCACCATCGAGAGCCCAAAGCTGATGAACGGGCCCAGCACCGGGATAAGCTCGGTGAGGTTGAGGAGCCCCGAGAGTAGGTTCGTCACGAACGCGACGCGGAAGAGCGGCCAAAACACCGCGCGCGTCTCGGCCCACAACACCGGCAGCGTCAGGCTCGCCGGGCCTTGGTAGAAATACACCCGCAGCACGGCGAACATCGCACCCGTGATGAACAGGCTCGCGATCCCGAACACGAGAACGAACACGACGATCAGCCCGAGGCTCTCCCCGCTATCGATGCGCGTCCAGATCCACAGCGAGGCGACCACCACGAGCAGCACGCACGGGCCGCCGATGGCGAGGAAGGACGCCGCGATGGGGCGCAGGTGGTCGCTGATGAAGCGCGTGGCGTCGCCGAGAAGCTCGCCGAGGGTGCGCGCCCGGAAAAACGCGATGCCATCATCGGATAATGGGTAGGCGTCCTCGGGGCCGTAGAAGTCGAAGGAGTCCGTCATGCAGCGGGAACGGTGGGAGCAAGGGCCTCGGGCTGAGGCGGCGTGGGTGTGGGCGCTGCGTCCAGCGCGGCCTCGTCCTCGCGGTGGCGGCGGAGCGGGAGGACGACGAAGTAGCCGAGCAAAAACGCCGCCGAACCGGCGATGATGAGCACGCTCAGCGGCGTTGGCATGTCGGTGTAGCGCGTGACGAAGCTCTCCAGGAGCCCCGCCGCCACGAAGATGGGCACGAGGCCGATGATGAGCTTGAGGCCTTGCCGGGCGCTCCGCAGCAGCGCCACGCCGCGCGGGTAGGTCCCCGGCGCGAGCAGCCCCCGCGCCATCGCGAACCCAGCGCCGCCGGCGAGGATGATCGCGCTGATCTCGAGCGTCCCGTGGATCCAGATCGTCAGCACCGACTCCAGGAAGACGCCCGGCGCGAGCGCGTCCTGCTGGTAGAAGAACGCCTGGAAGGCCCCCACCATCACGCCGTTGACGACGAGGATGTAGGCCGTGCCGAGGCCGGCTAGCAGCCCGCCTGCGAAGGCGAGAAACGAAACGCGGACGTTGTTGACCGTGATGCCGAAGGTCATATCGACCTGGTGCATCTTTTTGTAGACCGCCATCGGGTCGCCCGCCTCGATGTTAGCGAGAGTCATGTTGACGTAGGCGTCGCCGAGGATGAGCCGCACGAAGCCGGGGTCGCCAAACGTGGAGACGACGCCGATGGCGATCATTGTGAGGAAAAGCGCGGCGGCGGCGAGCAGGGGGCGACGCTCGGCATAGACGACGCGCGGGAGTTCCTCCGCCCAGAAGCGCGCAACGCGGCCGCGGGCCTCCCGGCGGGTGCGGTAGAGGCGGCTGTGGACGCGCCCTGCGAGGTCGTTGAGGTAGCGCGTCGTGGGCGAGCGGGGGTAGAACGTGCGGGCGTAGGCGAGATCGTCGAGGAGGCGCACGTAGGCGTCGGCGAGCGCACCCGGGGCGACGTCGCGCTCGGCGAGGGTGGCGTCGAGCGCCTGCCACGTCTCGGCGTTTTGGCGGACGAAGGTGACTTCGCGCACGGTGCAGGCTGTTGGCTGATAGCGGTTGGCTGTTGGCGTCCACGCACGCAGATGGGGCTGAGGGCGCGCTCCGAACCTACCTTCCCGCTGTCCAACAGCCAAGAGCCCACAGCTAATCGCTTCGCACCGTGCCCCCCGTCCCGATCCCGACCGCGCTCAACGTGCCGCTCGCGCTGCCCGCAGCGGGCGTGGGGCCGCGCCTGCTCGCCTGGCTGCTCGACACGCTCATCGCCATTGCGTACCTGATAGGCGTCATCTGGCTTTTCGGCACACTCGGGGTGCGCCTTGGCTGGGCTACGTATACCCTCATCGTCTATCTGCCAGTCGTGTGCTATCACCTCGTCTCGGAGATCGTGCTCGGCGGGCGGAGCATCGGCAAGATGGCGCTCAGCCTGCGCGTCGTGCGTCTCGACGGCAGCGCGCCGGGGTTGGGCGACTACCTCCTCCGCTGGCTGCTGCGCATCGTCGAGATCCTCGCGCTCTCCGGCGTCGGCGCGATCATCGCCGTCGCGGTCACGCAGCGCGGGCAGCGCCTCGGCGACCTCGCTGCCGGGACGACCGTCGTGCGTACGAAACAGCGTACCCGCCTCGCCGACACGATCTACAGCCGCCTCGGCGAGCAGCACACGCCCGCCTTCCCCGAGGTCGAGTTCCTCTCCGACGCCGATGTCCAGACCGTGCGCGACGTGCTCACGCGCCTCCGCACCGACGGGCGGCGTGGCCGCGACGGCCGTGCCGGGCAGGTCGACCAGATCGCCCGCCGTGCCAAGGGCGCCATCGAGCGCAAGCTCGGCATCGAGCCCGTCGCGATGCCGCCCGAGGCGTTCCTGCAACGGATCGTGAAGGACTACAACGCCGTCTTGGACACCTACGTCTTCGAGCCCGAGCGCCTCCGAGTATGACCTCTCCATTTCCCAGGCACCCTGCCCGCGCTGTGCAGCACCGATGCGCCGTGGCTTCGTTCGCTGGCGTACCCGTCGATGGGTAGGACACGGTACATCAACCGAAGGCGTGGGGCGAGGCTGAGCCTGCTCTTAGCCGTGTTCCTCGTGTCCACGAGTGCAGCCTACGAGCATCGAGGCAACATGAGGCCACCGACAGACCTGGCGGCGGCGCTGCTGCACTTGCCGGACTCGCTCCGCAGCAATCCCTTTGACGAGGGGCCGGGCCTGGAAGCCCTGACGGATGCGCAAATGGAGCAGCTTCTGAGCGGGACTCCGCTTTCTGTAGCAGAGGGCTGGGGCTGGGAAAACGAGGCAACGACCCACCCCGAGACCCATATCCGCCTCCGCCGCACGGGTGGCGACGACGGACTCAGCTACGACTTCCTGGAGTTGGAGCAGGCCGCGGGCAGCATCTGGGTGCTGGTGCTGCACAGCCACGACGACCATTGCTGCCGGTACAATCGGTGGGCTGTGCTGGAAGTTGACGCCAGCGGAGTCGTCGACCGAAGCGCGGGGAGCCTGCCTGCGGTGAACTGGGGCGATTTCTTTTCCTCGGCAGCGGTAGCGCAAAGCACCGCGCCTTCGCTGACGGCTCTGGATTTGCCCCTGCGCATGCAGGTGAAGGCGGAAACCCGCGATGTGGAACTGGAGATCATAGCAGACTATCTGGACCTCGGCCTCTCAGAGGACCAGGGAGCTCCGCTGAGGGCCGAACTCCCGGTGGCTCCGCGCCGACTGCGTTGGGAGAGACAAGCCTATCGGTGGGGGCCCCGGTCGGAATAGGCGAGGCTCGACGTGAAGGCCTGCTCCCGTAGATCGTGCGTCAGGAGGTCTCTCGGTCTTGCCGCTCTCCCTCCGTCCCTTTCTCGCACCACCCTTGCTGCCATGTCTACTGACCCATTGCCTCTTAACGTTCTCGGGACGCCGCTCGGACCGTGCAGCGTGGACCCGCTGACGGGCTTCTTCCGCACGGGCGACTGCCGCACGGGCCCGCAGGACCGCGGCACGCATGTCGTCTGCGCTGTCGTGACGGAGGCGTTCCTTGCCTACACGAAGGCGCGCGGCAACGACCTCTCGACGCCGATCCCGGCGTATGGCTTCCCGGGCCTCAAGCCGGGCGACCGCTGGTGCCTCTGCGTGCTGCGCTGGACCGAGGCGCTCGCAGCCGGGGTCGCGCCGCCCGTCGTGCTGGAGGCGACGCACGCGAAGGCGCTGGAGGTGGTGGACCTCGCCACGCTGGAGGCACATACGGTCACGGAGGCCTAGGCTGGCGAAAAAAGCGCAGGCTGCCGCGCCATCGCGCAGCAGCCTGCTGGGTCAGGGCAAGAGCGGACGGGGTCAGTGGGCCGCGCCCTTCACAGGCCAGCCCCCCTGAATAAACGTGCTGAGGTCACTAGCACCGCTGGCATCGACGTAGTCCAGGCCACCGGGCTGGTCCCCGGAGAAGGTCACGTTGTCGCCGTCAACCGTCATTTCAAAGACGCGCCAGGTGTTGCCATCGCCTGCGCTCGCGGCCGGCGCGCGGTAGCTGCGCACGAGCGCGTCGCCCGCGTAGACCTCTACCCGCGCAGCTTGGCCATCGTCGAGCGCCCCGGCGATGCCCAGGGCCCCGTTGCTGGACTGGTCGGTGTAGTTGTGGACGCTGTATCGGTAGACGCCGTCGTTCGTCGGGAAGAGCGTGATCGTCTCCGGCCCGAAGCTGCTCGTGTCGTCGAGGTCG
>JBCDFO010000058.1:0-16710 GCA_039177895.1 Bacteroidota bacterium
CAGATCGAAGCGGATGCTAAAGCGGGACGCCTCGATGCGCTCGTCGCCGAGGCCCAGGAGGACATCGCAGCCGGTCGGATCCGTCCGCTCCCATGAACCACCGGACGACGGCGGGATTCTGGAAACGATTCGACGTGTTGCCGGAATCTGTCCAGAAGCTGGCGCGGAAGAACTACCGGCTGCTGGAAGACGACCCACGCCACCCCTCGCTCCACTTCAAGGAGCTTGCAAACCACGACCCGCCCCTGTGGTCCGTCCGGGTTGGCCGGGGCTACCGAGCGCTGGCGATTGAGGAGGACGGCGACCTGTACTGGTTCTGGATCGGGTCTCATGCGGAGTACGATCGCCTGACCGGGTGAACGAGAACGTCTGCTCGTGCACGCCGTCACACGTCCACACCTCTACTCCTCCTCATCCGGCACGTCGGCGTTGTCCTCGCTGAGCAGGTCGTCGAGGTCGATGGAGACGTCGGCGGCACCGTCCCCGCTCGCGTGGCGGGCGAGCTCCTCACGCATGAAGCGCGCCGTGGCCGTGTCGGCTTGCGCCAGTTGCTCGGGCGTACCCGTGAACACGATGCGCCCGCCGCCCGCGCCGCCGTCGGGGCCGAGGTCCACGATGTGGTCGGCCACCTTCGCCACGTCCATGTTGTGCTCGATCACGAGGACCGTGTTGCCCTTGTCCACGAGCGCCTTCAGGACAGCGAGCAGGTGCCGGATGTCCTCGAAGTGGAGGCCCGTCGTGGGCTCGTCGAGGATGTAGAGCGTCTGGCCGGTGCCGGGGCGCGAGAGCTCCTTGGCGAGCTTCACGCGCTGCGCCTCGCCGCCCGAAAGCGTCGTCGCGGCCTGCCCGAGGCGGATGTAGCCGAGGCCCACGGCGTCGAGCGTGCGCAGCTTGCGCGCGATGCGGGGGACATTCTCGAAGAACACGAGCGCATCCGAGACGGGCATTGCGAGCACCTCCGCGATGTTCTTGCCCTTGAAGCGCACGTCGAGCGTCTCGGGGTTGTAGCGCTTGCCCTTGCACGTCTCGCACTCCACGTAGACGTCCGGCAGGAAGTTCATTTCCAGCTTCACCACGCCCGCGCCGCCGCACGTCTCGCAGCGCCCGCCCTTCACGTTGAACGAGAACCGCCCCGGCTTGTAGCCGCGCAGCTGCGCTTCGGGCGTCCGCGCGAAGAGGTCGCGGATGAGCGAGAACAGGCCCGTGTAGGTCGCGGGGTTCGAGCGCGGCGTCCGCCCAATGGGGGCCTGGTCGATGGCAATGACCTTGTCGATGTGCTCCAGCCCCTCGATGTCGCGGTAGGGGAGGGGGACGGCCTGCGCGCGATGGTAGTGCGCCGCGAGGACCGGGTAGAGCGTCTGGTTGATGAGGCTCGACTTGCCCGAGCCGGAGACGCCCGTGACGCAGGTGAACGTGCCGAGCGGGAGGTCGAGGTCGACGTCCTGGAGGTTGTGCCCGCGCGCGCCGGTGAGGCGGAGCGTCTCGCCCGTGCCCGCGCGGCGGTCGTCGGGGAGCGGGATGCGGCGGTCGCCGAGGAGGTAGGCCGTCGTCAGGCTCGCCTCGCCATTCCGAGGCAGTTTGCTGGGTTCGGCGGCAGCGAGGATCGTCCCGCCATACTCGCCCGCGCCGGGGCCGATGTCGACCACGAAGTCGGCGGCCTCGATCATCTCGCGGTCGTGCTCCACGACGAGGACCGAGTTGCCGAGGTCGCGGAGGTTTTCGAGCGAGCCGATCAGCCGGTCGTTGTCGCGTGGGTGCAGGCCGATCGACGGCTCGTCGAGGACGTAGAGGACGCCCGTGAGCTGCGTGCCGATCTGCGTGGCGAGGCGGATGCGCTGGCTCTCGCCGCCCGAGAGCGTCCGCGCGGGCCGGTCGAGGGTGAGGTAGTCGAGGCCGACGTTGAGGAGGAAGTCGAGGCGCTCGCGGATCTCCTTCACGATGGGCGCGGCGATGAGCGCCTGCCGCTCGGCAAACTGCACGCGGTCGAAGAAGGCACGCAGCCCGCGGAGGTCCTGCTTGACGAGGTCGTCGATGTTGGCTTCCTCGCCGTTGGGGTCGCCGATTTTGTAGCTGAGCGCGATGGGGTTGAGCCGCCCGCCGCCGCACTCGGGGCACGGCTGCTGGCGCATGAACGCGTCTGCCCACTCGCGCTGCTTCTTGCTCGACGTGTTCTCGCGCGTGTGCTCAATGTGCTGGATCACGCCGCCGAAGCGGTGCTCGTACTTGACCTCGCGGCCCTTGTACTGGTAGACGATGTCGAACTGCTCGTCGCCCGCGCCGCTCAGGATCACCGTCTGCTGCTTCTCGGTGAGGTCTTGCCACGGCGTCTCGAAGTCGAACCCGTAGGCCTGCGCGACGGCTTCGAGCTGGGCGAACGTCCAAATGTCGCGCGGCTTGCCGAGCGGCGCGAGGGCCCCCTGCGCGATCGTCTTCTCCGGATTTGGAACCACGAGGTCGCGGTCAATGGCGCGGACGGTGCCGAGGCCCGAGCAGTGCGGGCACGCGCCGTAGGGCGAGTTGAAGCTGAACGTGTTTGGCGAGGGGTCGTCGTAGCTCAACCCCGTCGCGGGGTCGGTGAGGTGGCGGCTCATCAGCCGGTCGCCTGCCGTCACGTCTCCATGGTCTTCGGCGATCTCGACGATGAGCGAGCCGCCGCCCATCCCGAGCGCGACCTCGACCGACTGCGCCACGCGCGGACGGATGCCCTCCTTGATCTTGAGCCGGTCCACCACGACTTCGATGTCGTGGATCTTGTAGCGGTCCACCTTCATCCCAGCCACGATGGGCCGGCTCTTCCCATCGACCCGGACGCGTTCGAAGCCCTGCTTGGCGATCTGCTCGAAGAGGTCGCGGTAGTGCCCCTTGCGCCCACGCACGACCGGAGCCAGAATCGAAAGCTTCGTGCCCTCGGGGAGTGCCACGATCTGGTCGATGATCTCGTCGTCCGACTGCCGCACCATGCGGTTGCCGGTTTCGTACGAATACGCCGTGCCCGCGCGTGCAAAAAGGAGCCGCAGGAAGTCGTAGATCTCCGTCACCGTCCCGACCGTCGAGCGCGGGTTGCGGCTGACCGTCTTCTGCTCGATAGCGATGACGGGGCTGAGGCCGTCGATGAAGTCCACGTCGGGGCGCTCCATCTGGCCGAGGAACTGCCGCGCGTAGGCGCTCAGGCTCTCCATGTAGCGCCGCTGGCCCTCGGCGTAGATCGTGTCGAAGGCGAGCGACGACTTGCCGCTCCCGCTCAGGCCGGTGAACACCACGAGCGCGTTGCGCGGCAGGTCGAGGTCGACGTTCTGGAGGTTGTGCTCGCGGGCACCGCGGATGATGATCCGGTCGTCCATGCAGACTCGGGGCGGAGGGTGAGAGCGCGGGTGGGGCGCGCGGCGGGTGGCTCGGGCAGAACGAACTTTCAACCCGCACTGAAAACCACGCGTTCCGCCGCCGAGGTTAGCGCACGATGAAGCCTCGCGAGCGTAGCCCCGCCCGGTGCCAGCAGTGTGTCAGTCGCACAGCCTCTGCTACAGGCCGCCGCCCATCTCGCCGCAGACCGCCTCCACCTCGGCGACCGTCTTCGGAATCGCCGGGCCGAGCACGCGCAGCCCGTCGTTAGTCACGAGCACGTCGTCCTCGATGCGGACGCCGCCGAAGCCGCGGCCGTCGTTCATCTGGAGGTAGAGGTCGATCTCGGCGTAGTCGAGGAAGGCGGCGTGCTTGCCCTCGGCCTTCCACGCTGCGACGAGCGCCGGGATGAAGTAGCACCCGGGCTCGACGGTGAGTACGAAGCCGGGCTGGAGCCGTCGGCCGAGACGCAGGGCCGAGAGCCCAAACTGGTCGCTGCGGGTGACCTCGTCGTCATAACCGACGTGGTCTTCGCCGAGGGCCTCCATGTCGTGCACGTCCAGGCCCATCATATGGCCGAGGCCGTGGGGAAAGAAGAGCGCATGCGCCCCGGCATCGACGGCCTCCTCGGGGTCGCCGCGCATGAGGCCGAGCGCCGTGAGCGCCTGCGCAAGACGCCGCGCTGCGATGAGGTGCACGTCGCGGAACGACACGCCGGGCGCGATGGCGTCGAGGGCCGCGGTCTGAGCAGAGAGGACGGCCTCGTAGATCATCCGCTGCGGCTCGGAGAAGGTGCCGGTTGCGGGGAACGTGCGGGTGATGTCGGAGGCATAGCCCGACGGCGCGACGGCCCCGGCGTCGGCGAGGACGAGGTCGCCCCGGCGGAGCGCGTAGGCCGTCGGGTGGTTGTGGAGCGTCTCGCCGCGCGCGGTGAGGATGATCGGGAACGCCACGTCGCCGCCGCCCGCGAGCGCCGCGCCGCGCATCCAGCCTGCCGTCTCCCACTCCGCCGTGCCCGGCTTCGCGTTGCGCATCGCCAGCCGGTGCATCGCGTTCGCGACGGCCAGCGCGTTCTCGATCTCGGCGACTTCGGCGTCCGACTTCACCGAGCGCTGCCCGACTATGGCGTGGATGAGCGGCTCGGAGACGAAGCCGCCAAGGGCGTCCGGCAGCGTGCCGAGGAGCGCAGCAAGCCGCTGCCGGACGGCCTCGCGGTAGGGGGGTACGATGTGGACCGGCCGGTCCGCGTCGATGGCGGCGAGCACGGCCGGGCCGAGGTCGCCGGGGGTGGCTGAGGCCTCGGCGGCGACGGCTTCGGCGCGGGCGGTGAGCGACGGCTGCGGCCCCTCCCACACCACGTCGTCCAGCGACGCTTCAGGACCATACAGCGTGGCGGCTCCCGTGTCGAGGTCGATCACGCCGACATGGTCGGGGAGGTCGTGGCCGAAATAGTAGCGGAACGTCCCATCCTGACGGAAGCCGTAGACGTTGCACGCGTAGTTCATCGGGCTGGGCGGATTGCCGGGGAGCACGACGAGCCCGCGCTGGCCGTCAGCAGCGAGCATGGCTCCGAGGCGAGCGCGGCGGGCGGCATACAGAGCGGGGGCGAAAGGCAGCGGGGTGGAAGCCATAGCGACGACGAAAAGCGGGGGCAGCCGTGGGAATGCCGTGGGGCAAGAGGGGCGTCTGCATGATACGGGCGCGGTGTTCGGGCAAGCGTCGGTACCATGCTTGCGCGCCCGCCACCTGTTCGCTCTAACCGATGTGCTCGATGTCCTCGCACTCGTCTGCTGCTCCCTTCCCGTTCAACGTCGAGAAGCTCCACGCCTATCTCCAGCGCACCCTAGGGCTGCGAGGCCCTGCGACGATCGGTCAGTTCCCGCATGGCTTCTCCAACCTGACCTATCGCGTCATCATTGACGACGAGAAGCGAGGCCCACTCCAACTCGTGGTGCGGCGTCCCCCCGTCGGCGCAGACGTGCAGGGCGGCCACAACATGACGCGGGAGTGGATGATGCTCGACAAGCTGCACGGGCACCTCCCGGTCCCGAAGCCGCTCGCCTATGATGGCTTCGGGAACGTCATCGGAGCGCCGTTCTACGTGATGGAGCGCGTCCACGGTGCCATCCTGCGCGGCACGACCACCGACATCCCGGACGCCGCGACGGTCGCGGGCATCGCGAAGACGTTGGTGGACACCTTCGCCATGCTACACGGCCTCGACCTGGAGACGATCGGGCTGGCGGAGTTCGGAAAGCCCGAGGGCTACGTCCGGCGCCAGGTCGAGGGCTGGACGCAGCGCTGGCAGCGGGCGCAGACCGATCCGGTGCCCGACATCGACCGCGCGTGTGCCTGGCTCAACGAGCACCAGCCGGGCGAGTCGTACGACAGCGCGTCTGCGGCGTCGCTCATCCACAACGACTTCAAGCACGACAACCTCATCCTCGACCCGGACGACCTTACGCAGATCCGGGCGATCCTCGACTGGGAGCTGTCGACCGTCGGCGACCCGCTCATGGACCTCGGCAGCACGCTTGGCTACTGGATCGAGGCCGGCGACCACCCGGTGCTCCAGCAACTCCGCGTCAGCCCGACGACGTGGCCCGGTACGCCGACCCGCGAGGAGTTCGTGATGCAGTACGAGGCCGCGACCGGGCGGCCCGTCGGGAACGTGGTGTTCTACTACGTCTACGGCCTCGTCAAGCTCGCCGTGATTGCGCAGCAGATCTATGCACGCTGGCAGGCAGGCGTCGCAGACGACGCGCGCTTCCAGCACCTCTTCCACGCCGTCCGCGCCTGCGGCGAGACGGCCACGCGTGCCATCGAGCGGCAGCGCATCTCGAACCTCTTCGACTGAGCGAAAGCTCTCTGCTCCGCAGGGGGAGGTACCGTGACCGGGTTTGCCCAGGCTGCTTTTTCTGGAGCACCTGGATCACCGCCTAGCGCGGTATGCAGCGGCTCGTCGTCGTAACACCGCCGTTCGGCGCGCGTAGGGCGGGGCGGGATGCGAAAGGCCGACCCTCGTGGGTTCTCTGGCATAGAACCTGTGCCTTGCTCGGTGCTTTAACGACCCTCCGCGCCCGAACGCCCGGGCCCTCCTGTTCACTCACGCCCCGCGTGCCTCGCTGATGCGCAACACCCGAACCCTCGTCCTCGCCGCCACCTGTATCCTCCTCGTCGGTCTCCTGCTCGGCATGCAGGTCCGCGACGCCGTCTCCAGCGACGATCCCTACCAGAACCTCAAGAAGCTCGAAGAGGCCTACAGCTACGTCACGCGCAACTACGTCGACCGCGTGGACTCGGCCGACCTCGCGGAGGACGCCATCCTCGGGATGATCGAAGGGCTCGACCCGCACTCGGTCTACATCGACGCTGAGGAGATGCGCAGTGTCCGCGAGAACTTCGATGCGTCGTTCCAGGGCATCGGCATCTACTATGAGTTCATCGACGGGCAGGACGGGCAGGACACGCTCGCCGTGCTGCGGCCCATCGTTGGCGGGCCGAGCGAGGAGGCGGGCCTCGAACCCGGTGACCGCATCCTCACCATCGACGATACGACGGCGCTCGGGCTCTCCAGCGACCTCGTCCAGCGCTACCTCAAAGGCCCCAAGGGCACGCAGGTCGAGGTGAGCGTCCGCCGCCGTGGCTTCCGCGAGCCGCTCGACTTCACCATCACGCGCGACGACATCCCGCTCAACACGCTCGTCGCCGCGCACATGGTCGATGACGAGACGGGCTACATCAAGCTCCAGCGCTTCGCCCGCACGACCTACGACGAGTTCATGACCGCCATGACCGACCTCAGCGGCCAGGGCATGGAGCGGCTCATCTTCGACCTGCGCGGCAACGTCGGCGGCTACATGGGCGAAGCCGTCAAGATCGTGGACGAGTTCCTGCCGGGCGACGAGATGATCGTCTACACCGACAGCCGCCACGTGGCCTACAACCGCGAGTACACCGCCACGCCGGGCGGCACGTTCGAGGGCAAGCCCGTGATCGTGCTCGTGGATGAGAACTCGGCCTCGGCGAGCGAGATCGTGGCGGGCGCGCTGCAGGACCACGACCGCGCGGTGATCGTCGGGCGGCGCACCTTCGGCAAGGGCCTCGTCCAGCAGCAGTTCCAACTCAACGACGGCGCCGTCCTCCAGATGACCATCTCACGGTACTACACGCCGAGCGGGCGTCTCATTCAGACAGCCTACGACCTCGGCGCGGACGCGGAGGACTACTACGAGGGCAAGCTCGCCGTCCGCGAAGGCGAGATCGAGGCGGTGCTCGAATCGGGCGGCTCCGTGCTGCCCTCGACCGACCTCGGCGCGGCCTACCCGGATAGCCTCCGCTTCAAGACGGACGCGGGTCGCCCGGTCTTCGGCGGCGGCGGCATCCTCCCTGACTATGTCGTGGTGCCGGATTCCGCCGGGGCGACGCTCCGCACCGTGATCCGCCAGAGCCTCGACAGCCAGTTCGCCCGTGACTACCTCGACGCGACGCCAGCCTTCCGAGCGGAGTGGGCCGACCGCGAGCGCGCCTTCATACGCGAGTACGACCTCGGCGACGACCTCTGGCAGGCGTTCCTCGCCTACGCCGACGAGCAGGGCGTGCCCGTCGTAGACGCGAAGCCGGAGGAAGAGGAGGGGGCCGAGGCAGTGTTCGTGCGCGAGCAACTCGCAGCGGAGCGCGGCGACGTAGAGGCGCGGATCAAGGCGTTCCTCGCGCGGCGGCTCTACGGCGTGGACGCGTTCTACCCAGTGATCCAGGAGGTGGACCGCACCTTCCAAGAGGCGCGCCAACTGTGGCCCGCCGTGGGCGACCTCGCGGAGATGCGCGCCTCGGCGCGGTAGCCTGCGCGGGCCCGCCAGTCTCTACAGATCGCAGGCATCGGTCCCGAGAAATCGCGGGCGGCGAGGGCAACTTCGCCGCCCGCGCTGTGTCTGGTAGGCCCGCCGCCGGAAGGCCCGTCGAAAGACGGAGGCGCGCCGCGTTGCCCCGTGGCCGCGTTGACAATGTGGGAGCTATTCGTCATATTGGAGTCTGGAATTCACGCCCGCCGTACCGCCTCCCGCCTTGGGATCATCGGGCCCGGTTCCGTCTCGTTCACCCACGCTCTCTGGACACGTATATCCTCTCGGAGGTAACCGCATGAAATACTACGCGCTGCTGTTGCTACAGGAAGCCGCCGCCGATGGCACGTTCGCCAACGAACTCGTCAAGCGCTTCAACGAAGGCGGCCCCTGGATGTGGCCGGTGCTCATCTCGCTCGTGATCGGCCTCGCCATCGCGTTCGAGCGCATCATCACCCTCAACCGCGCCGACATCAACACCCGCAAGTTCATCCGCAGCGTCAAGGACGCGCTGGAGAGCGGCGGTATCTCCGCGGCCGAGGAAGTCTGCGCCAACCAGCGCGGCCCGGTCGCCTCGGTCGTGCAGGCGGGCCTCCTCCGCTACGACGAGGGCATCGACGCCGTCGAGAAGGCGGTCGTCTCCTACGGCTCCATCGAGATGAGCTTCCTCGAGCGCGGCCTCGTGTGGCTCTCGCTCTTCATCTCGCTCGCCCCGATGTTTGGCTTCCTCGGGACGGTCGTCGGAATGGTCGAGGCCTTCGATGCCATTGAGCAGGCAGGCGACATCTCGCCGAGCCTCGTGGCCGGGGGTATTAAGGTCGCCCTCCTCACGACGGTCGGTGGCCTCATCGTGGCCATCATCCTGCAGGTGTTCTACAACTACTGCGTCTCCAAGATCGACCGCATCGTGGTCGAGATGGAAGAGGCCTCGGTCGAGCTGATCGACGCGCTCGCCATGATGCAGATGGGCCGTCCGGTGCGCGACAGCATCGCTACCTCGACGCCAGGGCAGATCGAGTCTGGCTCCTAAGCCCGAAGTTCCTGCCGTCCTCCGAGAGAACGTGCGTCCCCCGGTCAGTCCCGGCGTCTGCCGTGCGTGTCTGACCGGGGGCGTCTCTCAGCCCGTAACAGCCCCCTGCTCTCATGGAATTCGCTCCCATCATCATCTACGTGTGCCTCGCGCTGATCGGTATCGGCGCGCTGCTCATCGTCGGCTTCGGTGGCCTGAACTTGTCGCGCGGCAAGTCGAGCCCGCTCACGCTCGGAATCATCGCCGTGCCGCTGCTCATCTTCGTCATCTTCTACTTCATCGCCCCAGCGGACTTCCTGGCGACGCTCCAGAAGGCCGATGGTAGCTACTCGGTCGGACCGGGGGGCTACGCGGTGATGATGACCGCGCTCACGATGCTCGGCCTCGGTACCGTTGGCCTGCTGGTCACGACTGCCCGTGGCTTCTTCAAGTAAGGCCCTCGCCGGACCTGCTGTGCGCCCCGCTCGCCTCAACCTGACCTGATCATGCCCCTGCTCAAACGCCGCACCACCCGCGAGGCCGAGATCCCGACCTCGTCGATGGCCGACATCGCGTTCCTGCTGCTGATCTTCTTCCTCGTGACCACCACCATCGATGTGGACACAGGGATCTACATGGAGCTCCCGCCGCCGCTCGAAGAGGAGTCGGAGCCGCCCGAGATCAAGGACCGCAACCTCCTCACGGTGCTCGTCAACGCGCAAGGCGACGTGCTCGTGGAGGGCGAGTTCATGACGCTCGGTGACATCCGCCAGGAGGTCATCCGCCACGTCACCAACGAAGGGCGAGACCCTAACTACGGGGAGTCGCCGCGCCTCTCCATCGTCTCGTTCAAGACGGAGCGACAGGCGAGCTACGAGATGTACGTTGACGTACTCGACGAGCTTCGTAGCGCCTACGTCGATATCCGCGACGACTACGCCCGCAGCACGTTTGGCACGCCGGACTACGCGACCTACAAGGAGCGTCTCGGACCCGACCAGGAAGATCAGGTCTCCGAGAAGTACCCGATCAAGATCTCGCTCGCGGAGCCGGATGCGGGCACCGGCGGCTGACCGCGCCGCTACGCGCTGCCCCGACCCCCACGACGTCTGATTTCTACGACGAACGCACTTACCGATTCAGCCACCCTCATGGGACGATTTAAAAAGAAGGCCAGCACCAAGCAGGAGATCCCAACCGCATCGCTGCCGGACATCATCTTCATGCTGCTCATCTTCTTCATGGTGACGACGGTCCTCCGCGAGGTGACGCTGCTCGTGCAGAACGTCCTCCCGGACGCCGAGGCCATCGAGAAGATCGAGCAGAAGCGGCTCGTCTCGTACGTCTACATCGGCGAGGCGAAGCAGGGCGAGCTCGAAGGCCAGCCCGCTGTGCAGATCGACGACGCGCTCGTGGAGGACGTCAACACGATCCGCGACACGATGTACCGCAAGCTCCAGGAGGAGCCACGCATGATCGTCTCGCTGAAGGTGGACTCCGACGCCGAGACGGGGCTTCTCTACGACGTGCAGCAGGAGCTGCGTCAGGCGCAGGCGCTCCGCATCAACTACTCGACGCGGCGCGAGCTGTCGAACTGACGCGGCCCCGTCGAGGTCGCACTTTCACGCGCCCTCAGCGCACGGCTGCAGGCCCACGCGTAGCTTTCCAGAGAGCCTGGCTTCGGTCAGGCTCTCTGCGTTTGCTCCCTCTCGTGCCCGTCGACCGCCGATGCTTCAGCGTAAACAGACCATCTTTCTCCTGCTGGCTGGGGTGTGCCTGGCCGTCTTCCTCGCGCTCAGCGCCGCCTGGACCGTCGGCCCGATCACGGCGCTCGGCTGGTTCTCCACGACGGCCTACGTGCTGGGCGGCATGACGGCCGTGGTCACGTTCGCGAGCATCCTGCTCTATAAACAGCGCGCCCAGCAGATGCGTGTCGTGACGCTCGCGCAGTGGCTCGTCCTCGCGCTCGTGGCGGTGGTGGTGGTCGCCATCGGGCTCACGTTCAGCGACGCCGAGGCAGGACCGCCCGCCGAGTGGCTGCTCACCTACTGGAGCCTGACGCTGCCCATCGTGGCGTACGTCTTCATCTGGCTCGCGAAGCGCGGTGTGGCTGCCGACATTGCGCTCGTGAAGTCGATGGACCGGCTGCGCTAGCGATGGCCGCGCGCGACCCCGAGGCTGCCCCAGACGCTGTGGTCCCAACTGCGGACGCCAGCGCATCGGTGCCTCGGCACGTCTGGGGGGCGCTGTTCGTCGGGCTCGTCTCGATCTCGTCGGCGGGCGTCCTGATCCGGTTCGCCTCCGACGCGGAGGGGCTCACGGTAGCGCTCTGGCGGACGATGTGGGCCGTGACGCTGCTGCTGCCCGTCGTTCCCCGCGCGCGTGCGGATTGGCACGTCTTCACGCGCCGCGACTGGCTGCTGGTGGGGGCGGCAGGCGTCTTCCTCGGGCTGCACTTCATCCTCTGGATCACCTCGCTCTACCACACCTCGGTGGCGAGCGCGACGGTCCTCGTGACGATGAGCCCGCTCTTTATCGCTGTGCTCGGGATTGTGGCGCTCGGCGAGCGGCCGGCGCTGCGGACGTGGATCGCCATCCTGGTCGGGCTCGTCGGAGCCGTGCTGATCGGCGCGGGCGATGCTGGGGCAGGTGTCTTCCCGCGTGCGTGGCTCGGCAACGGGCTTGCCCTCAGCGCCGCGGCCATGTTCGCGGTCTACATCGTGATCGGGCGGGCTGTGCGGCAGCGGGTGTCGTTCCTTGCCTACCTTTTTCCGCTCAACGTTGTCGCCATGCTGACGGCGCTGACGGGCGCGCTCGTGACCAGCGCGCCGCTGAGTGCCCCGCTCAACGTGATCGGGTGGACGTTCGTGATGGCGCTCTTCCCGCAGATCCTCGGCCACGGCTCGTTCAACTACGCGGTGCGCTACATCTCAGCCGCGATGCTCGGCCTGCTCACGCTCACCGAGCCCGCCATCGCCTCGCTGCTTGCCTATGTGTTCTTCCAGGAAGTCCCGGGCGCGCTCGCGTTCGCGGGCATGGTCGTCGTGCTCGTTTCCCTCGCCGTCGTCATCGTGCGGCGGTCTCCTCGGGAGGAGGCGAAGGCAGCCGACTGAACCGCTCCGCTGGTAGGTCGGCAAACCGCTGACGCTTGCGCAGGAAGTAGTCGAGTGCGATGGAGCCGCGGTAGGGGAGCGTGACGGGAGAGGATGCTGGACGTTGGTCGAGGTACGTCGCCCGCATCTGGTGTGCGTCGAGGTAGGCGCGGGCGATGGCAGCGGCTTCGCGCGGTCGGCCTGCGGTGAGCGCTCGGGTCGCAGCGAGCGTGTCCAGGGCGAGGCGGCAGGGGAACGTCGCGAGCCAAGCGCGGGGCGGGAGGTTCTTGAACAGCATCAAGAGGCTGTTGCGGAAGTTGAAGTACGCCTTGCGCGGATCGCCCTGTGGGAGCGACGCGCCTCCGATGTGGTAGACCTCGGCGCTCGGCTCCACGCGGACGCGCCACCCCGCTCGCCACAGCCGCCAGCACAGGTCGATCTCCTCCATGTGCATCCCGAACGCCTCGTCGAGCAAGCCTACGCCACCAGCATCAGGGTCGAGCGCCGAGCGCCGCAGCAGCAGCGCCGCGCCGGAGGCCCAGAAGACATCGCGGGCGTCGTCGTACTGCCCCGTGTCCGGTTCCAGCGTGTCGAAGAGCCGCCCCCGTGTGAACGGGTAGCCGACTGCGTCGAGGAAGCCACCGCTGGCTCCGGCATACTCGAACCGCGTCCGGTCGCCGTGCTGGAGGAGCTTCGGCTGAACGGCGGCCACGTCGGGCATTGTGTCGAGGACGCGGACGAGCGGCGCGAGCCAGTCTGGCGGCACCTCCACGTCGTTGTTGAGCAGGCAGACGTAGTCGCTCGGCGCCGTGTCCAGAGCAGTCTGCCGGATCGCTTCGTTGTTGCCGCGCGCGAAGAGCCAGTTCTCGGGATGCGCGATGACGCGTACTTCTGGATGCGTTGCCGCGAGCCATGCCACGGTGTCGTCGGTGGAAGCGTTATCCGCAACGACGACCTCTAGCCCATCAAACTCGGTCGCGAGGACGGACGGGAGGCAGCGCTCCAGCAGCGCCCGCCCGTTCCAGGTCACGATGATGATGGAGACGCGCACAGTTCAGGGGCGGAGGAGCGTACAGGGGCACGGCATCACCGCCTCACGGCGACACGGCCGCATCCGTAGAGGCACCCAGTCGCTCCAGCAGACTCCGGTACCACGCCGTCGCGGCATCGACGTGCCCAGCGAGATCGCGGTGTCCCCAGACAAGGGAGAGCGTCCGGCGCGTGGCATCGTGCGTCTTTGTGCGCTGGCTGTCCTTGACGCCGTTCGCGCACGGCCCCTCATCGTCGAAGAGGCACAGCAGGCCGCTTAGGTCGATGGTCTGGCCGCTCGCGTTGAACACGTAGCGCGCGCCCTGTTCGGCAACGCCGACCCGGAACGGCGCAGTCGCGCGGTCGAGGTCCACGACGCTGATGGGCAGACCGCTGTGCAGCGAGACGACGTTGCAGGCGTCTACGACGGCGTTGATCGAGCCGAGCTTGCCGTTCTCGGCAGCGCGCACGAGGTATTCCGAGGCAGGCTTCCCGCGCCCAGTGGGCTTGTAGCCGCCGTGCCGCAGCAAGTCGCGTGAGGTAGTGCGAATCGTCTCCGAGCGCGCCACGGGCGTCTCGGCATCGAGAGCGAGCAACTCGGTCAGCCACGCAGGCGAGGGTGTCTCACCGAGGGGGGCCTGCAGCGTCGTCTCGAACGCGGCGAGGTGAAGCAGCGGGTGCGAATCGACGGCGAGCGTCATCAGCCCTCGGCGTCTTGGCTTTGCACGAACTCGCCGAAGCTCATCGACTCGTACGCGCCCTCCACGAAGTAGCGCAGGGCGAGCATGAAGTCGGGGACCTCGCGGTAGCCAGGGAGCACCCAATGCTGCGAGCCGTCCGCCTTCATGAACACCGTCGTCGGGGTGCCGCGCATGCCGAGGTCGGCGGCAAGCTGCGCCTCCGTCACCGTTGCGTCGGCGAACTGGAGCGCGGCGCGGCTTTCCGTGTTGACGCGGACCGACTGGAAGTGCTCGTTGAGGTACGTCTGCACCGTCTCATCGCCGTACACATCGGCATCGATGCGGTCGCACCAACCGCACCATGTCGCGTAACCAGCGAGTAGGATGAAGTCTCCTTCTGCAGGTGCGTTGACCGAGGCCTCACCGAACGTGACCCAGTCGACGCCTGCGGGCGCGCCTGCTGGGTCCGTAGCGATGAGACCCTCCGCCTCAACCGTGGCGTCGGGGGAGTCCTGCGCTTGGACGCAGGCAGTCAGGCTGAGGGCAAGTGCGAGAGACGCGGCGAGCAGGGGGCGGAGCATGGGGAGGCGATGCTGTGGGGGGAACGCGGAGGCAGAAACGGTATGCCCTGCGCAGGTCGTATGGATACGGTGCCAGACGCACACGCATCGTGCCGACTTACGTCGGAGCACCGGGTGCCGTCAGCCGAGCGTACACGTCCACGAACGCGGCCTTCTCCCGTTCCCAATCGAATTCGTCGAACACGCGCGGAATCGCGGCGAGGGCCTTCCGCCGCAATGTAGCGTCGTGCGCGATGTGCTGGAGCGCATCCACGAGCGCCATACGGTCGTTCACGTCCACCGTGAGCCCGACGCTATGATCGTCCACCACGCGGCCTAGCTCCGGTAGGTCCGACGCGACGACGGGTAGTCCGGCGGCGAGGTATTCAAAGAGCTTGTTGGGCAGGCTGAGCCTCAGGCTCTCCGTGCGCGGCTCGATGAGCACAAGGCCCACGTCGGCGGAGGCCGTGTAGGTCGGCAGCACGTCCGGCGGTGTGAACGGGACGAAGCGGACGCGAGCACCTCCATCGGGAAAACGGAGCGGCGCCGCCAGCCGCCGAGCCTCGTCCTCGAACGGCCCCTCGCCGATCACGACGAGCGCTACGTTGGGCACGTCCCTCAGCGCGTCGAGTGTCTGGGGCAGCCCACGCCCGACGCGGAGGAGGCCCTGGTAGAGCAGGATCAGTGTGGTATCAGGGATACCGAGCTCGTCGCGGAGCCGCGTCGTGCGCGCGACAGTTCGGACGGGCGGGAGGTTATGCTGCACCATCGGCCGCGCGATGCCGTAGGCGGCGGCGAGCCGGTCCGCGATGGTGTCGTTGACGGTCAGCACGAGGTCGGCGCACCGGATGTGGCGGCGCTCGATGGTGGTCCAGAGCCAGCGTTTCAGCGGAGCGTCTTCGGTGGCGTCGAGGTGCGCGTAGAGCTCGCGGCTGTCGAAGACGAGCGGACGGTTTGTGCGCCGTGCGGCGCGGGCCATCGCCGGGAGCGTGTAGAGGTCGCTCGCGTGCCAGAGGTCGATGCGGGAGCTGGTGGCAAGGTCGCGTGCGGCCTGCACGAACTGCCGGTGCGCAGTCCAGAAGAAACGGGGGCCACCGCCGTCGGGGCGCGGCAGGGCGTGCAGCCGGACGCCCCCCGGGAGCACGTCCGCGCGTGCCGTCTCGAACGCCAGCACGTCCACCGCCGCTCCGGCCTCGGTCAGCGCCGCGAGCTGACGCAGCGCGCGCGAGGAGCCCGTCACATCGCCTACGTAGGCAAAGGCGAGGCGGCGACCGGCGAGCAGAGACGACACGAGGGCTACGCGTCGGCCTTGGGTTTGCGGCTGCGCTGCTCGCCGAAGCGCCGCACCGAGGCCAGCGTGAAGCCCGCGAGCAGGATCAGCGTGCCGAGCCACAGGATGCTGATGAACGGCTTCTCGTAGGCCTGCACCACCATCCACTCCTCTGGCTGGATTGAGACGCCGTCGATGCCGAGCTTAATCGCGCCCTGGTTGACCTCCATGCCGGTGAACGTCACCGTGATGCCCCAGTCGAGGACGCGGTTCTGGATGAACTGCTGCTCGTTGTCGTTGGTGATCACGTAGACCGGCCGCAGCGTGCGCGTCTCGCCGGTGCTCTGGTTGGTCAACTCCAGCCGTGCAGCCACCGCGAGGTCCACGGTCGCCGGATCGATGTCCACGACGGCCTCGTCGATGTCGAGTTCATAGTCGACGAAGCGCAGCGCGTACTCCCGGTTGCCGAGGCTACGCGATTCGCCGCGCCTGAGCTGGATCTCGCCGTTCTGCTCCTCCTCGGTCGGGCCGAACATGAACGACGGGTAGACGGCGATGTAGAGGTCCTGCATGAACGTCTTGTCGACGTGCGGGCTCTGGATCGTCTGGTCGCGCGAGTCCTGGTAGACCACGTTGCGCGCCTCAAACGCACGGCCCGAGGGCGTCGTCACGTCGAGGATATAGACGGGCTTGCCCTCCTCGTTGTATCCCTCACCGGTGTAGGTGAACGTGTAGCCCTCGACGGCCTTCGTCTGGCCCTTCTCGACGATGAAGTTGTCGCGGTCGCCGCCGACGGAGGCGCCCTGGCCGTCGGTGAGCGGGCTGTTGAAGAACGACGACGTGAGGATGCCGAGCAGCATCAGCGCGAAGCCGACGTGCGTGAGCGAGCC